>CP064979.1:3839327-4159271 GCA_016699575.1 Flavobacteriales bacterium | reverse complement strand
GAAGTCAGCAGACCTGGTGCACGTGCTTGTGCGCTGGTGAGTTTGAGCTTAGGGCAGGAATTATGACATATCACATCCGCCCCAGACTCCGTGAAGCGATTGAGACTCTTTTTGACGACCCCTCTGTTGGTCTCGGGCTTCTAGGTATGGGGGTAAGTGACTTGCCTGATGAAGACGTGGAGCCATCCTTGAGTTCGAGCATTAACCCTCTTGAGAGGGCCGTTCTCTTGAGGAAGAGGATTGAAGGGTACATAGAACTGATGGCTTCCGAGTTAGACGAACTGGGTGAGAGCGAAGCACCGCGCTTGCGGGGTCTGTTAGATTAAGTGTGTCACGATCTTGATCACTGATGTTGTTGATGTAGTTGGGTTTTCAACGAGGGGGTCTGGGGGAGACTGATAACGTGTTGATCGGTGTTGGCCAGTTGTGGATCGAAGCGCGGTCCGAAGAGCAAGCGTAACTCGGCTGCGATCTCACGCCAGGCGAAGATGGGCTTTGCGGCCATCTTCTCCACGATGCGCTGCTGGGCCAAGAAGAGCAGTTTGAGCAGGGCCATGTCGTTCTCGAAGACGCGCTTGGTCTTGGTGTATTTGCGCAACTGGGCATGGAAGCCCTCGATGGGGTTGGTGGTGTAGATCAGCCGCCGGATACGCTCGCTGTACCGGTATTGGCTGGCCAGAAGCGGCCAGTTGATGCGCCAGGAGTTCACCGCTTGCGGATAGCGCTCGCCCCATTTGTCGCTGAACACTTCCAGTGCTTGCAGGGCACGCTCCTCGTTGGGTGCCCGGTAGATGGCCCGCATGTCCTTGACCACTTCCTTGTAGTGCTTGTAGCTCACGTACTTCAAGGTGTTGCGCACCTGATGCACAATGCACAGCTGGATGTCGCTCTGCGGGTACACCAGCGCGATGGCCTCGGAGAAGCCGCTGAGGTTGTCGATGCACGCGATCAGCATGTCCTCCACCCCGCGCTGGCGTAGGTCGTGCAGCACGCTCAGCCAGAACTTGGCGCCTTCGTGCTGGCCAACGTAGAGGCCAAGCAGGTCCTTGTGGCCATCGGGGCCCACGCCAAGGGCGGTGTAAACGGCTTTGTTCACCACGCGACCCTCTTCCTTCACCTTGAAATGGATGGCATCGAGCCATACGATGGCGTAACGCGCTTCCAAGGGGCGCTGCCGCCATGCCTGCACATCGGCGACCACCTGGTCGGTCACCGCGCTGATGGTGGCTTCGCTCACTTCGATGCCGTAGAGGTCGCGCACATGGTCGCTGATGTCGCGCTGGCTCATCCCCAGTCCATAGAGCTTGATGATCTTCAGGTCCAGCTCGGCGTTCAGAACCCGTTCCCGTTTAGGCAGCAGCAGTGGGTCGAAGGTCCCGTTCCGGTCCCGCGGGGTGGCGATGTCCACCTCCCCGTGTGCGGTCTTCACCCGCTTGCGGCCGTGCCCGTTGCGCCGGTTGGCCTTGCCGGTGTCCTCTTCCAGATGCGCGCTCAGCTCTCCCCGTAGGGTGGCTTCCATCAGCCGTTTTACCAAGGGCGTCAGCACCCCTTCGCTGCCGCTGAGCGGCTTGCCCAGAAGCAATTGCTTCATGGCCTCCTTCTCGAAGGCTTCGTAATCGAACTTGTCCGTCTTGTCTTCCATGGGTCAGGGTTTGAAGTTCGCAACTCCGGCCTGACACACTTTACTGAACAGTCTCCCGTTGCGGTGCATTAACGTTCCTGCCCAAGTTCCACCGCATCCTTGGAAGCCCCGCGCAGAGAAGTCCCCCCCGCCTACATTCGGCGACCTTCGATCACCCCTTGTTGCCCCCCGACACTTCGGGATGAAACACATGCGTCTTCTTTCCACGCTCGCGCTCAGCGCTGTCATCTCCACGGCCGTTGCCCAGAACTACAACCTCGACTCGCTGGGCCGGCTGAACTACCAGGCGCTGCGCAACAGCAACCTGAGCAACCTGTGGGGCTGGGCCGATGGCACTGGCAACGAGTACGCCATCGTGGGCGTGAACGGGCGCAACAACCCCTTCGTGGCGGGCGGTGTGAGCGTGGTGGACGTGAGCGATCCGGCCAACCCGCAGGAAGTGTTCTTCTTCCCGGGGCCACCGAGCATCTGGCGCGAGATCAAAACCTACGGCCACTACGCCTACTGCACCACCGAAGCGGATTGGGGCCTCACCATCATCGACCTCAGCCCGTTGCCCGGGAACAACAACCTGCCCGCCATTGTGGACAGCTCCTTCACGTGGAGCACCTCCCACTCACTGTTCATTGACGAAAGCATCGGCCGCCTGTACATCAACGGGCACAGCGACGGCAACGGTGGTGTGAAGATGTACGACCTCACAGCGGATCCGATGGCGCCGGTGTACATCGGGGAGTTCGATCAGTGGTACGTGCACGATTGTTACGCCCATGGCGATACGCTCTACAACGCGCACATCTACGACGGCTTCATGAGCATCGTGGACGTGAGCGATCCGCAGAACCCGGTGCTGCTGGGCACGCAGAACACGCCCAGCAACTTCACCCACAACCTGTGGACCGATGATACGCGCGATTTCATCTTCACCACGGACGAGGTGGACGATGCATGGATCGGCAGCTATGATATCAGCGACCCGCAGAACATCAGCGAAGTGGACCGTGCGAAGAGCAACCCAGGCAGTGAGGCTATACCGCACAACACATACTGGCTGCACGACAACCTGGTGACGAGCTACTACACCAACGGTGTGACCATCCATGATGTGAGCGACGCGACCAACGTGATCGAGGTGGGCCACTTCGACACGTCGCACAACTTCGGTGGGGGCGGGTTCAACGGATGTTGGGGGGTGTTCCCCTTCCTGCCCAGCGGCCGTATCTTGGCGAGCGACATTGAGGAGGGCCTGTACATCCTTGGCCCCACCTACACACAGCCATGCCGGTTGGAGGGCACTGTTACGGACCAGCAGACCACTGCGCCGATCAACGCCGTGCAAGTGCAGGTGAGCGTGATCAACGTAACGGACAACACCGCACTGGACGGCACGTACGCCACGGGGCACTATCAGGGAGGCACGTACGATGTGACGTTCTCAGCCCTGGGCTATCTGCCGCTCACGGTACCAGGTGTGCAGTTCGTTGCGGGCCAAACCACTTTGCTCGATGCGCAATTGATCCCGCTTGTGGCGTTCGCCCAAGGAGGAACGGTTCTGGAGGAAGGCACGAACGCTCCCATCGTGGGGGCCGATGTGATGCTGTCGGGGGATGACTTTACGTACACCGCAACGACGGACGGCAGCGGCAACTTCAGTGTGCCTGCCATGTTCGCGGGGAACTATGTGGTTACGGCAGGGCATTGGGGCCATGTGACGGTTTGCCTGCCCGTGCAACAGATCGACCAGAACACCGGTGGGTTGACCATCACATTGCCGGTTGGTTGGTACGATGACTTCACCTTCGATTTCGGTTGGACCGAGGACGGCGATGCCGGGACCGGTGCATGGGAGCGGGGCGAGCCCGTGGGCACCACCTCGCAGGGCGATGCGGTGAACCCGGAGGAAGACGTGAACGACGACTGCACCGACCAGGCCATGGTGACCGGCAACGGTGGTGGCCAAGCCGGGAACGATGACGTGGACGATGGGACCACCGTGCTCACGAGCCCGGTGTTCGACCTGAGCAGCTACATGAACCCGGCCGTGCGTTACTCACGCTGGTTCTACAACGGCGGTGGTCAGGGCGCGCCGAACGACGAGATTATCGTGGAACTGAGCAACGGTCTCGACACGGTGATGATCGACCTTGTGGACGACAGCAGCCCCGGTATGGGAACCTGGGTAGCTGTTGGTTGGGGCAATTGGGCAGCCTTGGCACCGACTTCCACGATGCAACTGATCGTGACCATCGCCGACGAAGCGCCCGGCCATCTTCTGGAAGGTGGGCTGGACCACTTCCACGTGCAGGAGATGAGCGGCGATGGTATTGACGAACCGGACGCTCTTTCCTTCGAGGTGTATCCGAACCCGACCACGGGTCTGTTCGCCATTGCCACCGCAGCCGGTGGCAGCAAGCAATTGTACGTTTTGGATGCACAGGGGCGAGTGGTGGCCACGTACACGTTCACCATGCAATTGAGCACCGTTCACGAACTGGCTGCAGGCGTGTACTCGCTGCGCCTCACGAACAGCGAAGGACGCACGGGCGTGCGCCGTCTGGTGGTGCGCTAAGGCAACTTCGGTTGAAGCATGGTGCCCGTGCAGTTGCGCGCACCGCAGTGGCAGGCCCATACCTTCTTGAGGTGCGGTGTGTGCCGTTCGTCCAGCACGATGCCGTAGTTGTAGGTCAGTTCCTCACCGGCCTTGATGCTGCGCAGCGCCTCGATGATGACCTTGGCCTTGCGCGGGTTGCCGCTGGGATGATCGTGCACGAAGGCCACGCAGTTGGGTGCGCAGCTGTGGTTCAGCCAGCGGGCGCTGTTGCCGCCCACGTTGGCGTCGATAACGTACTGATCGTTGAGGGTGAACAGGAAGGTGTGCCCGCTTTCGTAGGTGGCATGATCCAAGCGGCTGGCTTGGGCGGTGGTCAGCAGGCGGCCCTTGTACTGGACAATGGGTTCGCCCTTGCGGATGGGAACAAGGCTCTTGACGCCGTTGCCATGGATGGCCGAGCGGTGCACTGCGATACGTCGTGCCATGTCAGTGCTTCAATTCGGCTTTGGCCTTTGGTTTCACCGTCGGCTTTTTCGCTTTCGGCTGGTACTTCAGCATAACACCACGGCAGTTCGCGGCACCGCAGTGGCAGGCCCAGTTCTTCCGCTCTTCGGGGGTGATGGGTTCCTCAGTGCAGACGTCGTAGTCGTAGGTGAGTTCTTCGCCCGCCTTGATGTTGCGCAGGGCACTGATCACCACGCGGTCCTTGCGCGGATTGCCGCCGGGGTCCGTAACGATCTCGGCGATGCAGTTGGGGTCGCAGCCGGTGTTGATCCACTTGGCCACGTTGCCGTTCACGTTGGCGTCCACCACCCAATGCTCGTTCAGGATGAACAGGAACGTGTGCCCGGTGTCCTCGCCGCCGTATGTGTCATCGGCGATGTCGTGGGTGATGAGACGGCCTTCGTAGTCAACGATCTCCTCGCCCTTCTTGATGGCAGCCTTGGCGAACACGCCGCTGCCGTGGATCTTGCTGCGCCGTTGCGCGATCTTCGGATTGGTGGTCATTGGAAAAAGCGCGCGAAGATGGCAGGCCGGGGCGGAATGAAAAATGAAGAACGTAAAATGTAGAAGGGCGAACGGGCGAGCAGTGAAGCAAGGTCAACTGAAGTACACCGAGCACACCACCACCGCGGTGATGACGCACACCAGGTCAGCGAGCAGCATCACGCCCAACGCGTAGCGGCTGTCCTTCACGCCCACACTGCCGAAGTAGAGTGCCACCACATAGAATGTGGTTTCGGCCGCGCCTTGGAAGAGGCAGACCAGCTGACCGGTCAGGCTGTCCGGGCCGTACGTCTTCATGGCATCAAGGAGGAAACCACGCGAACCACCAGCGCTGAAGGGCCGCATGAGCGCGACGGGTATCGCGTCGATCACCTGCTTGTCCACGCCCACCAGTGCCATGGCCAAGGCGATGCCGTCCATGACGATGCTCATAAGGCCGCTGTTGCGGAAGATGCTCAGCGCAGCGAGCATGGCGATCATGTAGGGCAACACGCGCAAGCCGGTGGTGAAGCCGTCCTTGGCGCCGTGCACGAAGCTGTCGAACAGGTTGCTGCCTTTCTCCCGGAAGTAGCGCTCGAAGAGGAACGCATAGCCCACGATGAGCCCGATGATGACCAGCAGCATGCCGTTGCTGAGGTTGTCAGTGAAGTGGAACTTGGCCACACCCGCCAGGTTGGTGATGTAGGCCATCAGTACGCCGATCACCACGCTCACGCCGAGCACGAAGGCCATCACCGGCAGGTTGAACAGGTTGATGCGCTGCTTGATCGCCACGAACAACAACGCCGACAACGTTCCCACGAACGAAGTGATGATGAGCGGGATCATTATGTCCGCCGGGTTGGCAGCGCCCATGGCTGCACGGTAGCCGATGATGCTGGTGGGCAGCAGTGTGAGGCCCGCCGCATGCAGGCACAGGAACATGATCTGGCTATTGGTGGCCCGGTCCTTCGTCGGGTTGTCCTCCTGCATGCTCTCCATGGCCTTCAGGCCGAAGGGCGTTGCCGCACTATCGAGGCCGAGGAAGTTCGCCGCGAAGTTCAGGGTCATGAAGCCGTACGCCGGATGGTCCTTGCGCAGGTCGGGGAAGATGCGGTGGAAGATGGGCGAGAGGCGTCGGGCCAGTTTCTCCATGGCGCGCGAGTCCACCAGCAGGTTCAGCAGGCCGCAGAAGAACGTGAGGTAACCGATGAGCGGCAGCCACAGATCGGTGAGCACGTTGCGGCAAGTGGGGAAGAGGCCGTCAGCAGGTACAGTGCCCACATAGGCCTTGACGACACCGGTGTTCGTGATGGTGTAGAGGGTGTTGCCATGGCGAAGGCCATCAGCACCCGACTTCCGCAGTGCGGCCAAGAACGCGTCCTTGCCTTCGAATGCGGTGGTGTCCCACTCGCGCACCACCAAAGGCTCGCCTTGCTTGCCGTTCACCAGCGTGCCCAGCGAGTAGTGCTGGCCGGTGAAGAGCATGGCGAGGATGTAGGCGATGCTGAGAAGGAGCATCCAGGTCCAGAAGCGGGAGAGGGCCATGGGGCGAAGCAGGCGCTTCGAGACCAAGGCCCTGCGGGGTTGCCGTTTTATCGGCGAACACCGGCCTGTGAAGGAACCTCAAGCCAACAGCCGTTCGATCTGCAGGAAGTGCCGCACTTGGTGCCCGACGGGGAACCGGAACGCATCGCCCGTTTTGAAGCGGATGAGGGGGCCGAGCGAACTGGTCACCTTCATGCGGTTCAGGTCCGTGCCGCGCGACTTGTCCAAGAGCGCAAGGAACTGCTCGCACATGGCAATGAACCGCGCGATGCTCTCCGTGGATGCGCCCTGGTTCCGGGCCGGGTCGAACATCTTCATGGTGCGCATCTTCGAGCCGATGCGCCCATCGGGCTTGGGTTGCATGGCCTTGGTGAAGTATTCACCGAGCAACCCCGGCTTGAAGACCGGGTTCGGCTTCAGCCCTCCTGCCTTCCGCGCGAAAACGTCCTGTAGCCCGCGCAGGTAGATACCGCTGCTCATGTTCAGGTGCTCGAAGACCTCCAGCGCGTTCCACTTGTCGGGCGCGGGCCGGCGCAGCAAGAGGTCGGCGGGCAGTTGTTGGATCTGTTGGGCACGGATGATCTGTGCACGCAGCGTGGCGCTCAGGTCAGCGATCAGTTGTTCCGTGGCGATGGTCGCAGGCATGTGTGGTCGTCCCGTCTTGTTGGGAGCGCGAAACAAGTTCCGTGCATCCCGTGCACCACTTGATCTGGCTCAAGAACGTTACCGCCGCTTCCTCAACCGGCTGAACGTTTCCGGCGTCATCCGCAGGTAGCTGGCAATGTCCTTCTGCGCCACCAGTTGCAGCAGCTGTGGGCTGCGGGCCACGAGCCGATCGTAACGCTCTTCGGCCGTCAGGCTGAGTTGTTCGATCTCGCGCACGGCCCTGCCCACCAGCAGTTCTTCCAGGATGAGCCGCCCGAAGCGCTCCATCACCGGTAGTTCGGTATAGAGCCGCTGCAGGTCTGCATGGGAAATACCCAGCAGCACGCTATCAGTGAGCGCCACCACGTCGAAACGCGCCGGTTTGCGTGTAACGAACGAGCCGTATTCCCCGCTCCAACTGCCGTCGTAGGCGAAGCCCACACAGATGTCGTTCCCTTCGTGCGGAAAAGAGAGCCGTTGAACACCGCTCTTCACGATGTAGAAATGCCCTTCCACCTGTCCGACCGCGCGAATGCTGGCGCCCTTGCTGAAGGCATGCTCGCTCCAAGGCGCTAGTATGCGCCCCCACTCGTCGTCCGAGGGCTGCACATAACGGGCTATGGTCTGCTTCACAAGCTCCACGTGCCGAAGTAAGGCCGCGTGGTGCAGATCGGCAACGTCTTTGGAGTTGTTGCCGATACTTGCTCAGCATGCGTACCCTGTTGGCCCTTGGCATTGCCGCGCTCCTTGCGGGTTGCGCGCGTTACCACTTCGTGCGGCCGGTGGAAGTCACCTATCGGCAGGCGTTCGTGCTCAGGGACCCTGCAACGCTAGGCTACCTGCTTTCCACCATACCGCAGGACGAACCCTTCAGCCTTGAACTCACCGATACGGCCATGGGCCCATTGCGCTGGACGATGGACAGCCTTGGGCTCGACCGCATTGAAGTACGCGGCGTTGGCACCTACGACCTGGATCAGCGCACCTTCAGCGACCAGCCGCCCTTCGCCGTTGTCCTGCACCATCCGCCGACGCGCAGGCGGCACCCACGCGAAGAACTCACCGTGTTCCGCGGCGGCGCACCGTTGAGCAAGGATGTGTTGTCCTATTTGCGCCAGAACGGCCATTGGGCTGTTAACGACACCGTCTTCATCCGTTTTGGCGGACGATGACAGGTAGGGGAGGCGGTTACTTTCGGCACCACAAACCTTCCACATGCGCTACCTCGTCGCCCTTCCCGTCGCGGCCCTGCTGGTGTTCTCTTCCTGTGTATCGAAGAAGAAACACCTCGCATTGCAAGCCTCCAACGAAACCCTGCACAACAAGCTCGATGAATGCAACCGCGGGCTCGATGCCTGCCGCGGCGAGAAGAGCGTGCTGGAGGCGCGCATTGCCGAGATGGAGAACAAGAACCAGCATCTCAAGGACCAGGTCGCGCAGCTCAACAGCACCAACACCGCGCTGCTCAACAGCGTGGACCAAATGACCACCCTGACGAAGAAAGAGGCGGAGAACCTGGAGAGATCGCTGGAACAGATCAAGGAGCAGGACCTGCGCATCCGATCGCTGCACGATGCACTGACGAAGAAGGACAGCGTGACCCTTGCCCTTGTGGTGAGCCTGAAGAGCTCGCTGGGCAACCTCAACGACACTGATGTAGTGGTGAACGTGGAGAAGAGCGTGGTGTTCATCTCGCTCAGCGACAAGATGCTCTTCAGCAGCGGCAGCACCAACCTCTCCCCGCGGGCACAGGAGGTGCTGGCCAAGGTGGCCGCCGTGGTGAACGACAAGCCCGAGATGGAAGTGCTGGTGGAGGGCCACACGGACAACGTGCCCATTGCGAAGGATTGCGTGAAGGACAACTGGGACCTGAGCGCCATGCGTGCCACCACCATTGCGCGTGTGCTGCAAACGGACTACAAGGTGGACCCCGCACGTATCACCGCAGGGGGGCGCAGCGAGTACGTGCCGCTGGTGGCCAATGACACCCCTGAGGGGCGTTCGACCAACCGTCGCATCCGCATCGTCATCCTGCCCAAGCTCGACCAGTTCTACGAAATGGTGGAGGATGGGCTGAAGAAGGCGAGCGGGCAGTAGTTTGTCTTGAAGCCCGGCCAGATGGCCAAGGCGTGTCCATCACTCGTTCCGAAGACTATTTTCGCCCGCTTTCGTTCATCCGCACCTCGTCTGGAACCTAAAAGGTCGCCCCGGAAGTGGAACGGAGCTTGGGGGGGACCATTCGATGAGCCAGTCACTGAAGGACGTTTACATCACCCGGGTTTCGGGGTTCCTGCCGCATGCTCCCGTTACCAATGAGGAGATGGAGGCGCGCTTGGGTCTTGTCGACGGCAAGACGAGCCGTGCTCGTGCCATTGTGCTGCGCAACAACGGGATCGTGAAGCGCTATTACGCCATGGATGCCCATGGGAAGGCCACGCACACGAACGCGGCATTGGCTGCCGAAGCGGTGAAACGGCTCGCCCACGGCGGTGTCCGTGTTGAGGACTTCGAGGTGCTGGCCTGCGGCACATCGGCACCCGACCAGCTGCTGCCTTCGCATGCCAGCCAAGTGCATGGACTGTTGCCACACGCCCTGGAGATCATTTCGCCGAGCGGTGCCTGTGCAAGTGGAATGCACGCTTTCAAGTTCGGGTACATGAGCGTGGCCACCGGCTGCAGCCGCAACGCGGTAACGACTGGGAGCGAACTCATCAGCCCCATGATGAGGTCCGTGAACTTCGAAGCGGAGACCGAACGCTTCCGTCAGCTCGATCAGGACCCCATCATCGGTTTCGAGAAGGAATTCCTGCGGTGGATGCTGAGCGATGGCGCCGGTGCCGCGCTTTTGGAGGATGCCCCACGCGGTGAATGCGACCTCAAGGTGGAGTGGGTCGATTCGCGCTCCTTCGCGAACGAACTGCAGGTATGCATGTACCTGGGCGGCGACTTGGACGAGAACGGTGAGTTGGTCGGCTGGAAGGTGAGCCCCCCGGAAGACTTCGCGGGCAAGGCTCTGTTCACCTTCAAGCAGGACGTGAAAGCGCTGGGCAAGTACGTGGTGCCGGTGGGAACGAAGTACCTGGTGGAAGTCCTGGCCAAACACGGTGTGGACAGCCGTTCCATCGATTTCGTGCTCCCTCACGTGTCCTCCAACTTCTTCAAGCAGAAGCTGCACGATGAGTTCGTGGCCCAGGGCATCCCCATGGCTTGGGACCGCTGGTTCATGAACCTCACCGAGGTGGGCAACGTCGGTAGTGCCAGCATCTACCTGATGTTGGACGAACTGGTGCGGAGCGGTCGCTTGCGCAAAGGGCACCGGATCCTGCTGGTGGTGCCGGAGAGCGCCAGGTTCTCCTACAGCTTCGCCTTCCTGACGGTGGTGTGATCACCGTATCGCTGCGTAGGGCGCGTTGTGCACCTTTGCGCCGATCCCACGCCCATGAAGAAGGACGAAGTACCCCAGGACGACGCGAACATGCTCGAGGGCAAGTTCAAGGTGGTGAAGTACGCCGTGAACGAGAACGGTGAGTACGTAAAGGTGCCCAGCGTGGGCTGGGAGCCCGAGAACGTTGTGCTGGGCCAGGCATGGGACGTGATCAATGACCGTGTGGAAGAAGCACGACAGCAAGTACTCGCAGGCAAGACCAGTCCGCTCGCCTTCCACATGGAAAAGAACATGATGGACCCGGAGCTTCTTGCGAAGCACATGGGCATCAATGCCCGCAAGGTGAAGCGCCACTTGGAAGTGAAAGAGTTCGCCTCACTGGATCCGGCCACACTGGAGCAGTATGCAGAAGTGCTGCTCACCTCGGTGGAAGACCTCAAACGCGTGCCGGACCAACCTTACCGCCCGATCACTTCCGCAGGTCTATGAGCAAAGACGTCGCGATCCCGTTCGATCACCAGCAGAGCGCGCACTGCGAGAGCGGGGTCATCAGCAACCTCATGCGCTTCCATGGTGTGCAGGTGAGCGAGCCGCTGGCTTTTGGTATCGGCAGCGGTTTGTTCTACAGCCACATGCCGTTCCTGAAGCTCAACGGCATACCCGTCACCAGTTACCGCATCCTCCCGGGCTGGGTCTTCAAGCGGTTCTGCAAGAACATGGGCGTGCGCATGAAGCGCATGAAGTTCCGCGACCAGGATGAGGCCATGCGCGAGCTGGACCGCGTGCTGGACCAAGGCCTGCCGGTGGGCATGCTCACCAGTGTTTTCTACCTGCCCTATCTGCCACAAGCCTTCCGCTTCCACTTCAACGCGCACAACATCGTGGTCTTCGGCCGCAAGGGCGATGACTACCTGGTGAGCGATCCCGTGATGGACGGCCCAACCGTCATCCATCGCCGGGCGTTGGTGCGTGCGCGCTTCGCGAAAGGGACCCCGGACACCATGGGCCGCATGTACTACCCCACGGAGGTGCCGAAGGGGAGCGACGTGAAAGCCGCTGTGGCCAAGGGTCTGAAGCGCACCGCACGCGACATGAGCAACGTGCCCTTGCCGATGTTCGGAGTTCGCGGGATCCCGTACATCGCCGGCAAGGTGCGCCAGTACGAGAAGAAACTGGGTGATCGCCGCGCGAAGCTCTTCCTCGGGAACATCATAAGGATGCAGGAAGAGATCGGTACTGGTGGAGCAGGCTTCCGCTTCATGTTCGCCGCCTTCCTGCAAGAGGCTGCTCGAATCCTTGAGAAGCCTGAACTGAGGGAACACGCCAAGGAAATGACGCGCATCGGCGACCTGTGGCGCGATTTCGCCTTCGAGGCGGGCCGCATCTGCAAGGGCCGCCCGAGCGAAGGCATGACCTACGATAAGCTGGCCGACAAACTGGAGGTGATCGGCCGCGCGGAGAAGGCCCTGTTCAAGCAATTGGCCAAGTTGCCGCTGTAGTCATGGGCGAGGCCGTCATCCGTGTCTCCGCATTGGTGAAACGCTACGCGGAGCGCACGGCATTGGACGGCATCGACCTCTCCGTTGACCGGGGAGAGTTCCTCGGCTTGCTCGGCCCGAACGGCGCGGGGAAAACCACGCTGATCAGCATCCTCACCGGAGTGCGCCACGCCACTTCAGGTGTTGTGGAAGTCTGTGGAACGGACCTCCGCAGCGACGTGGGCAGAGCAAAACCGCTCATCGGTCTGGTGCCGCAGGAGATCGCTTTGTACGATACGTTGACGGCCCGCGAGAACCTGGTTTTCTTCGGTCAGGTACATGGGCTCGAGAAGGCGACGCTCGCTGAACGTACCGCGGCGCTGTTGCAACGTGTCGGCCTTTGGGAACGCGCCGATGAACGCATTTCCGGATGGAGCGGGGGTATGCAGCGCCGGCTGAACTTGGTGGCCGCGCTCATCCATCAGCCCCAAGTTCTTTTCCTGGATGAACCTACCGTTGGCATCGACGTGCAGAGCCGCGCTGCGATCTGGGAGTTGCTCAAGGAGATCCATTCGGAAGGAACCACAGTGGTGTACACCAGCCACCACATGGAAGAAGCCGAACGGTTGTGCACACGTGTGGTCATCGTTGACCATGGCCGTGTAGTGGCCAACGTGGCCGACCCGGGCCGCGCCGGTGCTGCGAAACTGGAGGAGACGTTCCTGTCCATCACCGGCACAGCTCTACGCGATTGACCATGCTGCGCCGCATTGCCGCCCACATCCGCAAGGAGTTGTTGCTGCTGGTGCGGGACAGGGGAGGGTTGGCCTTGCTCTACCTCATGCCCATGGCCTTGGTCACGATCATGGCCGTGGTGCAGGACGCTCCTTTCCGCGACTTCCGTGACAAGCAGATGAGCGTGCTGTTCGTGGACAACGATGGTCAAGGTGTTGGGGCCCGGGTGCGCGAAGGCTTGAGAGCAGCAGGCCCGTTCACCGTGCACGACGCGCCGGAGGGCATGGCCGGGGAGGCCGTTCGCGAAGTCATCAGGAAGGGTGAGCATCAAGTGGCCGTCATTGTCCCTGCACGCGCAACGGCCACGCTCAACGCAGGCTCGGCGACCACCATTGCCACGGTTTTCTCACCGGGAGACAGCACCGGCATTGTTCGGCCTGACACCTCGGTTGTGCTGGTCATACTGGACCCCACGGTGAAACAAGCGTTCCGCGAATTGGTGAACAGCCACCTAGCGAAGATCCTCGGGGAGATCACCAGCGATCGGCTGCTGAACGATATGGGTGCGCAGATCGCAGAGCTCACCGGTACCGAAGCACCGCAACTCAAACTGGTGAAGCCCATCCTTCAGGTGGGAATGACCATCGCAGGAGCCGAGCTCAGTGGCGACCGAGTGGCTGAGAACAGCACGCAGCACAACGTTCCCGCGTGGACCATTTTCGCCATGTTCTTCATTGTGGTGCTGCTGGCGGGCAACATGGTGAAGGAGCGGAGCGCGGGCATCATGACGCGCCTGCTCACCATGCCAGGTGGTGCCGGCGAACGCATCGCCGCGCGCATGGTCAGCTACCTGCTGGTGTGCGTGTCGCAAGCCGTGCTCTTGTTGCTGATGGGCGTGTTCATCCTACCGTTGCTGGGCTTGGCCGCGTTGGACCTTCACGGGGTGAGCCTGTTGTTGCTTTTGCTGGTGTGCATTGCGGTGGGTGCTGCTGCTACTTCGTTCGGCTTGGCCGCGGGTGCAGTGAGCAGCACGCAACAGCGCAGCGCCGTGTTCGGCAGCACGGCCGTGGTGATCCTCAGTGCCATTGGCGGCATCTGGGTGCCGCTCTACATCATGCCCGAAGCCATGAAGGCCATCGGTCGCCTCTCACCACTGAATTGGAGCATGGAGGCCTTTAACGGGGTACTGCTGCGCCATGCGCCGTTCGGTGAGGTGGCCGTTCAGCTGGCGCCCTTGTTCCTGTTCACGCTGATCTGCCTTGCGTTCGCCATCTTGGCCGAGCGGCGGATGACGCGCCGCTGAACCCACGTGCATCGTCCACCGGTCCATATCGCAGGCATGGGCGTCATCACCGCGCTTGGCGATGATGTGCAAGCCAACTTGGATGCGCTCCTTCACGAGCGCACCGGGGTCGGTCCCATCACCCGGTTGCAGACCCGGCATGCTGCAACCATTCCAGCAGCCGAGATAAAACACCCGAACGAACGGTTGGCTGAGATCGGCGAGGTCAGTGACCCCTATGGATGGACGCGGACAGCCTTGCTTTCGGTGATCGCAGTGCAACAAGCCCTTCGTTCTGCCCGTGTTCCCCTCGACGGTCTGCGGCTCGGCTTCATTTCGGCCAGCACCGCCGGCGGGATGGACAGCAGTGAAGACATCTACGGCCAGTTCTTCACCGATCCCGTTGGGCCGAAGGCGAAGGAATTCGTGGCCACCCATGATCCCGGGGAGCACACCGAAAGGGTGGCAGGACACTTGGGCATCACGGGTTTTGTTACCACCATCAGCACGGCGTGCAGCAGCAGTGCCAACGCCATCATGCTGGGGTCGCGCATGATCCGCGCGGGCAAGCTCGATGCAGCCATCGTGGGCGGCAGCGATGCCCTGAGCAAATACACCATCAACGGATTCAACAGCTTGATGATACTGGACCATCAGCCATGCAGGCCGTTCGATCGCTCGCGCACCGGGCTGAATCTTGGTGAAGCTGCGGGCTATCTCGTTATCATGAGCGATGAAGCGTTGCGCAGGACCGGTGGGACGAGCCTTGGCCGGGTCAGCGGGCACGCCAATACCAACGAGGCGTTCCACGCCACGGCCAGCAGTCCGGAAGGAGAAGGGGCCTTCCTAGCGATGTCGCAAGCCCTTTCCGACGCCGGTCTCACGGCTGGCGACATCCACCATGTCAACGTGCATGGCACCGGCACGCTCAACAATGACCTCAGTGAAAGCCGGGCCTTGGTGCGCTTGTTCAGCGACCGGGTTCCTCCCTTCACCAGCACGAAGACCTACACCGGCCACACGTTGGCAGCCGCGGGTGTGGTTGAAGCGATCTACGCGTTGTTGGCCATCCGCCTCGGTGCGCACTTCGCCACGTTGCGGTTCGCACACCCCATGACCGAAGTGCCGCTGGTTCCGGTTCTGAAGAGTTCAACTGGACACAGCATGCAGCACGTCCTGAGCAGTTCCTTCGGCTTCGGGGGCAACAACACCTCCTTGGTCATCAGCGCGCCATGAGCAAGGTCTTCATTACAGGTGCGAGCGCCATTTCCGCCCAGCCAACGTTCGGTGGCGAAGGAGCTTTGGGGCCGCGTTGGTACGAGGCGCATCCGCTCATGGCCACCATCCCGGACATCAGTTCGTTCGTGCCGCCCATGCAGGCACGGCGCATGACCCGCTTGGTGAAACTGGGCATTGCCGCCGGGATGGATGCGTTGAAGAAGGCTGGCGTTCAGAAACCGGGTGCCGTCATCGTGGGCACGGGTGATGGGTGCAAGCAGAGCACGGAGCGCTTCCTCAACAACATGATCGAGCACGATGAGCAGGTGCCCGACCCAACGGCCTTCATCGGTAGTACGCACAACGGCGTGGCCGGGCAGATCGCCATGGCCGTGGACTGCAAGGGGTACAACTACACCTACCTCCATGCCGGGCTCTCCTTTCCGAGTGCTCTTGCGGATGGTCTGCTGCAGGTGAGGGAAGGCCAGCGCAACGTGCTGGTTGGTGGCGTGGATGTCATCACCCCCGGCTTCATCACCACCCAAGCTTCATGTTGTGTCTGGCGCGCTGAAGCCCGGACCGGCAACCGCGATGTATTGGACCGACCGGGACCCGGCGCCCTGGCAGGGGAGGGCTCAGCCTATTTCGTTCTGGACAGCGAGCCGAACGAAGCTCCCGTGGAGGTCTTGGCCGCAGGGCTCTACCAAGGGCTTACTGCAACCGATTTCCTGAAGGAAGTGCGCACCGGACTGCATGGTGCCGGTCTCGAAACCGACCATGTGGACGCGGTCCTTACCGGCCTTTGCGGCGACACCGCCTTGGATGCTGACTACCCAGCTTTGATTGAGCCCTTCCCAAATGCCGGAGCAGCGGCTTACAAGCATCTGACAGGGGAGTACTACACTGCCAATGCACTGGGCACGTGGTTCCTCTGGGACGGTCTGCGTTCAGGGCAATGGCCCGCAGCCATGGTACACAAGCCCATACCCGTTGGCGCCACCGTGGGGCTGCTGCTGGACCACTTCCGGAACAACAACCGGTCGTTCGTGCTGCTGCGGAAGTCGGGCTGAGCCACGGAACCCATTGGTTGTCGGGTAAGGATATACGCCTACATTCGCGGCCCGTTCGCAGACATTCCCCAACAGTTGGATGGCGGCGGACACAACCAAACGACCATGAAACAAGGCATCCACCCCGAGAACTACCGCTTGGTGGTGTTCAAGGACATGAGCAACGACTACATGTTCATCACCAAGAGCTGCACCAACACCAAGGACACCATCACCTACGAAGGCCAGGAGTATCCGTTGGTGAAGATCGATATCAGCCACACCAGCCACCCGTTCTACACCGGCAAGATGATGCTGGTGGACACCGCTGGTCGCGTGGACAAGTTCAAGAAGCGTTTCGCCCGCCACATCAAGGAGGAAGGCAAGTAAGCCCTGCCCATACAAGCACGAAGCCCCGCTGGTCCAACCGGCGGGGCTTCTTCATTCGGTCAGGTTTCTTCAGGCGCTGTACTTGTCGTTCTTGCCCTGCCCCTCGCGGATCATCTCCAAAGCTTGGGCGATGCGGCGCTTCTTGGTTTCCTCCTGCTTGGCATCGGTCACCCACTCGGCGTACTCCCGCTTGTGGCTTGTGCTGAACTTCTCCCAGTGGGCCCAGGCAGCTTCGTCCTTCATCAGCACGGCTTCCAGTTCCTCCGGCACCACCAATGCCCGCCGTGGTTTGGCATCCGTGAGCTTGGTGCCTTTCTCGTTCAACCCAACGGCCTGGCAAACCAGATCGGCAAACGCCTTTTCGTTGATGGCGTCCCCTTCGTGCAAGTGGTAGGCCCGCATGCCCTTGTCCTCGCCCTTGGCCAGCGGCTGGAAGAGCTTCTTGGGGTCCTTGATGAGCGAACCTTTGTGGAACCACACAGCCACGTGCTCCTTGAACGACTGCAGTCCGATCATGATGCCCTTGTGGTCGAAGTGCGGGCTGTTCCATTTCCAGGTCTCCACCGCATCGGGGCACTCGGCATGGATTAGCTGGCGCAAGCGCACCAGCAGGCGGCGTTTCCACTCGTCCTGCTCGGCGATGTACTGGTTGATCTGCTCGGTTACGACCATGTGGGGAGGGCGATGGTGAGGGGGGCGAAACTATGCGCCGGGGAAACGGTCCTGTCGCGCTTGAGCCTGGGTTGTGAACCGGTCAAGCACGCTCAATTATGGCTGCGTACCCCTGGCCAACACCGATGCACATGGTGCAAAGGGCGTAACGCTTAGCGGTGGCTTGCAGTTCAAGAGCCGCTGTTTGCAGCAGACGGGCCCCGCTCATGCCCAGTGGATGGCCTAGGGCGATGGCTCCACCATTGGGGTTAAGGCGGGGGTCGTTGTCAGCAATGCCCAGTGCCCTGGTGCAGCTAAGGGCTTGGGCCGCAAAGGCTTCATTCAGTTCGATGATGTCCATGTCGTCGAGCTTCACCCCGGCGCGCTTCAGGGCCAGTTTGGTGGCATTCACCGGGCCGATGCCCATGATGCGTGGTTCCACGCCCACCACCGCCGCGGTTACGATGCGGGCCAAAGGCTTCAACCCATGCTCCTTCAATCCGGTCTCGCTGGCCACCAGCACGGCGGCGGCACCATCGTTCAGGCCACTGCTGTTACCGGCCGTCACGGTGCCGTTCTTCCTGAAGGCGGGCTTCAAACCGCCCAGACCTTCCATGGTGGTCTTGGGCTTTACGAATTCGTCGGTGGCGAACAGGATCGGGTCGCCCTTGCGTTGAGGGATGGGAACAGGGGCGATCTCTTGTGCGAGTCGACCGTTGGACTGGGCAGCCGCAGCTTTTTGCTGGCTCCAGAGCGCAAATCGGTCCTGGTCTTCCCGGCTGATGGGTTGATCTTCCAAGAGGTTCTCCGCCGTTTCGCCCATGGCATCCACACCGAACTTCTCCTTCATGGCCGGGTTGATGAACCGCCAACCGAAGCTGCTGTCGAAGAGTTGCGCATCCCGGCCGTAAGGGGTGCTGGTCTTGCTCATCACCCAAGGGCCACGGGTCATGTGCTCCACGCCACCGGCAATGAGTACATCGCCATGGTTCGCCGCGATGGCTCTCCCGGCTTGAACAACTGCACTCATTCCACTTGCGCACAGTCGATTAACTGTTTCGCCAGGAGCGCTCACCGGATAGCCGGCCAGCAGCAATGCCATCCGTGCAACGTTGCGGTTGTCCTCACCGGCTTGGTTGGCGCAACCGAGGATGACGTCGTCGATGGCGGCAGGATCCAAGCCGGGTTGGCGCTTGAGAAGTTCCCGGAGGGCGTGGGCGGCCAGGTCATCGGCGCGGACCGGGGCCAAGGTGCCGGCGAAGCTGCCGATGGGGGTACGTACTGCGTCAACGATATAGGCTGCGTTCATTCTTCGCTGGGGGTCAGTTCAGGGAACCAAGGTTTGCCGGTGCGGAACACGGTGCCCCGGAACAGGGCCACGGTCTTGTTCGTCTGGTCGGTAATGCGCACGTCGTACCGACCGAAGCGCCGGCTGCGCTCCAGCTCACTGGCAATGGCGGTGAGCACATCGCCCTCCTTCACAGGCCGGGTGTGGGCTATGGAGGTTTCCACGCTCACGCACTGGATGCCGTGACTGTTGCTGGCAAAGGCCAGGCAACTATCGGCCAGTGAGTAGGTGATGCCGCCGTGGGCGATCGCGAAACCGTTCAGCATGTCGCGCTTCACGGTCAACCCCAGGGTGCAGGTTCCGGCATCCACAACCAACCGCTCAATGCCCAACCAGATGCTGAAGGGGTCGTTGTCGTACATCCGGGCCACGATCTTCTCCGCCAGCGCCTTCGGTTCCATGGGCGCAAGGTAGCGGCGGCGCCACAGGCGCCCTTCCCACGAGGGGCGCGTTGCAAACGCGCCCCGACCAATGGCCGCTCAATCGAAGAGTTCCTTGGCCAGCACGCCCTCGTGCTCCAGCAGCCACTTCTTGCGCCAGATGCCGCCAGCATAGCCCGTGAGCAAGCCGGTCTTGCCCATCACCCGGTGGCAGGGCACCAGGATCAGCAACGGGTTCACCGCGCAGGCCGTGCCTGCTGAGCGTGGATTACCGCCCACCTCCGCCGCCAACTGCTCGTAGGTGATGGCTTGCCCTTGGGGTATGGCCGAAAGCCGGGTCCAAACCTTGCGGCGGTATGGACTACCTACTTGGTACAAGGCCAGGTCGAATTTCTTGCGGGTGCCTTTGAAGTAACCGGCCAGTTGGAGCAGGGCTTCCTTGAGGAGTTTGGGTTGTTTGCCCCGCAGGCCACGCCCGGGGCTGCTGAACGACACACTGGTGATCCGCTCGCCATCGCATTCCACGTAAACCTTGCCAACGGGGCTGGTGATGCTGCCGACGTACATCGGGCCGAACAGTTCCGGGGTGGTATTGGCGGTCTCCCTTTTCATGGCACCTTCGGCCTCCACCCCAAAGAAAACCACCATGGCCTGGTTCACCAACGACTTCAACGCCTTCTTCAAAGACCTGGCGAAGAACAACAACAAGGAATGGTTCGATGCAAACCGCAAGCGCTACGAGGCCAGCGTGAAGAAGCCCTTCGAGGCCTTCGTCGGCGAGGCCATCAAGCGTATCGCCAAGCACGACAAGGCCATTGCCATCGAGCCGAAGGAGGCCATCTTCGGCATCAACAAAGACATCCGGTTCAGCAAGGACAAGACGCCCTACAAGCTGGAGACATCGGCCATCATATCACCCGCTGGACGCAAGGACCATGCGGTGCCCGGCATCTACTTCGCCTTGGGCCCCGAGGCTGTGAAGATCTACGGCGGTTGCTACCAGCCTGAGAAGGACCAATTGGAGAAGATCCGTACGGCCATAGTGCGCGATCCGAAGGGCTTCCGCAAGGTCATTGAAGCCAAGGCGTTCGTGAGCACCTTCGGAAGCGTGCAGGGCGAAGCCAACAAAGTGCTGCCCGCCGAGTTCAAGGAAGCGGCCAAGAAGGAGCCGCTCATCGCCAATAAGCAGTTCTATGTAGGGGTTGACCGTCCGGCCAAGCTGGTGGCGGATGCCAAGCTCATTGATGTGCTCATGGCCCACTACCTGGCCATGTGCCCGTTCAATGCGTGGATGGCCGGTGCGCTGAAGTGAGCGTGTGCGCTTGAAGCGCACTTCCCAGTGGAGCGCGTTGCAAACGCGCTCCGGCCGTGGTAGCAAACGCGCCCCGGCAGAAAACAAGAAAGCCCCATTGCTGGGGCTTTCCTGCTTTCACCAAACGCGGTTACTGAGCAGCCTTGCCGCTGAGCTCCACGGTCAGTTCGATGTTATCGTTCAGCACGGCCTCTTTGCTGCCGCTGTCCCACTTCACGTTGTACTTCTGGCGGTCGAACACCAGTTTGCCGGTGGCGGTCATGCTGCCGTCTTCGTTCGGGGTAACAACGATATCCGTGATGGTCTCGCTGTTGGTCTTACCACGAACGGTGAGGTCGGCGGTGGCGGTGTTGCCGTTAGCGCTGGTTATCTTCAGCGTAGCCGTGGGGAAGCTGTCCACTGCGAAGAAATCAGGGCTCATCAGGTGGCCCATGAGCATGGCGCGGGTGCCCTTTTCGCTGCCGTCGGGCGCATAGTTGGTGTCGGTCATCGTGTAGCTCTTCATGTCCACGGTGAATTCACCGCCGGAGAGCATACCACCCTTGGTCATCACGGTGCCATTGCTGAACAGCAGGGTACCCGTGTGGTTCTTGATGCCCAGCATGGTGCCGGTCCAGTTCACTTTGCTGGAAGCGGCATCGATGGTGTAGGTCATTTCCTGCGCAGCAGCAGCGGCGAGGCTATCGGCCTCGGCCTTGGCTTTTGCAGCGGCTTGCTCTTCGGCGTTGGGGCCGCAGGCAACAAGGAACAGGGCAGCCAGGGTGGCAGCGGTAGCAACTTGGAATTTCATGGTGTGGTTTGGTCGGTTCGTTTCCGGGGCCGCGAATTAAACACGGGCAACGCCCTCCGTTACTTGAACCAGTTCAATAAAATGCGGCACCCTTGGCAGCCAAGCGCCGCAACAGCGGACTGGGTCGGTAGCGGTCCTCTCCGTATTCAGCCTGCAGGTGTTCCAGTTCCGCAAGACAGGTGGGAAGCCCCAGGTCATCCGCCCACTTCAGAAGCCCCTTTGGGTAGTTGACGCCCTTTGTCATCGCCAGGTCGATGTCCTCGCGGTTGGCAACGCCGAGGTGCAAGGCATCCGCAGCTTCGTTGATGAGCATGACGAGGATGCGCAGGTGGATGCTGCCGAGAAGGTGTTGGTCCCCCTTGGCTTCGCTCGGAGTGACAAGCACTTGGGGTTGACCTTGGTCATAGGTGTAGTACCCACGACCTGTCTTGCGTCCCAGCCAGCCAGCCTCGACCTGGCGCTGCTGGGTGAAGCTGGGTTTGTAACGCGGGTCGAAGAAGAAGCTCTCCCAAACGGTTTTCGTCACCGTGAAGTTGATGTCGTTGCCGATGAGGTCCATCAGCTCGAACGGGCCCATCTTGAAACCACCGACCTCCTTCATGGCGCGGTCGATGGTGGGCATGTCCGCAATACCCTCTTCGAAGATCCGGATCGCCTCACCGTAGAACGGCCGTGCCACACGATTCACGATGAAGCCGGGGGTGTCCTTGCAGACCACCGGTGTTTTGCCCCAAGCCTTCATGATTGCTGTGCACGAAGCCGCCAGTTCGGAAGCCGTTTGCAAACCCGGGACTACTTCCACCAGCGGCAGTAGTGGAGCGGGGTTGAAGAAGTGCAGCCCGATGACGCGTTCGGGCTTCTTGCAAGCCGCGGCGATGGCCGTTACCGAAAGCGAGGAGGTGTTGGTAGCAAGCACGGCATCCTCGCCAACCAGTGTTTCCAGTTCAGCGAAGACCTTCTTCTTGATGACCAGATCCTCGACGATGGCTTCAATGACCAATCCACACGAGCCAAGGTCCTTCAGGTTGGTGGCCGGCTTCAGACGGTCGCCGATGGCTATGCCTTGTTCCGGGGTGAACTTGCCCTTCTCCACCAGCTTGGTGATGGTGCCGCGCAAGCCGATCAGTGCTCGTTCAATGGCAGCGCTGTTGGCATCGTAGAGGTAACACGTGTGCCCGGCCTGGGCAGCCACTTGCGCAATGCCGCTGCCCATGGTGCCCGCGCCGATGACGCCAACGATGGTGTTCTGGTCCATGCGGCGAAGGTCTTATTCGCCCTTGTAAACGGGCTTGCGCTTTTCCAGGAACGCCTGCACACCCTCGTTGTAGTCATGGCTCCGGCCGGCGATGGTCTGGAGCTCGTTCTCCGCGTCCAGTTGGGCGTCGAGGGTGTTGTATTGCGCTCGGTTGAGGGCCTCCTTGGTGAGGGCAATGGCCTTGGTGGGCATGGCGGCCAAACGGGTGGCCAGTGCTGTTGCCTCGTTCATCAGATCGGCATCGGGCACGCACTTCCAGATCATGCCTTGGGCCTCCGCATCCTTGGCGCTCACTTTGGGCGCCAGTATCATCTGCCCGAAGGCGCGCTGCATACCGACCAGACGAGGCAAGGTGTGCGTGCCGCCGCTGTCCGGGATGAGCCCGATGTTGATGAAGCTCTGGATGAAGTTGGCGCTCTCGGCGGCCAGGGTCAGGTCGCAGGCGTAGGCGATGTTGGCGCCAGCTCCTGCGGCAACGCCGTTCACGGCCCCTACCACCGGCTTCGGTAGTGCCCGCAGGCGTCTCACGATAGGGTTGTACTGGGTGGTAAGGATGTCCTCGATCTTGGTGCCTGGAGCAATGGCTTCGGCCAGGTCTTGCCCCGCACTGAAGGCCCGGCCCTCGCCGGAGAGCAGCACTGCCCGCACGTTAGCATCGGACTTGCATTGATCCAACGCAGCGATCACCTCCAGCGCCATCTCCCGGTCGAAGCTGTTGAGCTTGTCCGGGCGGTTGAGGCGGATGGTGGCAACGGAGCCGGAGATGGAGAAGAGGATCTTGGAGTAGGACATGGGGCGAAGATCAGCACATGACACGACCGTTGCTGAGGCCGACCGGTTTCAATCATTCGGTTCGAACCGGACAGGCACGAGCATTTCGCCAACCGTGCACTTGAAGTCGAACCTCTTCATCAGTCCAAGCTCAAAGTCCTTGTCCACCCCGACCAAGGCTGCTCTCCCACAGCCCATCCCGATATCCTGAATGATACGCTTGTCCTTCACTTGGCAGAGTGTATCCACTGTTACGCCCAGAATGACGCTTCCTTCAAGATCCGCGTCCCTTGCTTCCTCCGGGTAGTACACGTCCATGTGCATGGTGGGGTAAACCGGAGCAAGCCCACCGCCGATAACAAATGTGGGATCAGTGCCTTGGCCGAGACACATCGGGGATAGCCACATCCCGCACACCGCAAGCAGAAAGAACTGTCTCATTCCAGGCATTGGCCGAAGATAGCTCATTGGCCATCGCGGTCCCATGCTCACACCCACATGAAACCCACCACGAAGAAGACCAGCACCAGCACCGCCGTAGCCAAGTAGTAGGGCAAGGCCAGGAGGAAGCTGTACCCGATGGCCGCGCCGATGGACTTCCGGTAAACCAGCTTGAGCGCGAGAATGAAATACACGACCATGGCGATGGTGGCCACCAGACCCACCACGGCGGAAAGGAATTCGGGCAGCACGAACCCCAGCAGCGTTTGCACGATGCTGATCAGGAACGAGGCGATGTGGACGTGCACGCTGAAGATGAAGTGCTCATAGTAGAACCGCCGTCGTGCCACGAGCAGTTCAAGCAGCACCGCCAGGAAGGGCATGAGCAGGAACATGCTGTAGCTCATGGCCTTGGGGAAGAGGCGCATGAGGTAGGTCATCGCGGCTTGTTGGTCGTCAGGTATGTGCGCCAAACCGGCGAGGAGCCGCCGGTTGATCCACTTCGGTTCCCAGCCGATGGATACCAGGGCACTGTCGAGCTCTTCGCGCGTTAGGCGATCGGCACGGGGTCGCAAACGGTCCAGCAAAGAATCGGGAACGGTGAAGCTCGCTTCGATCTCGCCGTTTTCCATGGCAACCCGTTCTCCTTGTACGGAGTCCGTTGGGATGGTGTCCGCGCTTTCGGTGCTTGTGCTATCGGCTACAGCAGGTTTCAACCGCAGCCCCGCCACGTTGCCGTTGTTGAGCGACACGCCGAGAAGGAAGAAGTACACAACGCTGGTGAAGATGTACAGCCGGCCGGGCGGCACGAAACGGGCGCGTTTGCCGGCCAGGTAATCATCGGTGATCTTCCCCGGCACCGCCATGGCCCGGAGCGTTGCCCACAGCTTCCCATCGAAGTGAGTGATGCTCTCGATGAACTCAAAGAAGAGATGGCCGATCGGTACCCGCAGTTCGTGGTTCTCCTGTCCGCAGCGACTGCAGAATTCATCGTCGTGGCGCAGATGATTGCCGCAATTGGGGCAATCGCTGCTCTTGCGGCGTTGTTTGCTCATGCAGGGCCGCCAAAGTAGGCGCAGGGCTCAATCCAAGCTGGTCGCCAAGGCATCCATGCTATCGCACCAACCGCCCACGTGACTATCGCGTGAGGCTACGGTGGCAAGACCGGTCTGCCGGAATTCCATGCGTGTGCGCTGCCCCTCTTCGTGCAGATCAACAGTGACCAACGTGTGGTGGTGTGCCGGATTCACCGGCACGGGCGGCTTCTCCCACTGGTGTGTGAAGGCCAAGTGGCCCACGGGGTGAACAGCGGTGTAGCGCCCGTAGATCGGGATATCCTCACCGTGCGGGTTGCGCAATACCACGCGGTAGCTGCCTCCCTCGCGCACATCGGCCTCTGCGCTCTCCGTGCTGAAGGCCGCACAGCCGAACCACTTCACCAGCATCGCGGGCGTGGTCCAGGCCTTCCAGACCAGTTCGCGTGGCGCATTGAACACCCGCGTGATGCGGATCTCGTCGGCGGCCGGGGTTGAGACGTTGTTGCGGGCGTGTTGGGCTATCAGCGTATCCATACCGGCTAAGGTACCCCCCCCGCTACTTATCCCTTCTCCACCAGCCCAACGAAGCCCCCATACGCCATGCGCTTATGGTCGAAGATTGGCGTCTTCATCTGCTCGCGGTACATCTTGTCCATGCGCGGGTCGGCCATCACCTTCTTGTTGACCTGGTCGCGGTGCTTGCGGTTGCGGTACACGATCCAGGAGAACACGACCGTATCACCCGGCTTGCATTTCGCCGCCTTGGGGAAGGGGTAGAGGATGCCCTCGTGCTCCAGGTCTTCACCGGCGCATTCCCAGTATTGCAGGGCGCCGTGGTCCATCCAGACCTTGCTCGCGGCGGTCGCTAGCTTCTTGTAACGTGCCAGTGCCTTCTTCGGAACAGCGATCATGAAACCATCGATGTAGTGTGCCATGCATTGAGCGCCGTAGCCCGGCGAAGGCGTTTGTCATGTTATAGATAAGGGGTCCCAAAGGTTTGGTCGCACAGAGCGTCACACGGAGACACGGAGGCTCGGAGAAATACCCGACCGCCAGCGCAGCTGGCGCACTCCGTGTCTCCGTGCCTCCGTGTGCGCATCCGGCCTCTATGGGAGTGCGCAACCAGTGATCTGCCGACTCAATTGTGTTTCTCTGCTTGTGCCTTCAGCCCAGCGAGACCGCTCTCGAAGTCCTTGCCGATCATTTTGTCCATCGGGATGAACAGGCTCATGAGCTTTCCCATGAAGAGGTTGGGGCCATCCATGGTCCACCGCACGGTGGTGGCATGGCCTTGCGGCGTGAAATAGAAGTGCGTGATGCAGTCGTTCTTGAAGGGGCGAATGAAGCGCAGGTCGATCTTCACACCACTGTTCGATGCTGCGAGGATCTCCATGGTGCCTTCACCCGCCTTGTTATTCCCGCTCCAGGCGTATTTGGCGCCTACGCCGTGCGCCGCACCGAGATGATCGCGCTTCATGGTCGGGTCCAGTTTTTCCCACGGGCTCCAAGGCTTCCAGTTGTGGAAGTCAGCGATGTGCGGAAGGATCTTCTCCGGTGAAGCATTGATCACCGCGCTGCGTTCGTAGTGAACGGTGTTCGGCTTCAGCGAAGCGGCGATTAGGATGCCGACGATGATGACGGCGAGACCGATGAGGATGTAGAGCAGCATGATTTCAGGGTTCAGTTTCTTGGTTGAAGACGCTTGTGGTGGAGCCAGTAGGCCCAGACGAGCACCGCTATGAATACGAACACGGGCAACCAGCTCGCGATGGGATCGCCCACCGCGGCAAAGGACACGATGGCCGCCACCAGATCAACGAAGAAGCCGAAGTAGGCCCATTCCTTCACGCGTGCAGGTACCATGGGCAGCAGGATGGCGATGGCGCCCAGCACCTTGGCCCAGGAGACGAGTTGGATGAAGTATAACGGGTAGCCCAGGTGGTCGTGAAGCATGGCCACGGCTTCGGGCATCAGGGTGATGCCGCCGTAGGAGGAGAAGATCATGAAGCCGCTGAAGAGTGCGGTGATGATCCAGTAAGTGATGTTGAGTTTCTTCATGGGGTTGCGTTGTTGGGGCGCGTCATGACGCGCCCGTACAGAGTTCTTGTAGTTTGTCCATGTTCTCTTCGTTCGCCTTCTCAATGAAGGTCTTGATCGGCGCCAGTTCCTCCGCTGTATCGAAATGCATCGTCCAATCGATGCGTGTTCCTTCGGGCACTTCGACGAATGTCACCATGGCCTTGTAGAAGTGCATCTCCTTCAGGTGGTCGAATTCCAGGTAGGCCGGTGGTTCGATCCGTTTGAAGACGCAGGTATTGTTGAAGTCCATCGCTTTCGGCCCGTGCATGGTGAACTCCCAGATGCCCTCCGACTTCAATTCGAAGCGGTGGAAGGTGTTCGTGAAACCCTGCGGTCCCCACCAGCGTGCGAGTTGTTCGGGATCTGTCCAAGCCGCGAAGACGCGTTCGCGCGGCGCGTGGATCAGACGTGAGGTATATACTATCCGGTCCTTCATTTTTTCTTCAAGGCATTCTTGGCCGCCTTCTTCGCAGCGGTCTTCTTCGGCTTTACCGGCCAACGCACCTCGATCTCCGCCATCTTCATCTTCACGATGTCCTTCACCAACGCAGCGGGCAAGGGCTTCTCTGGTGTGAATTGGATCGTGCCCTTGCTCACGTGGAAGTCCTTCAGCCTGTCCTTGAAGCCGACGGGCACCGAGCCATAGAGCGCAACGTGGTTTTTCGCCGCACCGAGGTAGAGCATCGGATGATCGTTGTACTTGAACCCCGGCAAACCGTAACCGAAGTGCTCCGTGCACGCGGGTGCGGCCGCCAGGATCTGCTTGCGCAGTGCTTCCAAGGTCTTGCGCTGATCCGCCGGCAGTTGCTTCAGGTACTCGTCCGTGTTGGTGGGTTTCCCGCTGGTGCGGGACGAAGACGTCTTCGGTAGGTCGCGCATGGATCTCGCGTTCGTTGTGAACTGCAGTCCGGCGCCCTTCAAGGCCTTCCGAAGGATCGGCAGCGTGGATGGACCGAAGCCGTGCAAGGCGAGCAACTCCGGCTCACTGCGCTTGGCCAATTCGTCGAGCGTTTTGATGCCCGCACCCTCCAATGCTCTTCGGGCCGGCGCGACAAGAGCCGCCATCCAGCCGTCCGTTGGGGCACGTTCAGCCTCGCAATGCGGACAGGTCGGACAGTCACTGGTCTTCACGAAGATGTGACCGTTGGGGCAGGTGCGCTGCTTCTTCATTGTTCCAGGATCACGCTTGCAACGCGTTCGGATCGAACCAGAACACCTCCCAGATGTGACCATCGAGGTCGTTGAAGCTGCGGCCGTACATGAAGCCGTGGTCCTCGGTTGGGCGGGCTTCCGTTGCGCCTGCGGCGATCGCTTTGTCGAACATCATGTTCACCGCGTCCTTGCTATCGCAGGAAAGAGCGAGCAAGGTCTCTGTGGTCTTGTGCGCATCGGCGATGGTCTTGCCCTTCGGGACGAAGCGCTCCATGTGGCCGGTGGTGAGCAGCATGCAATAGATGGTATCGCTGATCACCAGACACGCCGCGTTCTCATCGGTGAACTGCGGGTTGAAGGTGTAGCCGAGCTTCTCGAAGAAGGTCTTGCTCTTGGCAAGGTCCTTCACGTGCATGTTGACGAAGATCTGTGTGGGCATGGGGGTGCTTGGTTGTTCGTTGATGGATGATGGTTGGTGGTTGTCAGTCTATTCCGATGTTCTCCGCCAATCCGATCAACAGCCCTTCCACCCCGCGGATATAGCAGAGCCGGTAGGTGTTCTCGTACTGCATGATCTCGCCGACGAGCTGCGCGCCGTGCTTGATCAGCCGCGCTACCATCTCATCGAGGTTCTCCACATTGAACATCACGCGCAGATAACCGAAGGCGTTCACGGGTGCGGTGCGATGGTCGCCGATGATCGCGGGTCTGTGGTACTGGCAAAGCTCCAATCGGCTGTGGCCATCGGGCGTCACCATCATGGCGATCTCCACCTTCTGATCGCCGAGACCGGTCACGCGTCCGGCCCATTCGCCCTCCACCAGGCCGCGTCCTTCCAGCTTCAGGCCGAGCACGGTGAAGAAGTCGACCGTATTGTCGAGCGACTCCACAACGATGCCGACGTTGTGCATGTACTTCAGTTTGGTGCTTGCCATGGTTCAGTGCGTTGGCTGTTCCTCGAATTCGTTGACGAAGGACGTCAGGCGATCCAGGCATTCGTTCCAACCGAAAGCATGCTCTTCGCAATGCGCCACCGTGGCGAACGTGGTCTGGTTCAAGGTGAGCACGGTGGAGGCGCCGCGTTGCTCCAGCGTGATCGCAACGACGGTATCACACCAGATGTCTCCATCATTGTCTTCGCGTAGCCAGGTGAAGACCAGTCGCGAGGGCGCGTCGATGTGCGTGTACTCGCCGCGTACCCAATGATCGCTGCCGTCCGGCGCGCGCATGCAGAAGCGGTACTTGCCGCCCACGCGGAAGTCTTGCTCGCAATGGGGCAGGGTGAAGTCGCTCGGTCCCCACCAACGCACCAGATGCTTGGGGTCACACCATGCTTGAAACACCAGTTCACGTGGTGCGTTCAGCGTGCGGGTGATCACAAGCGTACGAGCTTCATGATCGGTAAGGGTTTCCATGGTCTAGTGTTCTATGGTCAAAGGGTTCTTTGATCTCATGGCGCGCGACTCCAACCACGCCAATCCACCAACGAACAGTGTTTCCGCGAGGAGATGCACATGGCCAAGCAGGCTCAATCCATCGGTCTTGCTGAGGAGCAAGCCCAAGCAGAAGACCGCGTACAGCAGGTTCGCGATGATGAGCGTCCACACCGGAATGGGACGGTACGCTTTGAGCAAAGTGATGGTGGCGGAGAATGTGCCATAGCAGATCCCGATGATCCCGAGCCGCGCGAACCATTCCGCTGAAAGTCCCGAAAGCGGCCACCAGACCTCCCTCCCGAAGTACAGGACAAGTCCCGCCGTGAGGCCAGCGATGGCATCGATGCGGATCAAGGTGGGCAACGACCAGCTCATTGGCGAACGGCTTTGGACTTTGCTTTCGCTGAGGCGATCGAGCGTTTCGTATCGCGCTTCTCGGCCCGCTTCGCGATCATCGGGCGTTGGATATCGCGCAGCACATCCTTGCCCACCCAGCGCTCCGTGCTGTTCGTGCTAGTGGCCAGTTCCTCTGCAAGTGCGATCACGTCCTCGCGCATTCCGGTGCTCGTGTTGGCCATGCCGCGCAACGCCCAGCTCACGCCCTTCTTCACGAAGTTTCGTTCGTCGCTGGCGGCCTTTTTCACCATTGGAAGGAACTTGCGCAGCGCTTTCGGGTCGGCGTCGTTGCGGTGCAGGCTGAGGCAGGCCAGCAGTGCGAAGGCTGCACGTTTGATGAACTCCTTCTCACTCTTTGCCCAAACGGCCACCTTGTCCCAGGCGTGGGGCACTTGGTCCCACAGCTTGAAACAAGCCGTGTCGCAGATGGCCCAGTTGTCGAAGTCCTTGCACCAAGCATCCATCTCCTTCGGCGTTACCTGCATGGGGTCGGCGATCATCGTGGCCACCATGCGCGCCTCGTACCAGCCGGTCTTCCATAGCTGCTGTGCCATGTGGTGATCCTTCCCGATCGCCTTCGCCACCTGCTGCATGTCGCGCATCATCACGCCCCAGGCCTTGTCGGTGTGTATACCGAAGCGTTTGCTCATGTCCTCGTGCACGCGCTTGCTGCCCAGGCTTTCCAGCCACGCCAGCACGGACTTCACGTCGTTATCACCCCGGGCTGTCATCCCGGCCTTGAGCCGGGACGGGGTCGCGGCTATGGCTTTGCCTGTGGCCTTCTTCATGTACAGGTTGGTTCGGTCGACCCGGTGGGTCGACGCTACACTGCACCAATTATCCAATTCAGCTCCGTGCGGTAGTCCTTCGGGTCTGTCACCTCATCCGGGTTGTTCAGGTAGCTCTCCCAGAACTTGCCTGTTTCGCCGTGGCCATTCTCGCGCACCCATTTCTGCAATGCGGGCCACGCCTGCGCCAGACCTTCGTAAGGACCTTGATACACACTACGCACGACGCGTACCGCCGGCAGCTTGCTGTTGACCACGCGCCCTTCCGGCTTGATCGCCTTCGATACCGGGAAGCCGATCTCGAAGTCAAAGGTGTCGCTGGGGCGGCGGTGATGGTAACTGAACATCGGACCGGCCGGTTGCAGGCCTTGAGCAGAGAGCACCTTGATGATCTCCTGGATCGCGGGGTCCATGTACTTGGGCATGTCGCGGCCGGGGATCACGAGCGGGATCGCGGCGGTGATGACTTCTTGGGTGGTGATGACTTCGGGTGTGGTGATCATTGGTCAAATGAGTTGGATCCAGGCGCTGATGATGGTTTGCAGCGCCTTCTGTTTGGCTTTGATGTCGCTTGCGTCCTTGAAGATGACTTGCCCACGGTCGTTGCCGAGCCACTTGATGAGGCCCTCGGGATCGGGGATGCGGTCCTTCAGCACGATGCCTTTCGCCTTGGCGCCAGCGTGCAGGATCAACATCGGCTCCTTCAACTGCTTCGGCCCGTTCAGCGTGGCGAACCAATCTGCGGTCTTGAAGCTCGCCGCATTCCACTTTACGCCTTCTTCGATCGACTTGTCAGCGCCGAGGATGATGGTGCGCAACTGATCGATCTCCTTGCGCAGGGGATGCTGGTTGGCATCGAGCAAGGCGTGTACGGCGGGGTCGAAGCGGGTAACCATCGTCGGTCAGCGTTGCGAAGCGAGGTAATTGTCCAGGTGATCGTAGCTCGCATCCAAGCCGGTTGACATTGGTCCGGCCAGCACGCCATCCCGCGCCTTGGTCGACTCGTATTCGACGATGAGGGACATTAACGTGACGCCGTTCTCTTCGGTCAGGGTCAACGTATTCGTGGCTTCGCCCTCGTACCAGGCATCATCGAATTTCTCGGTGGTCACCATGCGCTCAGGCGGCGATAGCTCGATGATCTGTCCACCCATGCCCATCTCGCGGCCATCGGCGTTGGTCCAAGCCCAGCGATAACTGCCACCAGCACGTTGGTCCATCGCGCACGTCGACATCGTCCAGCCCGGAGGACCGTGCAGCCAGTGCTTCACCATGTCCGGCTTGCTCATGGCATCAAAGACCAGCTTGCGCGGGGCATTGAATCTTCGCGTGATCAGAATGGCACGTTCGCCGTGCGGCGCGACGTTCACTTTGCTCATGGTATCGTGTGTTGCGAATGCCACTGACTTACCCCTGTGCTTCAGCGTGCGCCTTGAAGCGGTCTAGGATGGCCTGCCAGCCGGTGCGCTGCATCTCCACCGGGTTCTGCGTCTCGACGTCGAACGACTCCACCACGCGGGTGCCGCCGTTCTCGGAAGTGAAGAGGATCTCGCAGGTGCGGCCGTCGCCCATGGTGTAGGCGATGCGTGCTTGTCCCGGCCTTGAGCCGGGATCTTGCACATCATCGTACACGCCTTCGAAGTCGAAGCTGAAGCTACCGTCGCGCGCCGCCATAGTGCTGGAGAACTTGCCACCGGTCTTTAGGTCATTGGTGGCTTTGGGGCAGTGCCAGTCATCGCTGGCGGCGCACCATTGCGTGATGTGCTTGGGATCGGACCAGTAGTTCCATACGTCGGCCACTGGCTTGTTGATGTGTGCAGAGACGGTGATGCGGGTGAGGGTACTCATTGGGTCGGGTTGTTGGGGTCCGACAGGCTTCTAGCCTGTCGAGTTGATGTCGTTGAATTGCGCGTCTTTCCGGTCTTAGTCGATCGCTTCGATGCCTTGCTGTCGCAGGCGTTCAATGTTGTCTTTCATGGCTTGGAGCACTTCCGGCGCGTGACCGGTCCACTCCTTCACTTCACCCACCACGCTTAAGGCTTCCTTGGTGCGGTACGACCTGGTGGGATTTCCGGGGAACTTCTTGTCCGTCAGGTTCGGATCGTCCTCGTAGGTACCCATTGGTTCCACGATGTAGATCCTTCCGCGCCCATCACCGGCGGCGAGTTCCGCGCCCCAGATCGCGGCATCCATCGTCGCGCTGAAGTACACGTGGTTCGCCTTCTTGCGCTGACCATAGTTGGAACTGTAGCCTGGTGCGAGAACATCGCCCGGCTGTAGCTCGGCTTTTGTGCCGTGATAGAAGGGGCCCTGGTCCATGTGCTCCGTGTTGTTCACTTGCCCGACGAAAGCAGTTCATCCAGCTGATCAAGACCCATCGTGAAGCCCTCCTTGAAGCCCATCGACACGATCTGCTCAAGCTCTTCCGGCGTTCCGAAGTGGAGGACGACTTTCACCACGGTGCGTTCACCCTCTTGGTTGAAGTTCGCTACCCAACTCACTTTCGGCTTCGTGTTGCTTGCCACGCCGTTCTCATCGCAGAAGGCATCGCTGCCGGAATAGAACGACTTCGGTCGGATGGTTTCATAGTCGAAGAAGCACCAATGCCGGTCGCCTTGCGGGCCCTGCATGTAGTAGAGCCAGCGGCCACCCTCGCGGAAGTCGAGCGACTTGATCACGCACTCGTAGGGCTTCGGCGCCCACCACTTGCAGAGGATGTCGGCCTGGGTCCACGCGGCCCACACGGGATCCAGCGGTGCGTTGAAGGAGCGTTCCACGGTGATCGCACATGCTTCCTTCTGCACGTCGAAGTTGAAGATGGCTGACTTGATCATGGGGTTGAGTTGTTGAATGGATTTCAAGGGTCGTTCAGTGAGGGATGTCCATGGCGCTTTCGGTCGCTTGAAGTCGTGCGCTCTCCAGTAGCTAGGGCTTCCGCACGCTCAGGTCCGCGAACGCCTTGTTCATGCGCTCGAAGCCTTTCTCGTATTGACCGCCGATCATTTTGTCCATGCTGGTGAACAAGCACATGATCTTGCTGAAGAAATTGTGCTCGCCGGTCATGCTCCACGTGAGCTTCGTGCCATTTCCATCAGGAGCGATCTTGAAAGCGGTCTTCGACTTGCTTTCCATGGGTGTGAGCGTGTGCTGGTCCATGATCACTTCCTCATTGGGCTTAACCTCCGCGATCGTCATGCTTCCGGTACCGATCGTCTTGCTCTCCCAGGTGTATTTTGCCCCTACGCCGCTCGCCGGGCCCTCGTAGGTGAAAGCCGCACTGCTGTCCTGTTCGATGCACGGATCGAATTTCACCCAGTTGTGGAAGTCGATGATCTGCGCGTACACCATAGAAGGAGGTGCGGCTATGGTGCCTGTGCGTGCCACGGTGTAGGTATTCGGTTGGAAGCGTGAGACGACAATGATGACGATGACGACGACGGCAAGGCCAATGAGGATCTTGATGAGCATGGTGCGGGGCGCTGTTGATGGGTTCGATGTTGTTGTTCAATTGTTGTAAGAGGACAGCACTTCCTCCAACTGGTCCAATCCCATGCTGAAGCCCTCCTTGAAGCCCATTTCGATCATTCGTTCCATGCGCTCGAGCGAATCGTTGTGGATAACGATGCTTACGATCGTTCTGCCATTCTCTGCACTGAAGTTCAGGTCCCAGTTGGAGCCTGGCAACTGCAGGTTCTCATCCTTGTCCGCGAATGCGCTCAAGTACTTGAAATTGCTCTTCGGCGTGATCGAGGTGTACTGCTGCACTTGCCAGCCGGCTTCTTGGCCATCCGGGCCCACCATCACATAGAACCTGCTGCCTCCGACCTTGAAGGTCATGTGCTTTGTTCTTGAAGCAAATGGCTTGGGCGCCCACCACCGATCCAGGATCTCGGCCTTGGTGAAGGCATCCCATACGAGGTCTCTTGGTGCTTCGAAGGACCGCTCAATGGTGACGGTGCGATCGTCTTTCGAGACGATGAAGTTGAAGAGGGTTGGCTGGGTCATTGATCAAAGTGGTTGGGGCGCATCATGATGCGCCCGTACATATTCGTCCAAGCGGGCCAGCGTTTGCTTCCCGCCTTCGATGGCGCCGTGCTTCTCGATCACGAAGTCGCGTGCTTCCTTCGTTGGGAAGATGGTGTGCAGGATGATCAATGTTCCTTCCTCAGTATCCGTGAAGGTGAGCGAGCCCAAGAACATCTTCGGATTCTCCCAGTCGCCGTGGTCGTATGCGAGGCGATCGATGGGCGTGACTTCCGTGTAGGTGATCAGGTTCGGGAAGACGGTTCCATCGGCCGCAGTCATCGTGTACTTCCATTGGCCGCCTACGCGCAGGTCATGGGCGAGGGTCTTGTTGGTGAACCCGTTGGGTCCCCACCAGCGGTCGATGTGCTCGGGCTGCGTGCAGACTCTCCACACCAGCGCACGCGGAGCCTTCACCGTGCGCGTGATCACGATCTCGCGGTCGCCCACCAGCTTACTTGTTGCCTCCATTCTTCTTCCGTTTGGGTGCCGCTTTCACTGGTGCCGGTTTCTCCAGCGCTTGCAGTTCCTTCAGATATTCATCCAGCCGATCGAAGCGCTCTTCCCAGAACTGGCGGTACTGCTCCATCCAGTCGGTGGCCTCTTTCAACGGAGCGGCCTTGATCTCGCACGGCCGCCATTGCGCCTCCTTCCCCCGGGCGATCAACTGCGCGCGCTCCAGCACTTTCAGGTGCTTGCTCACCGCAGGCAGGCTCATGCTGAAGGGTGCGGCGAGGTCGTTCACCGAGGCCGGGCCGCTGGAAAGCCGCGCCAGGATGGCCCTGCGTGTGGGGTCGGCCAGTGCGGAGAAGGTGAGCGAGAGGCGGTCCATGGCGTCGTTGACGGGACAAACGTATTAAACCAATCGGTTAAATACAAATGCGCCGAAGATTTTTCTTGTTGGGTAGGGGTAAACCGGGTGACTCCTGTCTTCCGGGTACAACACGACAACGATGAACATCAAACACGTTCTGGCGATCGGTTTCGCCATTTCCACCACACTATCCAACTCCCTCATGGCCCAAGAGGCCCCCGCTGAGCCACGCACGCTTTTCGGTTCAAATTCTGAACGTCGCAATGGTGGCTGGGGAGGACCCGCAGTGGCCCTCACTGAGGTGATGGGCAAGCCCGCCTTGCTCACAGGTCTGAAGGCCGGTTGGATCATTGACCACCGTTTCACCTTGGGCATCGGCGGTTATGGAATGGTGACCGATGTGCCGAACAAGGGCTACGACGCATACCTGGTAGACAACGGCGAAGAAGTCCGACGCACCAGCCAGTTCCGAATGGGCTACGGCGGGCTGTTACTTGAACCGGTCATTGCTTACAAGAGCCCTGTGCATGTCACCCTGCCCATCTTGATCGGAGCTGGCGGTTGCGCTTACGAAACCTCCACCCACTGGGAGGTAGGCGATTCCACGCACTATGACGATCGGCGCGACCAAGGCCAAGCGTTTTTCCTTCTGGAGCCCGGCGTTGAACTGGAACTGAGCTTGGTGCGTATCCTCCGTGTCGGGATAGGAGCTTCATATCGGTACACCTCCGACATTGATCTGCCCGCCACTCCGGTGGATGCGCTGCGCGGGTTCAACACCTCCTTCACCATCAAGGTAGGCCGCTTCTGAACCTCGAGCGTGCGGCTACCTTGCCGCCATGCGTCCATCGTGGCTCGTTCTTCTTTTCCTTGGCATTGGTCACATCACCTTCGCGCAACAGCCCGCCTTGATCGGTTACTACGCCGGCGACGGCAAGGACTTGCCCGCCCGCGACCTGTCTTCGCTCACGCATTTGATCCACTGCTTCCAGCACCTGAACGGCGATACGCTGGCCTGGATGGACAAGAAGCAGGAGAAGGTGCTGCGCGAACTCACTGGGCGGAAGCGTACCCAGCCGGACCTGAAGGTGCTTGTGTCGCTGGGCGGATGGGGTGGTTGTGAAAGCTGTTCACAAGCGTTCGCAAAGCCCGAAGCCCGTGCGCGGTTCGCCAAGGATGTGTTGGCCCTCTTGAAGCGGACCTGGACCGATGGCATCGATCTCGATTGGGAATACCCGGCCGTGCAAGGACCACCGGGCCATGCTTTCAGCGACGCCGACCGACGCAACTTCACCCTGCTCGTGCGTGAGCTGCGGAAGGCGTTCGGCGATCGCTACGAGATCAGTTTCGCCGCCGGTGGAACGGATGATTGCCTGCTCAAGGGTTTCGAATGGGACAGCATCATGCCCCTGGTGGACCGGGTGCACATCATGAGCTACGACCTTGTCCATGGCTACAGCACGACGACTGGGCATCACACACCATTGTATTCAAGCCGGCAGCAATCGCTCAGCGCCGACCGCGCGGTCCGGCTGCTGGATTCGTTGCACGTGCCCTTGGGCAAGGTGGTCATCGGCGCGGCATTCTACGCGCGTGTTTTCAAGGACGTACCGGGCAAGAACGACGGATTGTACCAGCCCGGACGTTTCAGCCACACCATATCGTGCAGCGCGGTGGATACAACGTTCACCGGCCCGAAGGGTTGGAGAACGATGCGAGAACAGGAAAGCTCGGCGGCGTATGCGTACAACGCCGAGCTGCGGCAGTTCGCCACTTATGACGATGCGATAAGTGTTGCCGACAAGTCGCGGTATGTGTTGGACAGAAAGCTCGGAGGTATCATGTTCTGGCAGTTGTGGGACGATCGCCGGGAGAACGGGCTCATGCGCGTCATGCACAAGGTGCTCCGTGGTTTGCGATAGGCACCACTGCTACTTTCACCCCCATGCGCATTTCGGTCTTCTGCGGTGCCGGTCTCGGCAATTCATCGTCCATTCAGGCAGCAGCAACCCAGGTAGGCCGCGCCATTGCCGAGCGGGGCATGGGCGTGGTGTACGGTGGCGGTCACGTGGGGCTCATGGGTTTGGTGGCGGATGCCGCGTTGGCTGCAGGCGGTGAAGTCATCGGTGTCATACCGGGTTTCATGGTGGAAAAGGAACTCGCGCACGACCGCGTTTCGCAGCTCATCGTAGTGAAGGACATGCACGAACGGAAGATGCGCATGCACGAGCTCAGCGATGCCGTGATCGCCCTGCCAGGAGGCTTCGGTACCTTGGATGAATTGTTCGAACTGCTAACGTGGCGGCAGATCGGCCTGCATACCAAGCCCATAGGTCTGCTCAATGTGGACGGGTTCTACGATCCGCTGATCGCCCAGGCCGACCGCATGGACGCGCTTGGCTTTCTCCATTCCCAACGTGGTTTGTTGCAGGCCGAGGGCGACATCCACCGGTTGTTGGATCGTTTGATCGATCAACGACCGCTGGCACAATAGCCCTGGTGCTGGGCGGTCGGGTCCTTTGAGATTCGGTCCCGGTTGGAACCCTTGGCCGCCCTGAGCGTTCAAGGCCCCCCGCTCAAGCCTCACCGATGAATAGCTTCCTCAGTATGTGCGCCGCCTTGTCTTGCTCGGTAGCCAGTGCGCAAACATTGAACTACACATGGCCCAACCAGCCATGCGCAACCGTGCTCAACTGCGACAGTGGATGCACGGCTTGTGCGCTGCCCACCGGGGGCACGGCGGTGCTCATGGGCATTGCGCCCAGTTGGCTTGGTGTGGATGCCTGCCCGCATCCGGTGGCGGTGGCGGACAACGCCGTGGCCACGTACAACTGGCCTGGCACGCTCGATCCTGCCCATCAGGTGATGTTGTCCGGACTAGCGTTCTCAGGGCTCAGCATCGACAGTGTCATCATCAGGCACACCGCCGCACCGGATGGCCCATCCCGTGTTCATGTGCGCTTTGGTGCCAATACCACAATGCCGACTACGGTGGTCTGCGATGTGCCTGCCCAACAATCAACGGTGGAAACCATCATGACCGATCTTGGCGTCGTGCAGGCGGAGGAGGGCAGTCCTTACGGGTTCTTCCAGCTCATCCTTCAAGCGTACGACGGTGGACTTGGAGCATGGGCCATTGATGACATACGCATAGTTACCAGCCCAGCTACCGCGACTTCAGTTGCTGAGGTTGCACCGCTCAGCCAAAGGAACGTTTCAGCTTCGCAGGTCGATCTGTTGGGCAGGGCCATCCTACGGTCAGCTTCACCGATGATCACGACGGCTGGCCGACGGGTTGTGGTCCTCCAGTAGGGCGGCAAGGGCCGATCGTCATCTTTGACCGGCCGTATGGAGCTGAACCATATCCACCAACGCAAGCCGATCTATCCGATCAGCAAGCGGCTTTCCGGTTTCCTGCACACCATCGATCGCGCCGACAAGTCACCGGTGGCCTATGCGGACCTTTTGCGGCACGATGGCCTCATGGCCCAGCACGATGTGCAAGGCCGCGAGACCTTGTGGACCACCGTGATGTTGCGCCCGGCGGAAATGGAGGACGTCCATGAACGTTTGGTGCAGCTCTACCAGATGGTGGTGGCCGATGGGCGGCGCGTGGACCATTTGCGGGTGGCCAGCATTGATTTCTGTGCTTACGGCAATAGCCAACCGTTCCGCATCAAGATCCTCAACCAGATCAACGACAACCACGACTACTACTACATCAAGAAGGCCGACGCGAGCCGCGTTTACGGACTGGAGCTGGAGCACCTGCTCAGTCCCAACCGCATCAATTACCTCGTGGACGGCGATACGCTGGTGGAGGAGCACATCATCGGCGTGCCCGGCGATGATTTCATCCGCGACCCCAAGCACTATGGCGGCAACCTCAACCCGGTGCGCCTCAGCAAGGAATTCGTGAAGTTCAACGAGCGTTGTTTCGCCCGGCTGCTGGGCGACATGCGTGCCTACAACTTCGTGGTGGACGTCATCCAGGACTTCGACCAGGTGCAGTACCGCCTGCGCAGCATCGACTTCGACCAGCAGTGCTACGAGGGGCGCCATCGCATCTACCTGCCACAGTTCTACAAAGAGAACCTTCCTTACGTGCAGTTCGCGCAGCAGCACATCGGCAGCGAGAGCACCGATCAGTACGGCAACGAGGAGCGGGCGTTGTTGCGCAAGCGCTATCGGCTCTCCCAAGGCCAGCTGGATGAGCTTTTCCGCGTGATGCGGGAGGACGAGATCAGCCCACCGGACCACGTCAGGCAATTGGCGGGTGAACTGGCCGAACTGCACGGCGCTCCTGCATTGGCCACATGCACAAGCATGGGAGCCGTGTTGGAGCAGCACTTGAAGCTGCGCTTGGGTTTGGAGTGAACACTGTTCACAAGGAGCTGTTCGTTAGTTCTGTGGATCGCGGTTGATCCCGCTTGATCGATCGATCATGAGATCCTACGTTTGCCGCCCACGAAAAACTGAAGACCATGCAACGGCTTACCACGTTCGGCATGATCGTCGGGGCGGTGCTGGCGGTCAACACGACCAAGGCCAGCTGCCTGAAGATCGAAGGTGTTGTGCGCGATCACGCCACGGGCGAACCCGTTGACGGTGCCGTGGCGCGCTTGTACAAGAACGGCGTGAAAGTGGATGCCGAAATGACGACAGGTCGCGGTAAGTTCATGTTCGAACTGGAGAACAACGCCCAGTACATCGTGCGCGTTGGAATGGAAGGGCATGTGACGAAGTGCTTCGAGATCCTCACGTTCGGGCCGGAGTGGGAGGGACGCTCCGTGAAATGCAATCTGGACGTGGAGATGACCTTGATGCCGCGAGTGGAAGGGACCGACCTCACCTTCTTCGATATGCCGTTGGGACTTGCGCGGTTCGAGCCGCTAACAGGTAGCATTGTTTGGAACAAGGCGTACGAACAAGGGATATTGCCACAATGGGCAGCGGTGATGCAGCGCTATGATGCCCAGCGTTCGGTGTTGGTGGCCGATACACGTTAGGGTCGGTCCCGTACGAACAGGAAGCCCCGCCGGATCGCTCCAGCGGGGCTTTGTCATCGGTGGCAATGGGCGTTTACCTGAAGAAGCGCACAGTGTGCACGCTACCGTTCAACCACAACCGTCCGATGTATGTCCCATGTCCCAGTTCCCGACCGAAGTGCCGAACGGTCCTTCCCTGCGGAAGGGAACCCAGCGCGATGCTGGACACAGAACGCCCAGAAGCATCCATGACCTCCAGCCAGGCATCGCCGCCTTGTGACAGATCCGTGATGAGCAGCGGTCCATCACCGTCAGTTGCGATGGCAACACCCTCCACCACCCTTGGCTCCACGATACCGACTGCATCCACTATCTCGACCGTGTAGTCCTCCAGCTCGCCGTGGTAGCCCAGGGGATCGGCAGGCAAGTCACAAGGCGTTGGAAGGCTGTGGCCGGTGTGTGAGCACATCTTGGCGGTTACGCGCAACCGTGTATCCCCAGTGAGCGCGTTCATCGGTACGGTGATGGCCCCGGTGTAGGTAGGGCCCGATTGTTCGTTCACCGAAAGCAAGGTTTCGCCGACGTCATCCAACTGGCCATCGTGGTTAAGGTCCACCCAAACGCGTAGGTTCATGTGGGACCCCGGGAAGATCACATCGTCGATCGTGAAGCCCACGGTCACAGCGTACGTCTCGCCTTTATCGAGCGTGGTCGTAAGCCCACTGTTCACGTAGCTGTTGTTCGGATAATTCTCGATGTCGGTGCTGGCCCTGCTGATGGTGTTTAGTGTGAACTGGGTAACTCCCGGCATAGTGGTGCCATACGGTGTAGCCGTGGTGGGCACGCACCATTGCGCGGCGAGGCCATGTGAGAGCAGGACTGCAGGCAGGAGGAGTAGTGTTTTCATGTCCCTTGGTTTTGTGCCAAGAGACCACTGCTTCAGGGTATCAGGTGCCCCAGGCGGGACCGACAGGGACGCGTTTCAGCAACGGTCGGTTCAGGGAAGCAACGGTGTGATGGGAAGGGTGGTGGAACGTTGCGCAACTACTTCACCCTCGGATGGAACGATGATGTTGCTGCCGAGGTTGCCATGCGCATACCGCAGGTACCTTTTGTTCGCGAAGCACTGGCTTGGGGGCGATGCGGCCTACTTCGCCCTCGGATGGAACTGCATGATGTTGCTCCGGAGGTAGTCGCGGTCCAGGTGCGTGTAGATCTCCGTGGTGGTGATGCTGGCATGGCCGAGCATCTCCTGCACAGCACGCAGGTCGGCGCCGCCTTCCACCAGGTGCGTTGCGAACGAATGCCGGAACGTGTGCGGGCTGATCGTCTTGCGCACCCCCGCCAGCGCTGCGAGTCGCTTGGTGAGGTTGAAGACGGACACCCGTGAAAGCCCGCTTCCGCGCGCGTTCAGGAACAGGATGTCCTCGGCGCTTTTCGCCACGGGCAGATGGCTGCGCTCGTTCGTGCGGTAGAGTTCGATCTGCTTCACCGCCTCAGGACTGATCGGCACCAAACGCTCCTTGTCACCTTTGCCGATCACCCGAACGAAGCCTTCCTCGAAGTTCAGACGGCTCAAGCGCAAGGTGCAAAGTTCACTGACGCGCAATCCGCAACCGTAGAGGGTCTCGAGGATCGCACGGTCGCGGTGCGCCATGGGCCGGCTCATGTCTATGGCGCCGATCATCGCATCGATCTCTTGCACAGTGAGGAAGACCGGCAGCTTGCGGCCCATGCGCGGCATATCGATGAGCTCGCTGGGATCGTCCTTGATGATCCGTTCCACTCGCAGGCATTTGTAGAAGCCGCGAACCGCGCTCAGCAACCGGGCTTGGCTGCGTGCGCCAAGACCTTCTTTGGCCACGGAAGCAATGAAGCCTTGCAGGTCCTCCAAGCCCAGGCGCTCAACATCGAGCGCAGGCAAATGGTCATCGCAGTATGCCAGGAGCTTGCCCAAGTCATGGAGGTAAGCCTCCACCGTGCGATCGCTCAAGGATCTCTCCAGCTTCAAGTAGCTCTTGAAGAGGTCCAAGGCCTCTGCCGTACCCATGCCCCAAAGCGGCGAAGAAGACGGCAACCACCGACGCAGTTCAGCGGGACGAAATGCACAGACCGCAGTGCATCAGCCCAACCCGGCCAGGAAGGCCATGGTATCCACACCGTCAGCATAGTCGGCCAACGAGGGCTGCTGCGAGGATCCGTAGGGCAGATAGCCGTGGCCGATGACGCACTGGATGCTGTCCTTCACCAGTTCCAAGTGCCGCGCGACGGAAGCAGTATCACCGTAGCGCTCATAGTGCAGAGCCGCTACGGGGCTGGCGAGAGCAGCCGACTCGCGCAAGAGCAGGAACCCGTTCTCAATGAGCGGCACGCGTTCCAGAAGCCATACTGCCTTGTTGTAATCGTAGTTGTTGCCGTACTTGTTGTGGTTCACAATGTCGCGCCAGCTGTACACCGCGCCGAAGAACCGGTCCAGGTCAAGATCCTGGGGAACGAAGAGCTTGCTCACATTGCGGCAACCCAGGCCGAAGTAGCGGAAGACATCTTCGCCCAGCGCTTGCAGTTCCTCCTCGCTTTCACTGCCGCTGAGCACTGCCACGCTCACACGGCCTTTGCGGATAACGTGCGGAAGGTGCCCGAAGTAGTGTTCGAAGTAGCGCGCAGTGTTGTTGCTGCCCGTGGCAATGACCGCGTCCACCTCCCCGAGCTTGCCATCGACCCAGTGGAGTTGCGGCTCCAGACCGGGTTCCAGCCGAAGCAGCAGATCAACGGTGGCCCGCATCAGCACGGTGTCCTGGGCGCTGGGCTTCACCACGGCCACGTGCCCGGCCACCACAGTGCAGAGCAGATCGTGGAAGCCGACCAATGGGATGTTGCCGGCCATGATGACGCCGACGCGTTGTGCTGCGCTGGGCTCATTCCTTCGACCCGCCCAGGAGTGCAGCTCACCACCATCCAGCATGGCGCCCAGCGCTCCCAGCATGTGCCGCACGTTCGCTTCGGTGAACCACCCGTTCTGGACCCCGGCCTGGGCGATGGCGCGTTCAAAAGCCGCCTGCTCGTCTGCAGTGATGCCCAGTACGTGCCCGGGCCACGCACCCCCGGTGGCCAAGTGGCGGAACACATTGCCGAGTTGAACGAAAGCGCCCAGCCGGTGCTCAAGTGGGAGGAAGGTCACGGGTATATTTGGCCCGCCTTGCTGAGCGGGGCGCGAAAATAGACCGGTACCCATGGCCATCAAGATCACGGACGAGTGCATCAACTGCGGCGCTTGCGAACCCGAATGCCCCAACAACGCCATCTATGAGGGTGGCGCGGAATGGCGGTTGAGCGATGGCACAAGCCTGAAGGGCCCCTTGACCACGCCCATGGGCAACAGTTACACCGCTGATGCCGCCCAAACACCTGTGGCCATGGACGTGTATTACATCGTCACCGACAAATGCACCGAGTGCACTGGCTTCCACGATGAGCCGCAGTGCGCGGCAGTGTGCCCGGTTGACTGCTGCGTGGACGATCCCGACCACCGCGAGACCAAGGAGCAGTTGATGGCGAAGAAGGAGTTCATGCACTTGTAGGCAATGGACGGCGTTCTAGACGTATGATGTCCAGAACGATCATCATCCTGGCTTTCGTTCTCGCTGGTGGGCATGGGCTCGCTCAGTTTAGGGACAGTGTATTGGTAGCCCGTGTGGCGGAACTGGCCAAAGCACAGGATGACAGCGCGAAGCTCCGGTACAGTGAAGCGCTGAAGCTTGAACTACGGTCAGCGCTGGCTGCGGCGGATGCCATGACGCACGATTTCAATGCTGTGCGCATCAGCAGGGTGGATGCGCCCGACGGCAAGTTCCGCTTGTTCACTTGGAACATCCCTTGGGCTGATGGAACACATCGGTACGAGGGTCTTATCGTCGCGAAGGACAAACGCGGGAACGTTGTTGTAGAGCTCACGGACGCTACCGCCCCCGCGTCAGTGCCGGAATTCGCAACGCTCGGACCGGACAAGTGGTACGGTGCCCTGTACTACGATGTGGTGCCGGTGAAAAAGGGCGGCAAAACCCTGTACACCCTGCTCGGCTGGAAAGGCTTCAGCAAAGTGGAAACCAGAAAAGTGGTCGAGGTCCTCTCGTTCAAGGGTGCAGCACCACGCTTCGGGAGCGACGTGTTCGATGGCCTCGATGCGAAAGGGAAGCCATGGCGCGTGAAAAAATCACGGCTCGTGTACGGCTTCAACTTCGAGGTGAGGATGAGTTTGAAGTGGGTGGCGCAAGAGGGCATGATCGTCATGGACCATTTGTCGCCATCGCGCCAGGACCTCAGCGGCCAATGGCCCTTTTACGGACCCGATCTGAGCTACGATGGATATCACTGGGCCAAGAACCACTGGGCCTATGTCCGCGACATCGACGCGCGTTTGAAAGACGAGGGCGACGTGCCATGGAACCGGCCACCCCGGCAGCCTTAGCCGGAAACGAAAGAAGCCCAGGCATTGCCGGGGCTTCTTTCATGACGGTCCGTTGATCAGTGTTGTACAACGATGCGCTGCACCGCCTTTGTCGCACCAGCCGTAACCTCCAGGTGGTAAACACCTTCGCTTGCACCTGACAGGTCGAGGGTAGCCATGTTCTCAACCGTGGTAACGGTGCGGTCCATGACCAAGCGGCCCATGGCATCGCTCACACGCAGGCGCACATCACCTTGGCTTTGGCGAGGGAAGACCACGGTGAAAAAACCCGCGGAAGGGTTCGGGTACACTTCCATACCCGCTGTGGCCAGCGCTTCCGAAACACTTACGTTGCCCCCGACACCATCAACCGTGTTCCCGCAGTTGCCTAACCACTGCTGCAGTCCTGGATAGCTTGTGCTGAACTTCCCGAAGTAGTCATTGAAGTTGAAGCTGCACTGGGCCTGGCCCCCGTAAAGCTGGCCCACCAACCGGCCATCCTGGTTCCATAGTCCGGCGCCACTGCTTCCGGGTTCAGTTGTACCGTCGTCCCAAGCTTGCACATGCCAGCACTGGGCCCCACTGAACGTACCCGAGATCACAGGGTCTTCCTCGATGCTGAATTTCTTGATGTCGCCGCTTGGGTGGTGGATGCAACGCACTTCCGTGGCTGCCGTGGTGCTCTTGTCCCAGCCGGTATAGAACACGTTGTAGTTCGATGGCGGGGTGGTGTTCAGTTCCAAGAAGGCCACATCGCTACCCGCACTGTTGTACAGCAAGGTGGAACCACTGACGCTTTGGTTGGTGGGTCCGTTGGTGTTCGGCGTGCAAACGGGGCTTTGCCAGTTGAACCGGTAGACCCAGGTGGTCGGGTTGCCGCCCTGAAGGCAGTGGTTGGCGGTAAGGAAGTAGGGCGTACCATCTTCTGCGCAGCTGTTCAGCAATTGGCCGGTGCAGAAACCGGAGCCGCCCGAAACGATCATGGCCACGCTGCGGATCTGGTCAAGGTAGCCCGTGTTGATGGGGCACACGGCGTTGTTGTTGCATGAACCACTGTCACCGAACCCTTTGGTAAGGCCGAAAACATCGCGGTACCCGTGGGTGACCTGGCCGATCATAAGCTGGCCTTGACCAGCGCGGCTGGCAGGTTCGATGTATTCCACCGTGATCCGGTCGCCGGGCAGTAGATCCACGCCCAACACCGTATGTCCTGGATGGCTGGCCGCGGTGAAAGCGCCAAGGAATTGATCCATGGCGTTGTACACGAACACGCGACCGCCCTCCGGCACCACATAGTTGTGGAACTCGAAGTTGATGCTGAGCGCACCGGGGCACTCAATGCCCAGGCGCCAAACACGATCGCCATTGGCCAATGTTGTCCACGTTCCGCTATTGTCCAAGTTGAGGTCCGTAGCGTGGTTCTGACCGAAGCGGAGCATCTTGTTCCCGCTGGCCATGCGCTCGGCATCCTCGACCATCAATGTGACCGCGTCCACGGCGGGCATCACTTTCACCGGTGCTTCAGGTAGCTCGGCCTTCAGGGCTCCAAGCCCTATGGGTTGACCGCCGAACGAGACTTGGGCGCTGGTGGTGCCTGACACCAAGAGTGCCGTCAGCAGAGGCAGAGAGAGGAAAGGTTTGATCATGTTCTGGGGATTGTGCAACAAGTGGTTGGTTCCGCAACAAAAGAACGCCCAACAGGGATGGACCGTTGCCCGATCCGACGAACAACAAGCCGGTAATTATCCACAGTCTTGGAAGGTCACGCTTTGGAAGTCGGCTCCTCGGCGGCAGAGCGCTCCTCGAACAACTTCCTCATGGCCTGCCATTCATCCCGCAAGCCGGCAGCGCTGATGTAGTCCTGCTCCTTGGCGGCCTTGCGCATCTGTGCCTCCAGAATGTCGCAGTTCTTCTTCAACTGGTCAAGGCCCATGTACTGTACAACGGGGTCGGCTGCCACGCTCAGTCCTTCCGGTTCCACGTATGCCTTGCGCTTGTCGTCGTTGTTCACATCCACCACGGCTGTTTGACGGAGAATGTCCGCACGATCGCGCTTGATCTGCGTGGGCGTGATACCGTGCTCCGTGTTGTATGCGATCTGCTTGGCCCGACGGCGTTCTGTCTCGTCCATGGTGCGCTGCATGCTCTCGGTGATCTTGTCGGCATAGAAGATGACCAAGCCGTTCACGTTCCGCGCGGCGCGTCCCGCCGTCTGCGTCAGCGAGCGATTGCTGCGCAGGAAGCCCTCCTTGTCAGCATCGATGACTGCCACCAGCGAAACCTCGGGCAGGTCCAAGCCCTCGCGCAGGAGGTTCACCCCCACCAGTACATCGAAGAGACCGAGCCTCAGCTGCCGCAGGATCTCGATACGCTCCAGGGTTTCCACATCGCTGTGGATGTACTTGCACTTGACCCCGTTGCGGCCCATGAAGTCGGTGAGTTCCTCGGCCATACGCTTGGTGAGGGTTGTGACCAGGACGCGCTCTTCGCGCTTCACGCGCTTGTTGATCTCGTCCAGCAGGTCGTCGATCTGGTTCTTGCTCGGACGCACTTCAATGGGCGGGTCCAGAAGACCGGTGGGCCTCACGACCTGTTCAACCACCACGCCTTCGCTACGTTGTAGTTCGTAGTCCGCAGGGGTGGCGCTCACGAAGATGGTCTGGCCCAACATGCCCTCGAATTCGTCCTGCTTCAGCGGTCGATTGTCCATGGCGCTGGGCAATCGGAAGCCGTACTCCACCAAGTTCTTCTTCCGGCTGCGGTCGCCGCCGTACATGGCCGACACCTGGCTCACGGTCACGTGGCTTTCGTCGATCACCATCAGGAAGTCATCCGGGAAGTAGTCGAGCAGACAGAAGGGTCGTTGGCCCACGTTGCGCCGGTCGAAGTAGCGGCTGTAGTTCTCGATGCCGCTGCAGTAACCCAGTTCGCGCATCATCTCCAGGTCGTGCAGCGTGCGCTCCTCCAGGCGCTTCGCCTCCAAATGCTTGCCGATCTCCTGGAAGAAGGCCACCTGCTTCTCCATGTCTTCCTTGATGGCCGCCAACGCTGCGTTCATCGTATCGCGGCTGGTGACGAAGATGTTGGCCGGATAGATGGTGGCCAGGTCCTGCTCTTCATGCACCACGCGCGTGGCCGCGTCGAACCGCTCGATGCGTTCCACCTCCTCGCCGAAGAAGTGGATGCGGATCCCGTCATCGCTGTAGGCGAGCAGCACCTCCACCACATCGCCACGCACGCGGAAGTTGCCGCGCGCAGGATCAGCATCGTTGCGGCTGTAGAGCCCCTCCACCAGTTGCAACAGCAGTTTGTTGCGGCTTATGCGCTGGCCTTTCTGCACGTGTACCACGCTTTTGTGGAACTCGGCCGGGTTGCCGATGCCATAAATGCAGCTCACGCTCGCCACCACCAGCACGTCGCGGCGGCCGCTGAGCAACGCACTCGAAGCACTGAGGCGGAGTTTCTCGATCTCCTGGTTCACCGAGAGGTCCTTCTCGATGTAGGTGTTCGTTGTCGGCAGGTAGGCTTCAGGCTGGTAGTAGTCGTAGTAGCTTACGAAGTACTCCACGCGGTTGCGCGGGAAGAAATGCTTGAACTCGCCGAAGAGCTGTGCCGCAAGGGTCTTGTTGTGGCTCAGTACCAAGGTGGGCCGGTCCACCTGGGCCACCACGTTGGCAACCGTGAAGGTCTTGCCGCTGCCCGTGACACCGAGCAAGGTCTGGAACGGCACGCCTTCGTTCAAGCCTTCCACCAACTGACGGATGGCCTCAGGCTGGTCGCCGGTGGGACTGAATTCGCTGGATAGTTCGAAGGGCATGGCGTGCGAAGTTCGGGCTTCGCGGCGTCAATACTTCCAGCGGTAGTAGAAGAGCTTGATGTACTCGTTCTGGATGGCGATAAGGCCGTACTCGCCCTGCCACCAGGTCGCTTCCTCGAAGTTCGGATTGTAGGCCCCGAAGCGTTTCACCAAGATGCCCTGCTCGGCAAATCGGTCGGTGAACACATCATCGATGCGGCGCAGGTGGTAACGGCTGCTGAGCACGCCGATGGTGTCGTAACCCATCATCCGCGCGTGAACGAGGATGGCGTCGGCTTCCTCCATGGTGCTGGTACCCAAGTGCAAGGCAGTGATGCGTTCGGGAGGTACTCCGTGTTTCACGCAGATACCCCGCGTCACGTCGGCCTCGGTAATGGTGATGCCCCATTCCTCCAACGTGCCGTCGATGTTGCTGCCGGTGGTGTACAATGGTGCATCAATGGTGGAAGTCGCGAGCCGTGCAGCCTCTTTGCCACGGTCCAGCGCACCTCCGCCAAGCACGTACAGGGCATCCACGTTACCCGTTGTGTCTTCAGAAACCAAGTAGCTCATGGCCCCGCGCAGCAGTGGTGCCTTGAACAGCCAGAGCATGGCGAACACGAGGCACAGCACAACGAACACGCGCCACCAACGGTTGCGGAGCCATTGCCGTGCTGGAGGGTTTGCGGTGGACATATCAGTATGCACCGGCCCAACGGCGCGCGCTCCATTCGGCGGCCAACAAAGCCAGCAGCACGAAGAACAACCACTTCAAGCTGATGAGGTCGGTGAAGCTGGTGTGCGCATAGCTGCGGGCTGCGATGTCCTCGCGAGCGTTGAGCGCGTTTGCGATGGCCTCAACATCGGCATCGGTGGCGGCATGAACTGCCCCGCCCGAGCGTGCAGCGATGTCGCGCCAGAGCCCATGGTCGGCCACGGTGCTCAGTTGCTCGGCCACCAGCGCATCGATGGTGAACCCACCTGAGGCCGTGTAGTTCTCACCGGCCAGAGCGGTCCGCGCGGTGTAGTTGTAACGACCGGCCGGTAGCTGGCCTGCTTCAAGCCGGTAGCTGCCAGCGGTTTTACCGAACGTGAAAGGGAAGTCCTTGCCGGCTTCGTCCGTGATGGTGATGGTTGCTTCGGGCGCGTTCACCAGTTCGAAACTGGCGTTGTACAGCTCAGCGCGGATGACCACCGGTTCGTTCTCCGCGAACACTTGTGCGTGCTCGGTGCGGAACCGCTGCTTGTCCAGTTTCACCGCGAGGAACTGCACCAGCTTGCGCACGAGGCCATCGAAATGCGCGGTGCTTTGGTTCATCTGCTGATCGGCCAAGCGCCAACGCCAGATGCCTTCGCCACAGGTGATGGCCGTGCGTTGCTCACCTTGCTGCAGTACCATCAGCGGTGAGGCGGTCTGCACAACACCAACGCGCTGGGTCAGCAGCATGCTCGCTGCTTTGCCCTGCTCGTACTCGCCGAACGGCACTTGCAAAGGAGGGAAGCGCTCAATGGCCCGCACCTGGTCGGGGTCGATGATGAAGAGTTCGAAGTCCTTGTTCACGGTGGCCTGCGCGTCGGTCACACGGCCACGCTGGGCGTTCAGTTCCACACCCGCGCCCAGCGCGTTCATCGCATTGAAGTCCGTGCCGCTGCCGATGACGTACCAAGCAGGAACACCTTTGGCCCTGATGGCCTCCAAAGCGTTCTTGGCCATGCCGCGCGCGCTGGGCAACTGGTGCAGGATCACCAGGTCGAAATCTTCCACCTTCCCGGTAAATGCATCGCCGTAGGCCAACTCGGTGGTGTACCCATCGAGACCTGTGAGCGCATGGCGGAGCGCAGCTATGTCCGGGTGCGGTGCAGCGGCAAGCAGCAGCACCTTCCTGCGATCGTCCAACACTTCGATGAGCACTGTGCGGTTGTTGTTGGCGACTACCGTTTCACCTTCCACGGTTGCCACGGCCACGGTGTAGCGCTGCAGTCCTGCTGACGTTGCCTTTACCAACAGAGGCAGTTCGATGAACTGAGGGTCGCCTTTCACTGCTACGTCGGCTGAAGCCACCACCTTGCCTTCGTGTGACACCGTCACCTTGGAGCGTGCGCCAGCAAGTTTGCGGGCCTCCACTTTGGCCAGCAGCGGGAACTCATTCCCCAAATAGGCGATGCGGTTGTGCTCTACGGCCTTCAGCACGAGGTCGGTCTTCACAGTGGTATCGCCCATGGCCAGCACGAACACGGGTACGCCCAGTTGTTGTGCACTGCTCCGGGGATCGCTACCGCGGTTCCAGATGCCGTCACCGTCAAGGATCACTGCCCCCAGATCCGGTCCGCGGAAGCGGTCGTAGACCTCACGCAAAAGCGCATCGATGTTCGTAAGCGGCTGCTGTTGCGTTGCGTTGAAACCGTCGATGACTTCCGCGCCGTAGGTGAACGAGCGCACCTCGAATTTGCCGGAAAGGGCTTGGGCGAGCGCTTCCAACCGGGCCGTGTGGGCCGCCCTCGTTGCGGCACTATCAGCGCCCGATAGCAACGAAGAAGAACCATCGTGGGCGATGACCACCACCGGCTTCCGGACATCCTCCACCAGCACCTTCACCAAGGGCTGCAGCAGGAAGAAGGCCAGCAAAGCGATGGCCGCGGCGCGCAGCACGGCCATGACCTTGGCCAGCACGCTGCTCCAACCATGGCGCTCGGTGCTCCTGTTGTAGAGCCACCATGCCACGGCAATGCCCAGTGCCACGCAGGCAACGGCAAGCCACAATGGGTAGGAGGTGGTCAGTTCCATGGTGCGTTCATTCCGCCTTGCCGATCCAGCAGGTGATCGGGCGGTGGTCGCTCAGTTCGTCGGGCAAGGTCCGGAATCCACTTGCTTCGAGCGATGGTGAATGCATGATGTGGTCGATGCGGAAGCTGGGAAAGTCGCCGATGTACGTGTGCCCCAGACCACGGCCGCTCTCTTCGAAGGCATCCACCAGGTCCTGGTCGAGGAGGTGGTAGGCATAGCTCATCGGGGTGTCGTTCATGTCGCTGCAGAAGATGATGGGGTGGGGGCACTCCATCATGTGCGCGTGGATCCGCTCCACCTGTGCAGCCCTGCGGATGAAAGCGTTCTTCAGCCGTCCGATGATGCGCTCCCCGCCGCGGCGCAGTGAATCGCCTTCAACGCCATCATCAAGATCGCGCATGAACCGGTAGTCGGCACTGCCGAAATGGATGCTCGCGAGGTGCGCGTTGTACACACGGACCGTGTCGCTCAGCATGGCAATGTCCGTCCAAATGCAGGCATTGTTGGCATCGCTGCCGAAGTCCACCTTGCCTTTGCCGACAATGGGTTGGTTGCTGAAGGTCGCAATGCCGAAATGGTGCCCGGCTTTGTTGTGCTGCACGTAATGGTCGTGGATGCCGGTCCAATGGAAGTTCTTCAACAGGGTATCGCGGGTGTTGAAGTACTGCTTGTTGTCGCTTTTGAAGAACTCCTGTGCGCAGAAGACGTCCGGTGCCTCCGTGATGAGCAGGTCGTACATCTCGTTCCGCGTAGTGCTGTTGTGGCTCCAGTTGTAGAGGTCGAAAAGCCGCACGTTCCAGGACATCACGCTCACGTGCTGGTCATCGTCCTTGGCGGAGCTACCGAACATTTGCACGAAGTCGGTGACATGGTTCCAGCCGAGCAGCACGGTAGCAGCGCTCAGCAGCATGCGCTTGCGCCGGAAGAGCGCCCACCAACCCAGGAAGAACACTTGCGTGGCCAACACATAGGGATAGACCATGCCGAAGAACGCCAAGGGCCAGAACTTGGCCGGACTGACCCGGATGGCCACATACGCGAGCACCAAAGCCCCCGCCGCCGCAATGTTCAACCACCAGATGGGCAGGTGCCACCGGCTCACCTTGCGCTGCACCGGCGCTGGCGTATCAGCGCTTGCCTTCATTGCTGGCTTTGAAGAGGATGTCCTTCTCGGCCTTGCTCAGGCTTTCGTATCCGCTGCGGCTGATCTTGTCCAGGATGGCATCGATGTTGGACTGTTGGGCGTTGCGCGCTGCGTTGAAATCGGCATCGCTCACGCGTTTGCCGCGCGGTGTCTTCACCACTTTGAGCCGTGCGCCGCGGCGCAAGCGCAGTGCGCTGCCGATGCGCTCAAGGCCGTTGATGAAGCCCAAGCTCCAGTCGTTGCCCTTTTTCAGCTGCGCGGCCGCCATGTAGCCGTACAATGCACCGCCCAAGTGCGCTATGTGGCCACCGCTGTTGTCGCCATTGCGTATGCTGATGAGGTCGAGGAGCAGGAAGATCAGGGCCAGCCATTTCAGTCGGATGGCGCCGAACAGCAGGAGCCGCACAACGAGTTCGGGTTGATAAACGGCTACGCCAACGAAGATGGCGGTAACGCTCGCAGAAGCACCCAGGATGAGCCCGCCGTCGGTAAGCGACCTGAGCGCTGGGACATTCGAGAAGAGCAGGAACAGTAAGAATCCCGAAAGCCCACCTAGAAGATAGTTGCCGAACAATCTTCGCTCACCCAGCAGATCACTGAAAAGACGACCGCTGAACCAGAGCATGAGCATGTTGAAGAACAAATGCAACACACCTTCATGCGTGAACATGTAAGTGACTATGGTCCACGCTCGGAAAGGGAGGCTTGTCAGGTCGCTAGTGGATGCCAGCCACGGAAGAACGTTTTGGTGCATCCACAACGTGGCCAGATCGCCCGCTTTCGTTCCTTCGGGCACGGGACCCACAACGAACATGGCTCCCAACCCGACAAATAGCAGGGCCAGGAATACAGCTACGTTGATGATGATGAGCCGCAAGAGCACACCGCCGGTGCGCCACCACGTTTTGATCTCTTCCCACACGTTCATCGCTCGCTATCGGCTTCAAAAGAAGGAAGGAAGCGCCCTTGCGCCTTCACCTGTTTTGACTAACGGCGAACAGGGCCGTTAACGTTCGTCAACGCGACCGGTCCACACCCAAGCTCCTGTCGTTCCGAAGCGTCATCGCGGAGGACACCCAAGCACCAACCACCCAAGCCGATGTCTTTCCGACGCGTCTTCGCGTAGGAATCCCGCCCGATCCCCGGTCAACTTGGGGCACACCTAAAACACACGGCTCCGCTTAAGACTTCCTTCCGAACAACCTCCGGAAGAACTTCTTCTCGAACTCCCAGAAGAACGCGAACTGCCCCAGCAGCGCCCCGTAAGCAAGGAGCAGCAGGTTGTAGAACGGCAGGATGAGGATGTAATAGAGGACCGTGAAGAGCAGAGGCTGCTCGCCGTTTTCGGTGAAGAGGCCCACCAGAGGCCGCTTCAGGAACATGACCGTGAAACCCGTAAGCGCAAAAACAAGCAGGATCACCAGCACACGCTTCGGTGATACGCCCCAGCGCTTTGCAAGGCGTTCCATCCAACCTTGTCCACCGCCCGGTGTCGATCCACGCTCGGTCACTTGCTCCATCGGCGCGCGAAGATGCGCCTAACTTCAACCGCACAAAACCCCGTTCGATGATGAAGCGCTACCCGATCCTTCCCATCGCCGCAATTGTGGCGAACACGCTCTTTGGGCAATGCCCAGGCACGACCGTAACAGTGTACACCAACGACTTCGAGGCTGGCGATGGTGGCCTTCTGAGCGGTGGTTATGGCGACTGGGCATGGGGTGCCACTCCGAATCTGCTCTTGGGCACGGCTTGCACCTCAACCTACAATGACCCGCCAGGGCCGTTCAGCGGCACCAACGGATGGGCCACCGTACTGAACGACTGCTACGCGAACGCCGGCGATACGAGCACCCTGACTCTCACGGTGGATCTCAGTGACCCCACGTTCATCACCGCAGAACTGGAATGGGCTCATTGGTGGGAGTACTTCACCAACTTCGACTATGGTTGGGTGACGGTGAACGGGACTCAGGTGTACTTCAATGACAGCCAAGGTCTCTCGCCTGCATGGGCCCTGCACACGGTCGATCTGACCCCTTACGTGGGGCAGGCTGCCGTTGATATCGTCTTCCACTTGTTCGCCACCATCGTAGTGAACAAAGCAGGATGGTACGTCGATGATCTTTCCGTGACAGCCTGCGCCGTGGGCAATGTGTCGGTCCCGGAAACCGCAACGCCTCTGGCCATTTCCGCCTACCCCAATCCCGCGTCCGATGTTCTTGTGGTCGGCACGACGCTCACTGGAGCAGTAACCTTCACACTGACCGATGCTGCTGGCCGACTTGTGCACCAGTTCACTGAGCAGCCCGTGAACGGCCAAGTGTTGATGGACGTATCACACTTTGCGGCCGGTACCTACACCGTGACAGGGGTCGGCGCGAACGGCCGGGCCATCTCCAGATTGATACGCCGCTAGTAAAGGACCATTGAACGAGGAGGCCCGTGGGAAAACCCACGGGCCTCCTCGTTCAATGCCATGTGATCACTTCCACTCGGCCAGGAACAAGTTCGTCTCGCGGTCCTTACCGCCTCGGTTGCTGCTGAACACGAGATAGCGTCCATCGGCACTGAAGACCGGGAACGCATCGAAGGTGTCGCTGGTGGTGAGGCGCTCCAAGCCGCTGCCGTCCGTATTGATCATGAACAAGCTGAAGGGGAAGCCGCGCTCACTGAGGTGGTTGCTCGCGAAGATGATGCGCTGGCCGTCGGGGTGCCAGTAAGGCGCCCAGTTGGCTTTGCCTAGGTTGGTGATCTGTTTCGCATCGGTGCCGTCTGCGTTGGCCACCCACAGTTCCATCTGCGTGGGTTGAACGAGGCCCGCCGCGAGAAGGTCCTTGTATTCCTTCACATCCTCGGGCGAGGTGGGGCGGCTGGCGCGCCAAAGCAACTTCGTGCCGTCCGGGCTGAAGAAGGCGCCGCCATCGTAGCCCAATGTGCGGGTAACGCGCTTCACGTCACTGCCATCGATGTTCATGGTGTACAACTCCAGGTCGCCGTCGCGCACACTGGTGAACACGATGCGATCGCCTTTGGGGGAAACGGTGCCCTCGGCGTCGTACCCCTTGGCGTTGGTAAGCTGCTTGCGGATGTTGCCCTTGAGGTCGCTCACGAAGATGTCCATGCTTTCGTAAAGCGGCCATGTGTACTTGCCACCAGGAACGCGCTCAGGCACTGGCGGGCACTGCGGGCCCGCGAGGTGTGTGCTGGCGTATAGCACGAGGCTGTCGCCGGGCAGGAAGTAGCTGCATGTGGTGCGGCCATTGTTCACGCTCAGTTTGGTCGTTGGGCCCTTCTTCAGGTCATCAGTGAACGGGTTGAAGTACCGGATCTGGTCACACGTGTCGCCCCAAGCCGGATTGGTGACCTGGAAGACGAGGTGGTTGCCATCGAAGCTCCAGTACGCTTCAGCGTTGTCACCACCAAAGGTCAGCTGCTTCAAGCTCTTGAAGTGGTTCTCTCCAGGGAGGATGAGCGTGTCCGAAGTGGCCACCACGGAACTATCGGCCTCGGTTCCGATGTGCTCGTTCGAACCTGTGGGAGCGCCGCAACCGGCCGCAACGACCAGGACGGAGAAAAGGAGGGAAGCGTTTTTCATTCGGGGCGCGAACTTAGGAGCAGGGTGCCGGTGATCGTCACGGGCGCGCAATGAACTGTGCGGGGTGTTCAACCGCAACGACGCAATGACCGCAACGGCTTCAGCATCCGGATGGGCCAGTAGCGCAGCCTTTACGTTGCGTCCGTTGCGCCGTTGCGGTACCATCCTATCTTCTGCGCATGCCGATCGACGGAAAAGCAGTCAAGGGCCGCGGGGCGAACACGGAGGTGGCCAATCGCTTCCTGAAGCACAGCTACGGCATATTGCACTGGGAGGCCATCGACGAGGTGGACGAGGCGGTGCCACCAACGGTCTATCGGGTCGAAACACCGAAGACCATCGTGAACCCTGTTAACTCCCCGGACCTGGGTTTCCGTTGGAGCATGAACCCTTACCAAGGTTGCGAGCACGGTTGCGCCTACTGTTATGCCAGGCCAACGCACGAATACTGGGGCTACAATGCTGGCCTCGACTTCGAGCGGATCATCATCCTGAAACCAAATGCGCCGCAACTGTTGGAGCAGAAGCTGAGGTCGCGGTCGTGGCAAGCTGAACCCATTATGGTCAGCGGCGCTACCGATCCCTACCAGCCGGTGGAGAGCAAGGAGGGCATCACCCGGCAACTCCTGGGGGTGATGCTGCGCTTCCGTAACCCGGTGAGCGTGATCACCAAGAACGCGTTGGTGCTGCGCGATCTGGACCTGTTGGCGGAACTGGCAAGCATGAGGTTGGCCGCAGTGGCCATCAGCATTACCACGCTGGACGAGGAACTGCGCCGAGTGATGGAACCGAGGACAAGCAGCGCTGTGAACAGGTTGAGGGCGGTGGAGACTTTGTCAAAGGCCGGTGTTCCCGTGCATGTGATGGTAGCGCCGATCATCCCCGCGTTGAACGACAAGGACGTTCCCGCCATCCTCAGGTCGGCCGCGGATGCCGGTGCGCTGAACGCGGCTTACACCGTGGTGCGCACGAACGGTGCGGTAAAGCCGGTGTTCGAGGGTTGGCTGCGCGCGCACTTCCCTGACCGGGCCGACAAAGTGCTGGCACAGATCAGCGATGCACACGGCGGTAGTGTTGAGGACACTCGACCGGGATTGCGCATGAACGGAGAGGGGCACTATGCGCAGAGCATCAACCGGCTTTTCAAGGTGTTGAAGCAGCGCTATTTCGCCGGACGAGTGTTCCCGGAGCACGACAGTTCTCTCTTCCGCGTACCCCCGCAAGGACAGCTGGACCTGTTCGCCTAGCGTTTGGTCTCGAACGACGTGTAGCCGACCACCGGGCCTTCCACCCGATGAACGCTGTGCACCCGGGCCAAGGGCGGTCCGTGGTGGCACCAGGCTATGAAGCGCTCCACAGCTGCCGGTTCGCCTTCCACCTCAATGCGGACGGAACCATCCGGAAGGTTCATCGCGTAGCCCGTGAGGCCAAGGACCGACGCTTCCTGCACCGCCGTCTTGCGGTACCACACGCCTTGCACCTTCCCGGTGATCGACAGGTCGAGATGGATACGTTCCACGGGGCCAAAGTAGAGTTGTCAAGACTTGACCTGTGGGCGACGAACCCGGTAGTTTGCCCGGCTGAACAAAGAAAAATCATCGACGAATGAAGCGCGCCTTCCCCCTCGACCGGTCCACTTTCGGTGCCTTGCTGCTGTTCGTCCTGCTCGTGTTCGGCCATCGTTCCAAGGCCCAGACCGTTCCCGGTGGGTTCAGCGACCAATTGGTCATGAGCGGCTTCAACGCGCCGGTGGGCTTCACGTTCGATGCGAACGGACGCATGTACGTGTGGGAGAAGGCCGGGCGGGTGTGGATCGTTGAGAACGGTGTAAAGCTCTCGCCGGCGCTGTTGGATATCAGCCCGGAAGTGGGCGACTGGCGCGACCATGGCTTTCTTGGCTTTACCCTCGACCCCGACTTCCTGACCAACGGCCGCATGTACATGATGTACGCCGTGGACCGCCACCACCTGATGAATTTCGGGACAGGCAGCTACAATGCCGCTACGAACCAGTACTACGCGGCTACCATCATGCGCATCACGCGCTACACCGCCGTGGGCCCCAACTTCAACACGACTGACTACAACAGCCGGGTGGTGCTCCTGGGTGAAACGAAAGAGACCGGCGTTCCACTGTTGCACGAAAGCCACAGCACCGGGCAATTGGTGTTCGGCGCCGACGGTACGCTGCTGGCCACCACTGGCGATGGCGCGAGCTACAACGCTGTGGACGTGGGGAGCGATGGGGCTACGTACTTCGCCCAAGCGCTCACCGACGGCATTATCCGGCCTGCCGAGAATGTGGGAGCCATGCGCAGCCAGTTGCTCAATTCCCACAACGGCAAATTGCTGCGAATCGACCCGAACACCGGGGATGGTGTGCCGAGCAACCCGTACTACGACCCGCTGTTGCCCCGCGCACCGATGAGCCGCGTGTGGGCGCTGGGTCTACGGAACCCGTTCCGCATGACCCGCCGGCCGGGAACGGGCAGCAGCAACCCTGCTGATGCCAACCCGGGCGCGTTCTACATCGGCGATGTGGGTTGGGGCACATGGGAAGACCTGCAGGTGAGCATCGATCCCGGCCAGAATTTCGGTTGGCCCATCTTCGAGGGAATGGAGAACCACGCTGGTTACACGGCAGCGCTCACCGCGAACCTCGATATGCCGAACCCGATCTACGGTAGCGGTGGTTGCACTCAACAGTACTTCTATTTCCAGGATTTGTTGAAGCAGGATTCCCCGGTGCACCTGAACGGTCACCCTAACCCGTGCAACAGCGCGCAGCAGATCCCGGTGAACATCCCGCACTGGTACCACACACGTCCTGCCATCGATTGGCAGCACGGCAACCGCAGCCGCTGCGCCGGCTTCAGCGGCAACACACCGGTGACGTACGACCTCGACGCTGTTGGAAGTCCCGTTCCCGGTCCGCGTTTCGGCGGCAATGCAGCGGTGGGTGGTACGTGGATCACCGGTATCGGCTGGCCGCTGGGTTACCAGAACGTCTACTTCAATGCCGACTACGCGGGGGCCTGGATCAAGCGCTTCTCCTTCAATGCGAACAATGCACCGACCAGTGTTGCCAACTTCGGGAGCAGCATGGGGGCGGTGGTCTTCGTGAACGAAGGCCCCGATGGTGCCCTGTGGTACGTCCGCTACGAAACGAACGCTATCCGGAAAATCTCGCCCATCGGTGTCACCAACCTGCCGCCTACGGCCGTGGCAAACCAGGACGTTCAATACGGCCCGGGCCCGCTGACCGTGCAATTTACCGGGGACAACAGCAGCGATCCGGAGAACGGTGCGCTCACCTACAGCTGGAACTTCGGCGATGGAACACCCAACAGCAACCAGCCCAACCCCGTGCACGTGTTCAATGCGCCGAACAGCGATCCCATCACCTACAACGTGACGCTGACCGTGATGGACGCGAACAGTGCCTTCAGCACCGCCACGTTGATCGTAAGCGTGAACAACACGCCACCGCAAGTGAGCATCATCAGTTTCCCCGACGGGCACGAATACCCGCTGAACGTTGATAGCACTTATGCCTGTGCGGGCACCGCCACCGATGATGAGCACAGCGCCGCACAACTGGCCCATCAGTGGCAGACCATCTTCCACCACAACAACCACATCCACCCCGAAAGCCCGGTGAACACAGCAACGACCACCACGGTGATCAGTGGTTTGGGTTGCTACACGGACGAGTACTGGTATGAGGTTCTTTACACCGTGACGGACGCGCACGGTCTCAGCACCACGGTTGTGCACGATCTACAACCGCGGTGCAGCAGCATCGCTCCAACAGCCGTGATCGGTGTGAACACTTCCTGGGGAGTTGCGCCGTTCAGCGTGAATTTCTCCAGTGAGGGTTGCGTGGACAACGGGACCATTGTGAGCTATGCATGGGACTTCGGAGATGGAACGACCAGCACCTCACTGTCACCCAGCAAGACCTTCACCAGCCCGGGCGAGCATGTGGTAACGCTGACGGTAACGGACAACGACGGCTTGACCGGCCATTCCACACGCACCATCAACGCCATCACGTTCGAACCGCCGCAGTGCGTCGGCGCGACCGGTAGCATCCTGCGCGAATACTGGCTCAACATCGGGGCCGGGGCGAACGTGAGCGACCTCACCAGCCAAGCCACTTATCCGAACAGTCCGAGCGGCAGCAGTTTCCCAACCACCATCCAAGGGCCCGTGAACTGGAACAACAACTACGGCACCCGGATGCGCGGTTACATCATCGCTCCGGAAACCGGCGCATACACCTTCACCGTGACCAGCGATGATGCGTCCGTCTTCTACCTCAGCTTGAACGCCAACCCCGACCTGAAGCAGCAGATCGCCAGTGTGCCGGGTTGGACGAACGAAACGGAATACACCAAGTATGCCTCGCAGGTCAGCGCACCCGTTCAACTGCAGGCAGGTGTGTATTACTACTTCGAATTCCTGCAGAAAGAAGGCGGTGGCGGAGATCACATGGCGGTTCGCTGGCAACGGCCGAGCGCGCCAGCGCGGGCGCTTATTCCCAGTGGCAATCTGGCACGTTGGCAGGACTGCTCACCCAGCGTGAAGCTGCGCGCCGTCCTCCAAGGTGCGTTCGACCCGAACGTGGGCTTGATGCGGGACGATCTACGTGCGCAGGGACTGGTGCCGGCAATGGAACCGTTCACGGCGCTTGGTTTCGCGCACGCTGGAGGTGGCGGTGGCGAAACGGTAGCGCCAGCGTTGCTTGCCGTTACGGGCCAGAACGCAGTAGTGGACTGGGTTCTCATTGAGCTGCGGAACAAGAACAATCCTACGCAGGTCCTGGCAACGCGCAGTGCGCTGCTCCAGCGCGATGGCGATATCATCGGAACGGATGGCTATCGCAGGCTGTTGTTCAACGTGGCCGCGGACAACTATTACGTCACCGTGCGCCATCGCAACCACTTCGGCGTTATGACCAACGCCAGCCAACTGCTCGACAAGAACGAAAGGGCCTTCGACTTCGCCACAGCCACTATGGCCACTTTTGGCGCAGAAGCGCGGCACCAATTGCAGAACGGCAAAATGGCCATGTGGAGCGGCAACGTTTTCCGCGACAACCAACTGAAGTACACCGGCATCAACAACGACCGCGACCCCGTGCTCATTGATCTTGGTGGCGTGCTGCCCACGAACACGGCGTCAGGCTACTTCAGCAGTGATGTGAACCTGGACGGCCTGGTGAAATACACGGGCACCAGCAACGACCGGGACCCGATCCTGGTGAACATCGGAGGCACAGTGCCCACCAGCACACGCACGGAGCAGCTACCCTGACCGGTCAGCGCTTCTTCCCGATCGAGCACGCCCGCAGGTAGGCATCCAGTGCCGTGCCGCGCGGCTCGTTGAGCACCGCGTTCAGCACGGCCTTGGTGCTGGCGTCAAGCACCTTGTTCATTTGCTTGTCATGCGTCCGTTCCGCGAACTTCTTACCGATGGTGGCCATGGTTGGTCGTGTTTGTGCTGACGAAGGTCACGGGCTGTCGCGAGGTAAGCCATACTGCGATCGCAGTGATCCGTGGCCATGATGCGAACCACTGATCGTTCAGAACCGCAACCGAAGCCCACCTTGCACGGTGCGGGGGAGGCCCGGCCGCCACCCAGCGGGAAGATCCCCAACGGCATAGCGGTCATCCAGCACGTTCTGCACACTTGCGAAGATCTCAGCCCAGCCCGGCAGACGCACGCAAGCGTCGGCATCGAGCACCGTCCACGCATCCAGCATGCGCGAGCCATCCTCGGCCTTGGTGCCGGTGGCCGTGATCGTGCTGCCCACATGCACCATGCGCAAGCCGAACTCGAACCGGCCCGAAGTGATGGCCGCCGACACTTGCATCTGGTGCTCGGGCGTGAAGGGGATTCGATCGCCATCGAGCACCTGGCCCCACGGTTCGAACGTGCTGGTGAAGCTGGACCGGAACCGGGCGTCCGTCCACGTGTAGTTCACCCGGATGGGCAATCGCCATTTTTCCGATCGCCCGCGCAGGGCATCGAGCGCGACGAAGACCTCGGCACCAGCCACCGTGGCAGCACCGCCGTTGAATTGGTCGCCAGTGCCGGCCCCACCAGCTGCTGCCAGGTCTGCACCGAGCAACCGGTCGTAGTCATTGTGGAACCCGATCACCTGCACCTCCATACCCGCGCGGTTCCAACGTAAACCGGCCTCGTAGTTGATGCTGCTCTCGGCCTCGGCACCGGCTGAAGGCCCGGCCGGTGAAGATCCCTTGTGCACACCAGCGAACACCATTCCGGCCTTTGCGAATCGAAGGTCCGCGCTGATCCCGGGCAATACGACATTGGTAACGTTGGAGGTTTCCACCAAGGACGCGCCTTGCCGCCACGGGTCGGTCTTGCCGTAGTTGAGGTCCTCCATCGTGATATGTTCGAAGCGCAAGCCGGGATGCACAGCGAACCGGCCGAACACCAGGTCGTGGACGATGTGCATGGCCAGTGCTTCCGCTGAAGCCAAGCGATTGCTTTCGCTGCCTGGTGGGCCCGTTGAGGTGGGCATCATGGTTCCGTTCTCCATGCGGTAGCCGTCCGTGTGCTGGAAGCGGTCCATGTAGTCGGTATGCCATCGGGCGCCAAGTTCCGATCGCTGCTTGATCTTCTCACCGGTCCATTCCTGGACGATGACCAGTTGAGCGCCGGTACTTTGGTAGTTGCGGTTGTTCGCTTTCACGAGCAACGCATTGTCGCCTGATGTGGTGCCGCGCAGGATGCCCAGTTCTTCCGCGTTCGAGCCAGGCGCGGAAAGGACCGTGCCAATGGAAGTCTTGTTGCCCGCACTGTCCGCGACCTGGTCCAGTTTGTACCAATTCCGGAAGGTGTTCGTGCGGTAAACGGTGGCCTGCAGTGCCGGCCCGCCGGGGATGGTCGTGGCCAGCTGTGCGCTCAAGAGATCGTGCTCCACGTTCATCAGATCGCGCTGCGATCCGGCGTACCGGCGCAACGGCGTTGCATTGAAGTCTTCCTTGGTAAGACCGAGATACGTCTCTTGGCTTTCTTCTTCCGTGGTGCCGAGTTTCATTTGAAGCGCGATCGGCCAGCGCGCCTTGTCCCCATTGTTCCATCCCGCCTTCACCAGATGATCGCTCTTGTGGAAGCCGGTCGGCCCGGCGTTGTCGAGCACTTTGAAGCCGTCCGCGTTCTGTTGCATGGTTTCCACGAGAAGTGAAACGCCACCCATCGTGGCTCCGCCCGATGCGAGCAGGTTCCGCAGGCCGTGACTTCCGCCCCACAACGCGATGCGACCACCGTTGCGGTCGGGCAATGGAGTGCTGATGAAATTGACCGCGCCCCCCGTGGTGAGCGGTCCATGGCGCAACTGGCTGCTGCCCTTCACGACCTCTATGGCGTGCATACGTGCGGTGGTGGGAAAGAAGTACGCTGCGGGAGAGGCATACGGTGCGGGGGCCATCAGTACACCGTCCTCCATCAATGTCACTTTGCTGCTGCGTTCGCTGCCCGCACCGCGCAAACCGATGTTCGGCCGCAGCCCGAAGCCGTCTTCCTCTTGGATGTTGACCCCTGGCACGGAGCGAAGCATGCGGTGCACATCAGTATTGCCGCCGCGCTGCACTTCTTTGGGCCCCAGGTACCACGCCGAACCGGCCATCGCACGGGATGGGCCACTACCGCCGGTCATACTGGCCGACGCTACAAAGGCGGGCAGGTCGCTCACTCTTTCGGAGAGCACCACGGACAATGTGGCCGGAACCGGGCCAGCGAGGAACTGCACTGTGCTGCTTCCGGAGGAGGTAACGGATACGTGGACACTGTCGCCGCTCCAAGTGAAGCATGCCTTCCCCTGCGGATCGGCAACAAGGTGCTGCTCTTGGGCGGTGACGGCTGCAAAGGGGACCGGATCACCTTGCTGGTCCATCACCAGCACACAAGTTGAATGCTGGGCTTGTGCCGACAGCGCGCCGGTAACGGACAATAGGGCGATCAACTTTTCCATGGATTCGGACCGGCCGCGAAGCACAGCACGGCGGCGTCGGTCGGCAATACCACGATCGAAGTATCCGATCACGCTCACGTGCCGGGCCTATTTTGCGGCCCCGGCCTATCCGGGCGGACCGGAATGCACAACCGCGCCTTGGTTCCCTTTCTCGTGGTCCTGCTCGCTTGGGTGGGCGTGGCGGTGGGGCTGATGGTGGGTACCGATCAGCTTGAACTCCACCAACGCATCAACGCGGCTTTGCCTGCATGGGCCGACCCGTTCTTCGTGTACGGCACCCACTTGGCGGACGGTTATTTGACTGCGGCGATCGCCTTGGCCTTTCTCTGGCGGAATTGGCGCAGCATGTTGCTGGTCGGCGCGTCGTCCTTGCTGAGTTCTTTCATCGTGCAATTCGTCAAGCGGAACGTTTTTGCCGCGCACCGTCCTGGATACTATCTGGAACAGATGCCCGGGTTGCGTGTGCCGGACGGGGTTGCACTGATGCACCACTTCAGTTTTCCGAGCGGGCACAGTACGGCCGCCTTCGCGCTTTGCTTATCGTTGGCACTGCTCATCAACCAGCGCGGTTGGGCCGTTGCCCTCGCAGTGGGTGCGGTGCTGCTGGCGGGAAGCCGGGTGTGGATCAGCCAGCATTTCACCGAGGACGTGTTGGCCGGTGGGCTGCTCGGTGTTTTCTGCGCATGGCTGATGCACGCGCTCCTTTTTGGACGATGGCGGAACGTCGAGTGGCTCGACCGGTCGCCGTTCAGACGACCACGAAAGGGGTGGGGCGATGAGCCCTGATGCGAACTATTCCGCAGCCGGTTACTTGCTGCGGTAGGTGATCCGGTAGATCATGTCGGCGGCGTCGTCGCTGATGAGCAAACTTCCATCCGGTAGCTCCAATACGTCAACCGGACGGCCCCAGGCGGCGTTCCCTTTGAGCCAGCCATCGGCGAACACTTGCTGTTGCCAGCGCCCTTCAGCGTCCTGCGTGGCCACTTTCACCCGGTATCCGATGGGTGTGCTGCGGTTCCAGCTCCCATGCTCAGCAATGAAGATGGCGTTGCGATATGCATCGGGGAACATGCCCCCACGGTAGAACTTCATGCCCAACGGTGCCACATGCGGGCCGAGCTTGAGCACCGGGGCGGTGTAGTCTGAACAATCCTTGCCGCTGTCGAATTCCGGGTCGAGCGTGTCGCCTTGGTGGCAGAACGGATACCCGAAATGCTCACCGCGTTCGCTGAGCGCGTTCAACTCGCAACTGGGCATGTCGTTGCCCATCATGTCGCGCCCGTTGTCGGTGAACCAGAACCGGCCATCGCGTGGGTCCCAATCGAACCCGACGGTGTTGCGCACGCCGTTCGCTTCAATACGCAGGTCCGTGCCGTCCAATTCCATGCTGGTGATGCTCGCGTAGATGCTGTCTTGGCTGAGGCAGATGTTGCACGGCGCGCCCACGGGAACGTAGAGCCGCCCATCCGGCCCTATTGCGATGTACTTCCATCCGTGGTGCTTTTCCGTCGGGAAACGATCGAACACCACCACCGGTTGTAGCGGGGTGTCCAACTTGTATTCGATGCTATCGTAGCGGAGTATGCGATGCACCTCGGCCACATAAAGCGAACCGTCCTTGAAGGCCACTCCGTTCGGCATCACCAGCCCTTGCGCGATCACGCGCAAGCGCTCCGGTCTACCGTCGCCGTCCTCGTCGGTCAAGGCGTGCACGTTCTTGTCGCGGCTGCTCACGAACAGCGTCCCACGGTCGCCCATGCACAACTGCCTGGCCCCGTTCACGCCCTCGGCAAATACCTCAATGGTAAAACCGTCCGGCAGCTTGATATCTTCCAGTCTGGGGTCGCCGCCCAGCAAGGCCGGTTGGCACACACCCAGGCAGAGCAAGGGTGCGAATGCCAACCAAGGCCAGTTGCTGTGCCAGCGACCGCTCATGTCCGGTCGATCACCCCTTCACATGATCCGACAGGTCGAGCTTTTCCAACGCACTCGGGCGCAGTTTACCGGTGGACCGGAAGAACCAATCCATGATACCATAGTGATTGCCTCGCTGCAAGCCTGTATGGTGCATGCCGAGCATTTTCGCTTTTCCGGAGAGCTTTTGCAAAGCTCGGGTGACGTAGATTTCCACATCACTTGCCTTCATGCCGGGTTCGTTCTTGCGTGCCCATGCCGCCGCGTGGTCCATCAACTCGCCTTTGGTCATGAGCCTGCCCTTGCTGTTGATCGCGCCGAGCACCACGTTGTCCCATTGGTTCAATGCGGGTGGTTCACCTGCCTTCTTCCGCGGCCGGCCCGGACCACGACGTCGTTTGCGGACCACTTCCTGGCTGCCGTCCGGGAGCGGGTTCTTGCGCGGGCGTCCAGGACCGCGCTTTACCGTTCCATCAGCAGCGTACTTCGGCGGGCGGCCGGGGCCGCGCTTGATCACGCCTTCCTTCTTGGCGCGGGCAGCCTCCACCTTCTCAAGCGACGACTTGAGTTTCTGGAGTTCCTTGAGCGCAACGCGCGCCCGCTTCATTTGGAAGCCGAGCACACGGCGTTCCGTTCGATAATGGCGGAGCAGGTTCTCCACCTCATCAAGCCTCATTCTGTTGGCCATTCGTAAGGGGTTTGTGCGGCCGTTGCCGACCGCTTGTTTTGTTTCCGGAGCGTGCGAAAAGTAGAACCGCAGCGCTTTGGTCCGACCCGTCAGGCAATAGTGATCGTTGCGCCTTCAACTTGGGGAACCATACGACCAATGCAGGAGCGCTGAATACCTGCGCCACGCAAGAGGTTTTCCATGCTTTCCGCCTGTTCCTGGGCCACGCTGATGAGAAGGCCACCGCTCGTTTCAGGGTCGGCAAGCATGAACATCCGCTCCATGGTGGCAGCCCCTGCAACCCGGCTTCCATAGCTCTTCCAGTTCCTCAGTGCCCCGTCAGGATAACAACCTGTTGCGATCAAGTCTTTCGCTTGCCCGAGAACGGGTACTTGGTCATAGTGCACCTCCGCGGCCAGTCCGGATCCGTCGCACATTTCCATCAGGTGACCGAGCAACCCGAAGCCCGTGACATCCGTGAGCGCATGCACGCCTTCCATGGTGCCTAGCTGGCTGCCGATGGAATTGAGCGCTACCATGGAGTCCCTCAACACCATGGCTTGGTCCGCTGGAAGAACGCCCCGCTTCATCGCTGTGCTGAGGATCCCGACCCCCAGCGGTTTCGTCAGGAAGAGCAGGTCGCCGGGGCGAGCCGTGTCGTTGCGTTTGATATGCTCCTTGCGCACTTCACCGGTCACTGCCAGGCCGAAAAACGGTTCCGGTGCATCGATGCTATGGCCACCGGCCAAAGGGATCCCGGCATCGTGGCACGCTTGCCGACCGCCTTCAACGACCCGCTGGGCCAGTTCGGGCCCGAGTTTTTCGATCGGCCAGCCCAGCACGGCCACTGCTAGAAGCGGGCGACCTCCCATGGCGTACACGTCACTAAGCGCGTTCACTGCCGCAATGCGTCCGAAGTCGAACGCATCGTCGACGATGGGGGAGAAGAAGTCAGTCGTTGAGATAATGCATCGGCCGTCGCCCAGTTCGTACACCGCGGCATCGTCGCGTGTGCCATAACCCACCAGCAATCGTGGCTCGGGCAATGTCCCCAGTGCGCTCTTCAGAATGAGCTCCAACTGTGCAGGGGCGATCTTGCAACCGCACCCGGCACCATGGCTGTGCTGCGTGAGGCGAACAGGCTCCTTGTTGTCAGCCATGGTCATAGGCCATTAGGCGTTCGGCCAGACCGCGAAGGTCGTTGGCGTCGGCCGGGAAGCGCATCACACAAGTAGCGTCGCGTTTACCCAGGCCGAAGGCGTATGTCTTATCGTAGTACCCTAGGGCAAGCACGGCGGTCGAGCGCAGGTCACCTGCGGCCAGTGCGTCCAAGGCGGCTTTGCAATGTTGCGGTCCCATCCGCTTCTCGATCCGTTTGGTGGCAGCGGCCAGTTCCTCAACGGGGAACCGGCCATAGTCCTTCACCAGCCGGTCAGCGCGCTGTTCAATGGGCATCTCGGCGAACGCGAGCGGTGCACTGCGCATGGCGTTGAAAAAGGCATCGGGGATCTTCGCCCGGCCGACCATCATGCTTTCGTCCTCCACCCACACCGGCCTGGTGGGATCCACTTGTTGCAGCGCGTGCCACAGCAGGTTCTCGAATTGCTCAGTGGAAGGCTGCGGAAGTTCGCCGATGGCGCCGAAGCTGCTGCCCTTGTGGTGGGCCAGCGCTTCAAGGTCGACCACCTGCGCGCCCAACGCCTTCATGTACCCAAGCGTTTCCGTTTTGCCGGTGCCCGTATAGCCGCCAAGCACGCGCAGCTGCAGTTGAGCACCGAAGCTCTGGTGCACGTGAGCACGGAATCCTTTGTAGCCTTTGCGAAGCGTCGCAACCTCAACGAAGCCTGCCTTGTCCAACAGCCAGCCCACGCTTCCACTGCGCTCCCCGCCCCGCCAACAATGCACCCGCACGTTGCGATCGGGGGCAACCACCGACGCACGCTCCACCATAGCGGCCATTCTTGGCCCTACAGCGCGCAGCCCCACCAGGACGGCAGCATCCCTGCCCTGTTGTTTGTAGACCGTGCCCACCAGCGCCCGCTCCTCGTCGGTGAAGAGCGGCAGGTTCACCGCGCCGGGTATATGGCCGCGAGCGAATTCGCCCGGTGAGCGCACGTCCAGGATGGGACGCGGCAGCCTGAGGAAATCCTCGATCGCGAGCGAGTGCAGCACGGCGAAACCTTAGCCCTTCACGAGCACCAGGGCCAGCTTGTTGAAATCGGCGGCCGCGTTCACCACAGTGCGATAGCCTTCATATTGTTCGAGCGGGAGCCGGCATTGCTGGTAGTATTCAGCGATGTCGATCTTCACGATGTTCCCCTCTTGCGTGGCTTTGCTCTCGAAGGCCAGTTGCCGCTTGCCGTCCGTATCCAGGTGCTTGTCGATGTTGAAGTCGGCCAAGTTCTGCGGTTTCCAACCTTCAGGCAGCGTGATGGTGATACTGCGGTTGAACTGCCGGTTGAAGTCGTCGTCGACGGGCAGCTTGCGCGGCTTCTCACTGTACATCTCCACTTGGGGGCCGATCAGTTCGCCAACCTTGAAGAGCATTTTGTCGCCTGCGCTCGCGCTGAACTTGCGTGTCTTCACCTTGCCTTTGATGACGAAGGGCTCCACGCCGAAGAGCTTGCTCTCGCCGTTCTCGGCCGTGAGCGACTGCTCTTCACTGTTCTCCACCAGGTATTCCACGAGGTTGTGCTGGAGTTCGGTGCGTTTCTCCTCATCGAGCAGCGCGTAGTAGCATTGCAGTGTAGCGTAATAGCCGGTCAGTTTGTTCACGAAGTCCATCTCGCATGCGTCTGCATCAGGGCCAATGCGGATATCGAAGATGTGGTCGTGCACTGTGGCGTGGTCGGGGAGGGGTTCGATGTACTTCACTGTTCCCACGCCCGTCACTGCGTCACCCACCTCGAAGTTCTTGATGAACAACCCATGGTTGCCCATGTTGCCACTGTCCATGTAGCCGAGGCGTAGGGCCGCATCGGTCGGGTCCATGTATTTGTTCAGCGTGGGGAGGTAGAGCGCCATGTCCTGCAAGAACAGGTAGCTCTCGAAATCCTTGTCAAATGGGATCCGCATGCGGTCGCTTGTCACCACGATCTGGTGGTCAACGCCCAGTTCGCGCAGTACGGCGCACATGAGAGCCATGGCCCCCACGGTACCCGCCGCCTTGTTCTTCAGCACGCTCTCCACCAGCAGCAACTCATCCACGTTCTGGTCAAGCAGCTGGAAGTGCGTCTTGATGTAGTCCTCGGCCAGCCGCACCTTGGTGAGTTCATCGGCGCCCTTGGGGATCTCCATCTTCTTCACCAGAGCGGCGATGTCTTTCTTCTGCTTCGGTGCACCCTCCTGGTAGATGATGCCGTGGTACAGCTTGGTCGCATTGACGTAGCCGCTGAAATCCTTCATGTTGCGGTCGGGGATGCGGTCAAGCTTGTAGCAGATGCGCATTTTGGCGGCGCCCATGTTGGCGCTTTCTTCATTCTCGAGGGCCGGCACGTTGCTCATTTCCCAGCGCATGTGCTGGGTGCTGGCGTCACTGGTGTCATGCAGCGCTTCGGGAACACCTTGGTAGCTCTTGCTCTTGTAAACAAGTCGAGAAGGGTTCAACAGGTGCACGTCCTGGCGCAGGATGGGAGCTCCCGCTTGCAACGTCTCACTGTCGCCGCGCAGATTGGGGCTTCGTTTCACAACATGGTAGTAGTCGATGATGCTGCCGGGTACCAAGCCCTCGAAGGCGAAGTAGAGATAGCTCCCACGTTCCTCGTCGTCGCTGGCCCGTTTGAAATCGGCTTGCTCCAGCACATGTACCGTTCCGTCGGGCATGATGCTCCGCGCCTCCACCTTCACCACGTCGATGGCATTGTTGAGGCTCACGTACACTTTGTTTTCCTTCTCGATGGCACCGGCGTCGCGAAGGAAAATGGTGTAGTGCGCCAGGCTGTACTCGAACATATCGCCGGCCTCTTCCTGGATGTCGTTGATGACGGTACGGCGGAGGATGACGATGTCCTCGGTCATGGTTTTCACCTCAGCGGGTACCACGGGAGCTTTGCCGAGTTCGTGATCCTTGATCAGTTCATGTTGGGCGGTCGACCCCAGGCCGGCAAGCACGAAAGCAACAGTGAGGAGGGAACTCTTCATGGTTTGATGTTCAGAACGATGGTGCGGTTCATGTCGCGGTCCAGTTGGTCCATCATGGTACGCCAAGCGACCAGGTCCACGGGCTGGAGCATGAGCTTCTCCATGCGGAAGGCATTGTGGACCTCCAGCACGGCGCCATGGTCCTTGGTGGCCGGGGTTGAGGAAGCGGTCATGGAGTAGCCATGGCCAGGGCCATCGTGGACAGCGGGTTGCGGCACATGGGCGACGATCGTTCCCGGGGGCAGGTCAATGAAGACGTGCTCCTCGTGCATCCAGAGGTAGTCTTCTTCAACGGGCAATAGGCGGTCCTTTCTGTAGTTGCGGTTGCGCAGGGAGTTCACCATCACGCGGGGCAAGTATTCCTCGTCAGCAGTGGACGTGGTGGCGCCGGGCAATGTGAACGTGTAGTGCATCACCAATGGCCCTGTGCGGTCGTTGAGACCGGTCACATACACGGTGTCCAACTGGAAGCGGTTGTTCACCTTCATGAACCGCGTGCGCAGCACTTCCTTCCAGCGTTTTTTCTCAACGGCTTTGAACAGATCGCTCATGTACCCGCGCTGGTAACCGGTGAATGTCATGTGCCCGGTACCTTTCAGGACGCCGCCCTCAAGACGCGCTCGTACAGTATCCACCATGTTGTTCATGACGGCTGGCATGACGGGGACATCCACCACCTTGAAGTGCTCCTCGTCCAGCGCGATGAGCGCCTGTTTGCCTTGGATGAAGCCGCTGGGCATGCCGAACGGGGTTTCGTTGCTCGTCGGGTCCAACAGCAGGAATTCCCCGTCGTGCTCCCACGCCGTGATCATGTGGTCATCGGCCACGGGTGAGGGGAGTTCGTCGTAGCGGTACGGTAGTGCACGTGAGCCCACCCATACCAAGTGCGCTTTGAGGCCTGCGTTGGCGAAAAGGCTCCGCAACAGATTGGCCATGCCCTTGCAATCGCCGTAACGCGCTTTGCACACTTCAGCCGGCTTCGCTGGAATCAGGCCGTTCATGCCGTCCTCCACGGCGATGTACTTGATGTGGTCCTGCACCCAGGTGTAGAGCGCAGCCGCCTTGGCGCGATCGTCCGACAGTCCTTCAGTGACGTCCTTGGCAATGCGCACAAGGGCAGTGTCGTCATCGAGCATCACACTGCGGATGTGCTCGCGGTTCCACGCGTACATGCGCTCCAGGTCGGTGCCGCCTTTTTCGCCCGGCTTGCGCACCACCAGTTGCACGTGCGGCATGAAGTACCTGAACCCCGGAGCATCATCCTCGAATTGAACGGCCGCGACATTGCTCATCGTCCAACGATGAACGGTCTTGCCGCGCTCGGTCGTGGTCTCGCGCTTCAAGGCCCCCTCCGGCGCGTGGAAGACGGTACCGTCAACGTCCACATCCTTGTCCACGATCACCGTGAGGATGCTTTCCTTGACGGGGTAGCCCGAGGCGAAGTAGTGGCCGGTCACCATCCGGGCATCGGGATACCGCACTGTATAGTCCAAGTGCGCAATGGCACCGGTGGACATGGCCGGGTAGAGGAACTGGACGCTACGGCTATCGTCATGGAAAACCTGGTCGTCGATCTCGTCGCGGTGCTTGAACTCGGTGACGGTGAACTTCTTGTAGCTCTTGTCCTTGGGCACCATCGTCCAGGCGTTGATCTCTTCCAACGGGACAAGTCCGCTGTAGCCCACCTCATCCTGCTCGCTTTGGCCCGAGGGGGCTTTCAAGGCTATGCGCTCGTGCTCAACGGTCTTGGTGGCCACCACGCCGTCGTCGGTTTTCTGGATGCGCACGGTGGTGTTCATTTTGATGAACACCCCGGGTTGGTCTTTCCACTGGCTGCGGTACTCCTCCAGCACCTGGGTCGGGTCCTGGGCCCACACCCGGGCGGAGAAAAGCACAAGGAAGATCGGGATGGGGGTTCGCATGTTCTCAGGGCTTGCGCATGCCCATCACCTCGTCGTCGCGGTAGGTGAGAATGAGCGTTGGCTTGCCGGTTTTGTCATAAAGGATCCGCTCACCGTGGCGTTCACCGAACTTCCAGGTGCACTTGTCCATGGGTTGGCCCGTTTCCCAGTAGTCGATGAACTCCCCGTGCCGCATACCGTTCTGCCAGTTGCTGGTGCCCGCGATCTTGCCCGAAGGCCAATACTCGGTGCCCGTGCCGGTGCGTACGCCGCAATCGTAGTTGCTCACTTCCATCACCTTGCCATCACTGTAGAATTCCTTGTAGGTGCCGTGGAGCTCCCCGTTGCGGAAGTCCATCTCCCTGCTCACCGTGCCATTGGCGTACTTGGGCCGCAGCTGCACGAGCCCTTCCCCAAGGGGAATGGTGTCCACCAATTTGCCGTCGGCCCCGGAGTGGCTGTAGCCAATCAGGCGGCCGTCCCAGTAGTAGCGCACCAATTGCAGCTCACCGGCCATGTTCCAGCTCTTGGTGGTTCCGTGCTCCTCGCCGAAGCGGCGCTGACGTTCCACCACCGGTTTCCCGTTGCGGTGGAACTCCTTGTAACCGGTGCTCCAGCCGTTCTCGTACGTGTCCTCGCTCTCGAGGAGCCCTTCCAGCGTGTAGAACTTGCTCACCCCTGTGAGCTCATCCATGTCGTACGTGCGCTCGAACCGGATCTTCCCGTTGGGATGCCAGCCTTTCCAAGCCCCATGGGCATCGCCGTTCACGTACTGGCCTTCCTGCTCCTTGCTTCCGTCAGGATAGAACCAGGTGCCCTTGCCATGACGGACCATGTTCAGGTATTCGATGCGGCTTTTCACCTTCCCATCGGGGTATTTCGTTTCCATCACCATCGCACCGTGCCCCAGCACCACACGGTCGTGCTCTTTGCCGGCGGCATCATAGCCGACGTATTCGCGCATCACACCGTCGTGCACCCGTTCCTCCGTCATCAGCACACCGTCCACATCGTAGTAGCTCTGCCAGCCCTCTCGATCGCCATCGGCGAAATACTCGACCTCGTACGGTTTGCCATCGGGATGGGTCTGGCGGTTCTCGCCGTTCAATCGGCCGTTCTCCAGGTACCCCAGGTCGTCAGGTGATCCGTCGAGCCAGTATTCATGGTAGGTTCCCTCGCCCTGCTTGCCCGGCACGTACCGGTATTCGCGCAACAGTTTGCCGTTTTCCCGATAGACCTTCTGGGTGCCGTCCTGCTCACCGTTCTTCATGTTCTCTTCTTCCTGCAGTGTTCCATCAGGCCAGTACCATTTCCACGGACCGTCTTTCGCCCCTTCGTCCAGGTAACTGCCCTCCATGCGCTTCGCACCGTCAGGGGTGAAGCCCACGAATTGGAAACGGCCCTTGGCCCGTTTTCCTTCCCCAAGCACTTTGCCTGACCGATCGAGGTAACGGTAACGGATCAGGAGGCCTCCGCGGTATTCGAACTCCGAGTGCAACGTGCCGTCGCTGTTGTACTGTTTGTGCACGCCCTGTTCGCGGCCTTGTGCGTCGTACTCGCCTTCAGTTCGCAACGTACCGTCCGGGTACCACGCCGCGTGCTTGCCCGTGCGCTTATCGGCCGCGTAGGTGCCTTCGCTCTCCTTGGTGCCGTTCACGAACCATTCCGTGAAGGGGCCGGTGCGTTTGCCGTCAACGAACTGGTACGAGGACTCCTTGTTGCCGTTCCGATGGAAGCGCACCACTTCGCCGGTGCTCTTGTCCTTTGCGAACGAACCGGTGTACTTCACCTTGCCGTCAGGGGTGTAGGCCTTCACTGCGCCGTCGTACTCGTCCTTCACCAAGGCGACGTTGAACTCCAACGCGCCGTTCGCATGGTAGAAGGAAGCCGGCCCTGTAAGATCACCGTTCGTGAAGGTCTTTCTGCTCTTGATGCGGCCGGTGTCCCAGAATTCGGTGTAGGTGCCATCGCCTTTGCCCGCCACCACGTTCACGCTGTCCTTGGGCGCTCCGTTGCGGTACCAGGTCCGGAACAGACCGTTCTCTTCTCCGTTGGCCCAATTGTTCACGCGGGAAACCGAACCGTTGTCGTGATAGGCCTTCCACTCGCCTTGTTTCTTGTGCTCGGCGTTGTATTCCCCTTTCATCGAAACGGCACCATTGTCACCATAGAACTTCCAAGGGCCCACCTGTTCATCCTGGTGCATGTTCCCCTCGCCAACGGCCAAGAGGTTGTGATCATCGTTCCAGAGGTGGAAGACGGGTTTCACCGTTCCGCCGCAGCTGTCCGGGTATGTGGCGTAGAGTTCATTGAACGTGGCGAACAACGTCTTGCGCCAGGTTTCCACCATCCCTTTGTTCTTGTTGTAGGATGCGTTGATCTTCGGATTCGTGCTGTTGCTGAGGATGTGGTGGGCAAAGGCTTCGAACTGCCCGTTCTGCATGAGCTTGTTGAAGAAGGGCATGTAGAACGAGCCCCAGAAGTCGCTGCCGGGTTCCTGCTTGGTGAGCGTGGAGAGCAGGAAGTGGCCCTGTCGCACGCAGGGGTAGGGCAGGTCTGGCTTCAGCTTATAGCCCTTGTTCATGGCCACCTTGTTCTTCAGCAAAAGGTCCAGCTCCGTGTAAGCATCGCCGTTGCCCAGGTCGTAGCCCTTGGATTCCGCGTCCAAGTTGTTGTTCAGCAATTCGTCCACGCGGATCAGTGCCCGCTCGCTCCGGGTATCGCCCCACGAAACGGTGAGCGCCATGAAATAGGATAAGGCGGCTTGCGAGGTACGCCCTTCCATGATGGCGAGGTTGCCCAGGTTCATGTGAGCTTCCTGCGACAATGGGAAATGCAACACGTTGGTTTTGAACGCCTCGAAAGCGCCGGCCATATCGCCTTTGCTTTCCAGGGTGGCCGCATACATGTTGTGCATGTGGAAATTGCCCGGATAGCGCTGCATGCCCTCCTTGAGCAGGGCAATGGCCTCGTCGTAGCGCTTCAGCTCGTGCAGGGCGAGCGCTTTGTTCAGGAGGAAGTAGTGCTTGCGCTCATTGTCTAGGGCAAGGCCGCGGTCGGTGGCCACCAGGACCTCAGCATAGCGGTCCAACCGTGCGAGGACGTTCACTTGACGGAGCAGGGCGCGCTCGTACAAGCTGTCGTTCCGGTTCACGGTGGCGTATAGGGTGACGGCCCCGGCCAGGTCGTCCTTCTCCTCCAGTTCGAGGCCTTTTTGGATCGTCAGATGGCCATGGTTGCGCGGTTTTACGTCCTGCGCATACAGGGCCATCGGCAGTGAGGCGCAGAGGGCCAGGCAGGCAGCCGTCGGAACGAACTTCATCGAGCGATGGGGGTTGGTGGAGGGCAACGGGTAAGCGTTGCGGGTAGGGTCCGGCAAGATAAACCGCAAGGCCTATAAGGAACTGCTAGCGCACAATGCTGAAGGCGCCACAAAGCAACGCCGTGGATCGGACCAAGCGCAGCCGGTAGAGTCCCGGCGCGAGACCCGGGGGCAGGTCCAACAAGCCGGCGTTATCGGTTACTACGATCGAGTTGCTGTGTACGAGCCGTCCGGGAGCGTCCAGGACTTCCACCAAGATGCGACCGGCGCCCAGGTCTGGATGCGAGAATTGCACGACATCGCTAGCCGGATTGGGCCATAGCGCGAATGCCGCTATAGGTATTGCGAGCTGGCCCATGCCTAAGCAAGCCCCGGGGTCGCTGGCCATAGGCGCCCAGAACGTGGCGAGGTTCTGCCCGCGAAGCGCGTGGTTCGCCGTGTAGTGGTAGCTGCCGTTGTTGCCGTAGCGCTGGCACTCGAACAGGGCCCAGTTGGGGTCGAACATGGCACAACTCTCGAAGTCGGTGGTGTAGGTGGGGGGCGCGGACATACCAGCGAACGTGTCGGCGATGCGGCCACTGCCGAACAGGAACGGATAGTTGGTGTGCCACGGGGTGCTGCCCAGGTTGCAGTACGCGCTGATGGTGGTGATCGGTCGGCCGCGGTCGAACATCACGATGCCGTCGCAGGTTTGGTGGTAGAGGTACACCGCCGGGGTGTCGGCCCCCTGCCACCAATCCAGGGCAAAGGCATCGTGAGGAACACCACCATAGAAGTTCGCCACGCCCTTCACACTGGCATCATGGCCGTTCTGGTTAAGGTCGCCATCCACGGGCCCTAGGTCGGGCCGCGCCAATTCCTGCGAACCAGCCGTGAAGCTGTCCACCACGCAGTTGAATGCGGTGCCATTAAGCGTTTTGAAATAGGGAATGGGCGCATCGGGAAGCGCACCGCAAGCCAAGGGCTTTTCATTGGGCGAGTCGAGGAACGCCGCAGCCAACGCCACGAAGCCCCCAGCGCTCTCGCCGCCTACGAAGACCTTGTCCGTGCAAACACTGTCCAATTCGGCGCGGCCCTTCATAAAGCGGATCGCACCCTTCACGTCTTGCTGGCCGCGATAGATGGCGCGCACCATTTCCAGGCTATCGGCCGCATAGAAGGTGCGGTATGTGATGGGCCACAAGCTGATGGGCCAGCCCGCCACCGGGTCGCCCACCCAATCGTCCTTGTGCCAGCCCAGCCTGTAGTTCACGCTGGCCACCACATAACCCCGCTTCACGAACTGGTGCAGTAACGGAACGATGCCGGAGGGGTCGTCCTTGCAGCCCCCGAGCCAATTGCCGCCGTGCACGAAGACCACCAGCGGTCGCTTGGTATCGGCATTGTTGGGCGTGTAAACGTCAAGCAACAAGGTGTCCGTGAGGCCCAGGTAATTCGTGTCGACGCCATAGACCACGTTGCTGTCCACCCTGAACGTGTACTGGTCCGGTGTCACGTAGTCTTGGGCATGCAGGGCCAGAACGGCTCCGAACGCGAGAAGGACGGATGATGTGCGCATGGGTGGAACGAAGATCGTGTGCTGTTCCGACAAGTACGTGCTCGTTGGGTCACCGTTCAGGCGGTTCCTTGGTATGGAACAAGAGGAGGGGCCATACACTCTGCACTTAGCATCAGCGCACAACCGCTTCATGGTGAATGCGAACTTCACGGCAAGGTCGCGGAGACCAGGGAATACAGCCTCATGCAGAGGCGCGGAGGACGCAGAGAAATACGAATACGGCCTTACGCTGGGGCGCGGGGGACAAAGAGCGATACAGACCCGGGTTTATTCTGCTCCCGCCTAGGCTCATGGCAAAGCCGAAGTGGCCTTTTCTCCGCGTTCTCTGCGTCTCTGCGTGAGAAAAACAGTGACTGCTCAGGCCTTCCGCAGGTCCAGCACCGTGATCTCCGGCGGCATACCGATGCGGCCCGGGAAACCAATGAAGCCGAAGCCGCGGTTGACGTAGAGGCGCATGCCCTCGTGCTCGTAGAGGCCAGCCCAGTGCTTGTAGAACCACTGTGCCGGGCTGTAGGTCTGGCCGTTGATGGAAATGCCGAACTGCGCCCCGTGGGTGTGCCCGCTCAACATCAGGTCGATCTTCTCGGCCCACACCTGCGCTTCCCAGTGGCTGGGGTCGTGGCTCATCAGCAGGCGGAAGCGTTCAGGGTTGCTGCCCGCCACTGTCTTGGCCAGGTTGCCGTACTGCTGGAATTTCGTGCCCCAGTTCTGAACGCCCAGGAGCTCAATATGCTCTCCGTCCCGCTCGATGTTGAGGCGTTCATCCAGCATCAGCCGGAAGCCCATGGTAGCATGGTGCTTCTTCAGGCGTTCAAGGTTGGCGGCTTTGGCCTCGCGGCTGGGGTAGCGGGCGTAGTCGCTGTAATCGTGGTTGCCCAGGATGCTGAACTTGCCGATACGCGCTTCCAGCTTCGTAAGCTGCTCAAGCCATGGCTCCGCCTCTTCGCTGTAGTCGTTCACAAGATCGCCGGTGAAGAGGATCAGATCGGGCTCCTCGGCGTTGATGAGGTCGATACCACGCTGAACGATGTCGCTGTCGGTGGGAAAGCTGCCCAGATGCATGTCGCTGATCTGCACCACGCGCAGCCCGTTGAACTGTTCCGGTAACTTGTCCGATCGTATCGTCACGCGTTCCACCCTGAAGTTCCGGCGGCCGTGCGTTATGCCGTACAGCACCCCAGCGAACGGGATGGTGGCCAACGCAAGACCCACTTGGCTGAGGAAACGGATGCGGGAGATAGGTTGCTTCTCGCCTCCGCTCGAAGTGACAACTTCGGAACCGGGCTGCATTTTGGCGGCGGCCCACCGCAGAAGCTCCAGTAGGTCCTCCACCAGGTGGAACGCCACCACCACGAGCTTGGGCAGGAAGAACAGCATGCTCACGGCCACGAGCGAGAACACGAACGAGTAGTTGCGGTTGGCCCGCAGTTCAGCGATGTTCACGAACAGCCACACCCAAGTGGCAATGAGGCCGATGCTGACGGCCCAATAGATGAAGCGCATCCAGCGCCGACCCACGTCGGTCCAGCCGGCCAGGGCCGTGTTCATGCCCTTGTAGGCATACAGGTCAATGAGCACGATGATGCCCACGAAGACGAGGAATCCGAATATGCTGCGCATGCGTGCAAAGAGGGCACGAAGGTCAGGCGCAGGAGCAGCTGCTCAGCGGCCGGAAGCCGAAGATCCCACGGGCGGTGGGGCAGCGGGGTGGGTGGTGGTTCGACCCAATAGAGCACACCACGCTGAACCGGAGACCTGAACATTGAGAACCCTTAGACCAGATCGATGGGCGCGCAAAAGTTCCTCTGCACTGGTCACGCTTGAAACGATCGCAAACTCTGTTTCAGCCCCGATAGAACTTTGGACATTGGTAAACACTGATTCGCCAGAGAGGTAGCCAAGGAGCGGATCGGTCATGTAGTACAGTTCCAAGAAGGATCCAGCCACCGGGTCATCCTTCAGTCCCAGCGACTCACACAGGCGAATGACCCTTTGCCGTGCACGGATGTCGTCGGCATAGTTTAGGTTGACGTCTTTGATGCCGCCTTGTTTGCCGATGGACCACGCTATCGGAAACAGGACGCAAAGCGCTACACCGGCAAAGACGGGCTTAGGGTAATCGCGCAATGCGAATTCGAGTGCAGGAATGAACACCACAGCGATCAGTGGGATCAGGCATAGGAGATAGCGCTCCGTGTAGAAGTTCAACGCCGAGAACAGCGAGAAGGCAACAACGCAAGCCAACCCGGAAGAGACAACTGCCCCTAGAACACGGTTCGCCATTCTCAGTTTCTCCAAGAAGAGAACTTGGTACAAGAAAAGACAGGCGAGTACGGCTGGGATCGTGAAATCCTGTGGCAGACCCCAGCGCCCGTAGAGAATTTTGATTGCCGCCACCAAGGCAAGACCCGCTGCCAATAACCACCAGCGGTTCCAACCGCGCCATGCTAACGGGAAGACGAAGGCGAACGCATAGGTGGCTGCCTCCATTCCGTTCCATTCGAATAGGAAGGCGTGGCACAGCTTCAGTTTGTAGATGACGTCCTTAAGGTTCAAACTCACGAGTTGAGTATGCTCGGGAAAAAGGAACCAGCCGAACCGGACCCTTTGGTAGAAGAGGAAACTCGAAAGCACGCCCACGGGTAGGAGAAGCACTAGCAACCATCTCCATCGTCGTCTTTGTTCCAATCCTTGCTGAGCATCCCTGATCATTGCGTAGAGGTGCCAGCAGACCAGGCCAAACACGATCACCACGCCGGACTCTTTTGTAAGCACGCAGGCGGAGGACGCTAGAGCGTACAACCAGAGTCGATCAGAGTGGTAAGCGGCGAACGAGAGCAGGGTGAACAACGCCAGTAGGGACTCGGGCAACAGGATACCGCTCTGAGCCAAGAAGGATTCGTTACCGCCAACAACGGCCGCAGCCGCAATGCCCGACCACTTGCCGCTCAGCTTTGCAACCCACCGATACACGAAGACCAACAGTATTGCGGCGGTGACAAGCACGAACGCGTGCGACGATTCGCGCGACGGACCGAACACGGATAACCAGAGACTCCCGAGAAAATGAAACATCAGGGGATGTCCTCTTGAAAGAGACGTGCTGATGTTGTCGGGAAGCAGAGTAGGTCCGGATGCGTGCATGGCATGGACCGCAGGTGCATAGACCCAAGCTTCGTCCCAGTAGTAGGGCAGGTTTAGGTACGCTGCCTTGGCTCCAATGAAGCCGACCAACAGAACCGCGAATACCCAATCAGGCAGGAATGGCAGCCAAGCACTCCGCTCAATTGACCTACTGGGCTCACCGGGAAGATCGCTTGCTCCAATCTCCATACAGGAAGCGAATGTACCCGAGCACGTCAACTGAAGGCAGCGGAGGAAAACCACCCGGCGTCTTCGCGATTAGCTTGCCTCCCAGAACCATGCCCATGACCCCGAGCCAAACCTTCAGGATCGTGTCGAGCGCGTTGGTCATTCACGCAGCCACTATCACCAGTGCGCAGGACACATGGAGAAGGTCTTATGGCGGGACTGGAACGAGTGTTGCCCATTCAGTGATCGAAACCAGTGATGGTGGTTTTCTTGTGGTAGGGAGTACTGGCAGTTTCGGGAATGGCTCATCTGATATCTACGTCTTGAAGCTTGACGCTGCTGGCGAACCTGCATGGACACGCGCAATTGGAGGGCCTGGGGTGGATAGCGGCATAGGCGGCGGCGAACTTTCGGACGGTTTCGTCGTAGCCGGTACTACGACTACTGGGGCTTTTGGGGGTTACGATTACTACTTGGCGAAGCTCGATTTCCAGGGCGACCTTCAATGGGAACAGTCCTATGGAGGGCAGGACTGGGATATCTGCCATGCGCTGGATGTCACGACAGACAGGATACTTCTTGGTGGCGTTCAGTACGGCATGGACTCGCCCTATGGATCGGCCAACGTTCTCTCTTTGGACCTGAGCGGGACGACGACTTGGAGCTTTTCGCTTGGTGAACCCTACGCAAGCCAATGTCGTGGCCTGACCGCAACCTTGGATGATGGGGTGGTGCTTGTCGGTCAGATAGACGGGGCCGGAACCTATTCCGACGCGCTAATGGTCAAGCTTGATGCTCAGGGGAACCAGGTTTGGAGCGAGCAGCACGTTGGGGACAGCACGGATGTGTTCCATGGCATAGTCGAAGTCCCCTCTGTGGGCTATGTGGCTATCGGCAACACGATCAGCCAGTCCAATGTCCAGTTCATTCATCTGTATTCAGTTGACTTGTCCGGACAGTTCGTTTGGGAACAGGTCATTGGAAACACGGTCGACGCAGGGGGGGCGGCTATCGCCCGGGCCGCAAACGGTGATCTCGTGCTCACCGGATACAATACCCTGAACCTTGGGGCCCGGGATATGATCTTCACCCGAACAGAACCAGAGGGTTGGTTCTTAGTAGGTAACAATTACGGCAACGGTCAACCAGCGGATGGGTATTGCATTCAGCCAACCTCAGATGGCGGCTTTGTGGTCGCTGGTTGGTGCGAGGGGTATGGCCCAGGTATTCGTTCCGTGTATGTAGTAAAGACGGACTCCACGGGACAAACAGATGGACTGGATGTTGAGCCGTATGCTGATCCGACGACGGTGGTCGAACACTTAGACACAGGGGCAGTGACCACCTCGCCGAACCCATCGCTACTCGGACAATCCGTTTGGGTCAGTGGGTTCGAACCTGCACACACTTATCAAGTTGAAGTCAGGGACCTTGCTGGCCGCTTGGTTTCGCGCTTATTCATGAGGCCAGCGGGAGACGGACTAGTGCTCACAGACCTTCCGCGAGGACAGTATTTCGTTTCGGTACTGAGGGATGGCGCTCACTTTGGTGTGGAGAGGTTAATTGTCCTCTGACCCTCCCCAAAATGAACGACCCTTCCTTCAGGCTTCCTTCCGGCCCTTACGTTCGTCTTCCGCAGGAGCGCTGATATGGAGCCAGGGGAACCGAGCTATCAATTCGTTATGGCCTTGCACGCCCTGAGCGGCGGCGTGGCGCTGGTGGCGGCACCACTGGCCATGGCCGTGCGGAAGGGTGGGCGCTGGCACCGTCTCTGGGGCAAGGTGTTCGTCTATACCATGATGCTGGTGTGCGCCACGGCCATCGTGGTCGGTGTGGCACGCGAGAACTTCGTTATGGCTTTGGTGGCGGTGTTCAGCTTCCATTTGGTGGCCAGTGGCTGGCGGGGACTGTACCTGAAGAAGCTGCACAAGGGCCAGCGCGCCCAACGCATGGATTGGGTGCTCCATGGCACGGCTGGGGCATTCAACTTCTGCCTGTTGCTGTGGGGCACTTTCGGTTTGGTCCTCAAGCACGACCGTAGCCCGCTTTACCCGGTCTTTGTGGTGTTCGGGCTGCTGGGCACCCTGCTCGTTGCGCGTTCAGTGTTCCTGTTCTTCAAGCGCAAACACGAGCGGCATGCCTGGCTCATAGAGCACATCATCGGTATGCTGGCGGGGTACATCGCCACCATGAGCGCCTTCAGTGCCGTCAACTTCCCGGGCTGGTTCCCATGGCTGCCGGCGTGGCTCATCTGGTTGTGGCCCACATTGCTCGGAGTGCCGGGCATCCTCCTCGTTACGCGGTACTTCAACAACCGCTACAAGAACCATCGCACGCCTTACGACGACTACAAGGTGAAGCTGGGCGGGTGAGGGGCACTGTAAGTGTCAAAGTCCAAGTTCCAAGTGTCAAGTTTCAAATTTCAAGGAATGCTTGGCGGTGGATATTCCCTGATGCCCCGTCATACCGAGGTGTCCCCGACGAAGGATGCCGCGTGATGCTTGGTACTGGAAGATGCTGCACAGACTGTCAATGGCACTGGATCGGGCGGGATCCTTCCTTCGTCGGGATGACGAGGGTGTGGGTGGCGGTATGCTGCTAACATCCCTGGCTTGCGTTTCTTCGCGCGGCTTGCAGCCCTTGAGCCCTGACACTTGGAACTTGGACTTTGACACTTGAACCAGCGCTCTTCACCTCCTTGCGTTTTCTCCGTCGATGTGGAGGACTGGTTCCACATCCTTGACCTGCCCAGCACACCGCCGCTCGAGAAGTGGGCATTGTTGCAAAGCGATGTGGAGCGCAACACGCGTCGCATGCTGGACATCTTCCGGGAGAAGAACGTGAAGTGCACGCTGTTCTTTTTAGCCTGGGTAGCCGAACGATGGCCGCATCTGGTGCGTGAAGCGTTGGCCGATGGCCACGAGATCGCGAGCCATGGCTACGCGCACGAACTGGTGTACACAATAACCAGGCAACGGTTCGCGGACGACATACGCAAGGCGAAGGACATCATTGAGCAGGCCGGTGGGGTGGCCGTGAAAGGCTATCGTTGCCCGGGCTTCAGCGTCACCCAGGAGACGCCATGGTTCTTCGACGAGGTGCGCGCCGCGGGCTACCTCTACGACAGTAGTGTGTTTCCCGGAAGTCGCGGCCATGGCGGTCTGCCCAATGCCAAGCCGGTGCCGCACGTCATCAGCACTACCCACGGCGACCTCGTGGAATTCCCCATTTCGCTGGGCAGCTTGCTTGGCAAACGCATGTACTTCTTCGGTGGCGGTTACATGCGTTTTTTCCCGTACTGGCTGATCAGTAACCGTGTCCGCGCCGTGCAGCACGAAGGCCGGAGCGTTGTGTTCTACCTGCATCCACGCGAGATCGACCCGGCCCAACCCAGGCTGCCCATGAGCGCCAAGCGCCGCTTCATGACCTACGTCGGTTTGCGAACCACCGAACCCAAGATGCGCCGCCTGTTCGACGACTTCCGCTTCACCACCTTCGCCGAACTGCTTGTCGAGCATACCAGGAAACACCCCCTTGCGCATGGCGCCTGTTGAATGCAACTCACACAGAGGCGCAGAGGCGCGGAGAATTGCCGGTCGCACCGGTGCTCCGTGCCTCCGTGCCTCCGTGTGCCGTTTCGAGCTGATCGCGAAGAACAGTCGTCCACGCCAGTTGGTTGACCGGCTTCGTTCTTTGAGCTTGGGACTTGGAACTTGAGCTTTGACACTTGATCCAGGAATGACCTTCCTCTTCCTCTACACCGAACTCGCCCCGTACTTCCTCGCTTGCGCGGAACGGCTGGTGCGCGACCACGGTGCCGAGGTGCATATAGTGCGGTGGCCGGTGAACAAGGAAGCACCGTTCGCTCTGCAGTTCGGGGATGGCTTGAAGGTGCATGACCGGTCTCAGTTGGACGATGCCGCGTTACTGGACCTGGTGGTGCGAATAAACCCCGACGCGGTCTTCGCCAGTGGCTGGGTGGACAAGGGTTACCTGCGCTGTTGTCGCGCCATGCGGCGTCGCGGAAAACCCACCATCATGTGCAGCGATACGGCTTGGCGTGGTGACCTGCGGCAGCTTGCCGCCACCATTGCAGCGCGGCTCTGGCTCAAGCGCACCTTCACGCATGCGTGGGTAACAGGGGAAGCCCAAGCCAAGTACGCGCGCAAGCTCGGCTTCCGGCAGGAGCACGTCCGCACAGGTTTCTATTCCGCCGATGTGGACCGGTTCGCGCCGTTGGCAGCGCAGTTCCAGGAAGCAAAGCAGGCTTCGTTCCCGAAGCGGCTGCTGTGCGTGGCCCGCTACATACCCACCAAAGGGCATCAGTTGCTCTGCGACGTGTTCGCGAAGCTGTGCAATGAAGGTGTGGCCGGTGAATGGGAGTTGTGGATCGCTGGCACGGGTGAACTCCATGACGATGTAATGCGCTCCGAAAGCGGTCGCCATCCACGCATCAAGCACTTGGGCTTCGTGCAGGCTGATGACATGCCTGAACTATTGGAACAATGCGGTGTGTTCATCCTGCCCAGCACCTACGAGCCTTGGGGTGTGGTGGTGCACGAACATGCATGCGCTGGTTTTCCCCTGGTGCTCAGTGATGCCGTGGGTGCTCGTGAGCGGTTCCTTGGAGAAGGCCGCAACGGTTGGACGTTCCGCGCAGGTGACGAAAGCTCTTTGCGCGAAGCCTTGCTGAACGTGTTCAAGCTGAACGGGACTACGCTCGCCCTGATGGGTGCTTCCTCAGCCGCCATTGGTGCCCGATGGTCACCTGCGGAATGGGCCAAGCTGGCTGTGTCTTTGGCGGCCCCAAGCAACCGAAGAACATGAAGCCCAAGGTGCTCGCCTTCATCGATTGGTACACGCCCGGCTACAAGGCCGGTGGTCCGGTGCGAAGCATGGTGAACATGGTGGACCACTTGAGCGAGCGCATCGACTTCCACATCGTGACGAGCGATACCGAGTACACGGAGACGACGCCGTATTCCGGTATCACCCCGGACCGGTGGACCACATTGGTGGGCGGAGAGCACGTATGGTACGCATCCACCGGTGGCACCAACAAAGGCGCTTGGAAGCGCTTGTTGGAGGAGCAGGAGTGGAGTTGCGTGTACGTCAACGGGCTCTACTCGCGGTGGTTCAGTATCATGCCGTTGTGGTTGCTGAACGGCGGCAAGCAGCGCCGGGTGGTTGCACCCCGCGGCATGCTCGCCAGCGGAATGATGGAGCACGGACGGTTCAAGAAGCGGGCTTTCCTGGCAGGGATGCGCACCTTCGGATGCTACAAGGGCGTGGAGTTCCAGGCGACGAACGCTGAAGAGGAACAGGACATCAGGCACTGGCTCGAACCGGATGGCGTGGTCCATTCCATCCCGAACTTGGGCCGCATGCCGGTAGCACACAGCACCCAACAACGCGCCAAGGTCCCGGGTGAACTGAAGCTGCTGAGCGTGGCCCGCATTGCCAAGGAGAAGAACACACTCTTCGCCATCCAGTGCCTGCGAGGGCTAACGGGTGGTATCACGTTCGACCTGTACGGTCCTATCTATGATGAGGACTACTGGCGCCAATGCCAAGAAGCCATGGCCCAACTACCACCGAACGTCCATGTGAGCCACAAAGGCACGGCGCATCCGGAGGAAGTCCCGGGGTTGATGGACGAATACGACCTGCTTTTCATGCCGAGCCAGGGGGAGAACTTCGGGCACACCATGGCCGAGGCGCTGGCTCGCGGGCTTCCGCTGCTCATTAGCAACCGCACGCCGTGGAAGGGGCTGGAAGCCGCCCATGCCGGGTGGGACCTGCCACTGGACGACCGGGCGGCTTTCGTGAAGGCACTGCACCTCGCAGTGGAGTTGGATGAACTTGGCCAAACAAAGCTGCGCGACGGTGCTCTCGCCATGGCAGCACGATATTTGGCGGCTCCCGAAGTTGTTGAACGAACCGCACGAATGCTGATCCCATGAACGGAGAACGCCGCTCGGTGGACCTCAGCCGGTTCGACAACTCCGACTTCAGCATCGGTGCTGGCGCCGTCAAGTACACGCTCTGGTACTTCACCAACGCGTTGTTCTTCCTAAACCCGCTGTTCCCTTTCCGCACACCGAAGCCCTGGTTGCTCCGGCTCTTTGGTGCCAAGGTGGGCAAGGGGGTGGTCATCCACCCGCGTGTCAACATCAAGTTCCCTTGGAAGCTCACCATCGGCGACCATTGCTGGATCGGCCAGGCGGCTTGGCTGGACAACATCGACAAACTCACTTTGGAAGACCATGTGGTGATCAGCCAAGGCGCCATGATCATCATCGGTAGCCACGACTACAAGAAGGTCGATTACCCGACGATGAGCAAGCCGGTCGTGCTTGAACGTGGGTGCTGGGTGGGCGCGGGGGCCATGGTGCTCCTTGGGGTGCGCATGAAAACCCACAGCGTGCTGGCGGCCTGCAGTGTGGCCACCACCGACCTGGAACCCTACATGATCTATCGTGGCAACCCCGCCAAGCCGGCCCGTGAACGGGTCATCAGCGAGTGAAGGTTTCCATCATCACCATCTGCTTCAATGCCGAAGCGCACATCGATGAAACGTTGCGCAGCGTGGTGATGCAGGACCATCGCGATATCGAGCACATCGTGGTGGACGGTGGTAGTTCGGACGGGACCATGGCCAAGGTTGAACGCTACCGGGAAGTCCTGGCCCATGTGGTGAGCGAGCGTGACAATGGCGTTTACGATGCCATGAACAAAGGCCTTCACCTTGCAACGGGCGAGGTTGTGGCCTTCGTGAACGCAGGTGACATGATCGCACGAAGGGATGTCCTTACGGCGATGGTCAAGGAGTTCGATCGGAACGATGCCGATGTGATCTACGGCGACGCGTTGATGGTGGATCCCGAGGACATCACCAACGTGAGGCGTTATTGGCGTGGTGGCGACTACGATCGTGAGAACTTCCGCAAGGGTTGGATGCCGCCGCACTTGGGCACGTACATCCGCCGCACCGCCTATCAGCGCTTTGGGCACTTCAGGGAAGACCTGAAGGTGAGCGCCGACTACGAATTGATGTTCCGCTTCCTGTACAAGCACCGCTTGCGTGCGCGGTATGTTCCCAAAGTGCTTGTGCGGTTCCGGTTGGGCGGCGTGAGCAATCGCTCCCTGGCGCACGTCTGGCGGGCCAATTTGGAGGTGTTCAAGGCGTGGAAGTTGAACGGCGAACAGGTCAGCCCGCTCATCGTGGTGCGCAAGCCGATCAGCAAATTGTGGCAGTACTTCAAGCGCAGCTGAACCATGAAGCGCGTGCTCGTCATCCACTACAGCCAGACCGGCCAGCTCACCCGGGTGCTCGATTCCATTTCCGCGCCGCTCTTGGACCAGGGCATCGCTGTGGACCACCTGCGGATCGAACCCGCCGTTGCGTTCGACTTCCCATGGTCGCGCATGCGGTTCTTCGGTGTGTTCCCCGAATCCGTCAATGGTGATCCGGTCGAACTGAAGCCGTTCAACGTGCCGCAGCACGACTATGACCTCGTCATACTCGGCTACACAATCTGGTACCTCAACCCGAGCATTCCGGTCAATTCGTTCCTGAAGCACCCTGCGGCGGCGGCTGTTTTCGCGAACAAGCCGGTCCTCACGGTGATCGGCGCGCGCAACATGTGGGTGCATGCCCAGGAGAAAGTGCGCGCCATGGTGGGCGGGCTCGGTGGCCGGGTGGTGGGTAACATCCTGGCCGAGGACCGCAGCCCCAACGTCGTCAGTTTGGTCACCATTATCCGTTGGATGTTCTACGGGCGTAAGGACCCGTTCCTGGTCTTCCCTGCCGCGGGCATCCGCGAACAGGACATCGCGGGCATGTCCCGCTTCGGCCCGATCATCGCTCGCCATTTGAATGCGGGAACCGTTGCGGAACTCAATGCGGATCTACTGGCTGCCGGTTCCTCGCGCATCAAACCCTCGCTATTGGTGCTGGAGAAACGGGCGCTGAAGCTCTTCGCGAAATACAGGGCGTTCATCATGGCCGGTGCCCGGAAGGGCCAGCGCAGCCGCGAGCGCCGGGTGAGCACCTTCAGCATCTTCCTGCCTGTGGCGGCCTTCCTGCTGTCGCCACTGATGGCCCTGAGCACTGCGTTGATGACCGCGGTGCACGGGGGTGCGCTGCGAAAAGAGATCGAAGAACGCCTGCGCTACTGAGGTCGAAGCGATCGCAGTGGTCGACTGCCGTTCCGGCTTGTTCGGCGAAGATGTCGACGGTCTCTGTCGGATCCCGGGAACGGTAGAGCGCGATGTGCCGTTCAGGTGGGAAAATCAACCGCATGCGCACCCCTCGGCCCCGCAACCTCACCCTAGTTCCCACCATGCTTGCCTTCGCTTTGATGGCCAGCACGTCCTCCTTCGCTGCGCCCGGCAATACCCTCGACGCCGTTCACATCACCGGCTGGGTGCATGTGGAGGACATTGGTTTCGAGAAGACCCGGGTATTGCTGCACATCAAGGGTGAGGAGCACTGGGTCCCCATCACGCCCATGGGCCGGTTCGACATCGACCTGCCTGTAGGAGCCGAGGCCGTGCTCCGGTTCGAGCACCCTGGGCACCTTGCCAAGGAGGTGCTTGTGGACACCCATGGAGCCAACGCCGGGGAGTTCGAGGATGGAACGCGGCGATTGCGCATGGCGGTCATCCTGGAACTGGAGAGGCTCATGGCCGGCCAGAAGTACGCCGGCCCGGTGGGCAACATCGCTTTCGACAAGGATGGTGGCTGCGTGGCCGTGGACCGCACGCGCCGCATGGTCGTGGGCCGCACCAACGAGCCCATGGTGTTCTGAGCCCGGTTGCCCGCGGACTGTCCAAAGGTTGTGAAGGCGCTCCGCCCCGGGGCGCCTTCTACATTCGCGGCCGTTCCGCATCCAGCGGCACCCCAAACCCGAACACATGACTTTCCGGATCGCCACGGCCACGATGGCCCTCACCATCCTCAGTGCTTGCTCCAACGACGTCACCGGCCAGAAAGGCGGACGCACCGACCTGAAGACCACCATTGACTCCGTGAGCTATGCGATCGGTCACGACTACGGCTCCAACCTTCGCTCGGAGCTGATGAGGAGCAGCATGGACTCCATGAGCCATGTGGCCATGGCCGCAGGTTTCCAAGATGCACTGGACAGCGCGGCCGGTGTTGACAAGGAGAAGCTCACCGCCACCCTGAACGCCTTCCTCATCAAGAAGCAGCAGGAGGTGATGGCAGCTGAGCAGAAGAAGGGCGAAGCCAATATCAAAGCCGGGGAAGCTTACCTGACCGAGAACGGGAAGCGTCCGGGTGTGATCACCACTGAAACCGGTCTGCAATACGAAGTGCTGCAGGAAGGCACGGGCCCGAAACCGACGATCGAGGATGTGGTGAAGGTGCACTACAGCGGCAAGACCATCGATGGCAACGAATTCGACAGCAGCTACAAGCGCGGAGCTCCGACGGAGTACCCCGTGAAGGATTGGATCAAAGGCTTCACCGAAGTCCTTCAGATCATGCACGTAGGCTCACGTTACAAGGTCTATGTCCCCAGCAACCTGGCTTACGGCGCGCAAAGCCCTACACCCGCAATACCGGCCTACAGCACGCTGGTTTTCGAGATGGAGTTGGTGGAGATCGTGAAGAAGTAGTTCCACCCTCAACACGTTATGCGTAAGGCCCCGGAAGGGGCCTTATGTGTTTCATGTTCGTTCCTCACCGGCCGGCAGTTAGATCGCGCATGACCCCACAGATCCGTCCGTCTCAGGCAACCCAAAAAAAAACCGCCAGTTGGGGAGGGACAAGGTGTCCTTGAACAAGAAAGCCACGGACTTCCGTGGCTCTCTTGTTCGAGGAATGGTGACCTTACTTGCTCACCACCACGCGGAACGTGCTGTTGCGTCCGTCGGCGAATGCCATGTTGAAGGTGTAGGTGCCCGCGGCCACGTCGGTCACGTCGAGCACGAGCACCTGGTTGCCCACATTCACACGCTGCTGCTTCACGAGTTTCCCGTTCACGTCCACTACGCGCAGATCGGCGGCACCATTGAAACCGCTCAAGGGCACGCGCACCATGTCGCGGGCAGGGTTAGGGTAAGCCGTGAGGTCAACGTTGTTGCTGTTCTCGTTCACACTTACGTCGGGCGCACCGAACACCACGCCAATGGAGCTCTGAACATCGCTGCCGAAACCAGCAGGGGCCCAAGCACCGTCGTTGTCAACAACCGTCGTGGGCTGATCGTTGGCCAGGGTGTTCTCGTCGTAGTTGTAGTAGTTGTCGAACCCATGGAACTGCACCGTGTTGTAAGTGGTAAGGCAGAACAGGTAACGCCTATCGTTCACCAGTTGGAAGCCTTGCTCGAAGGGAACGTACAGATTCTTGCTTTCCAAAGTGTTGTCCAAATAGGTGTAATCCGCAAAGGCCACTTCATTCAGGTCATCGAAGGTGGCATCGGTGATCCCTGTGAACACATCGTTCCACTCGAACGCGCGCACCTCGATGAGCTCGCCGGTGAGTGAATCGGTGCCACTGGCTGTGACCGATACCCACATGCCCATGGCACCAATGCGGCTGGCATTGGCATCCTGGAAGTGGATGCAGTGCTGGAACGTTCCCGTAAGGCCCGTGGGCTGGTAGAAGTCGGCCGGCACCGTGAGTTGGGTGCCCGGGTCGATCTTGCCGTAGGCGAAGAGCGAGTCGATAAGGAACTGGTTCACGTAGGAGTTGTCGCCCGGAACGTCATCCGCACCACCGAAGCTCCCGGTCGTGTAGGTGAAGGTGTAGAAACCATTGTAGCTCGACTGGTTGAACTCCGGCAGATCGAAGAAGACACTGTCACCTGCGGGAATGTCGGTGGGAGAGGACGTTTGGTTGTAAAGCTGGCCACCGTTGTCCACATCGCCCGTGAGCGTAACACCGAACTGGTCAGCAGTGCCGTAGTTATGCACCCAGCTGCCCGGAGTGAAGTTGAACTCCGTAGCGCTACCGCAGAGCGCCGCGGGGTAAGCCGAAGCCTTGACCAACAAGGGATCCGGCTTGTATATGCTCAGGTTGTTGGTGAAGGCACCATTGATGGCGCCGATGAACATCACCACGTTGCCGGCATTGATCTCGTCTTTCAGCTGCGCGCCGGCATCCTGGCTGATCATCACCGTCGGGATGTTCACGTCCGCCCCGTAAGTACCAGCGCCCATGCCCACCGGAGCACCTGGAATGTTGTTGATGATGACGCAGGCCACCGCGCCTTCGTTCTGTGCCATCAGGGCTTTCAAGCTGAAATTGCATTCGCCTCGATAAACCACGGCGATCTTGCCGTTCACTGCTGCACCGTTGATGAGGGTGTCACATCCAAGCGAGTCAGCGGGTGTGCCGTCATCAACGAAGACTGCAGTGTCAGTTACGGCGTACTGCGGGTCGTTGAGGTCATTGGTACCCCAGCCGCCTCCGGGATCGGCCCATGTGTATGCATAGCTGCCCTCCAAGGCCGGGGGTTGCTGCACGTAAACGATGACCTGCGCCTGCAGACCACCTGCCAGCCCCAAAGCGGCCAGCGTTGTGTAGATCTTGTTCATGTGTAAAGGTTTTTGGGGTTGGTGTTGCGCATTTAGGGGTTGCCAAGGTAGCGGCAACAGTGACAAAACGTTCCGCACGGGGTGCACAGGTGGATGAACCGTGCACAGGGCTCGATAAGAGGCCATGACCGGTCGAGCGATCACCTGAAAGCACACGTGTCGTACAGGCTACCTAGTGGTCGTCCAATGCCCCGGTCCACTTCGGCCCCCTAACGCTTCTCCCTAACGCTTCTCCACTTCGATCACAATGGCCAACGCGTTCGCGCTTGCCGGTGCCTTCGCTCCGAACGTGGCGCCTTGCTGGTATTGCGCCGAGTTCGCACCGGTGAGTTCGCCGCCCAGCACCGCTTCGAGCTTTGCGTTCAGGCCTTGGCCCGCGTTCGCGGTAAGCGCTTTATTGATGGCGGGGTAGTCGAACGGCTGGTTGGTGACCATGATGGCCATTACATCCATGGTGCCCACATCGTCCAGTTCGAGACTGAAGTCCTTGGGGAAGACACGCGTGCCGGTAACGCCGCAGTACGGCGAGTGTTTGGGCGTGTAAGGGAACAGTGTGTAGGTGGTGCCGTTCGTTTCCTGCCCGAAGATGTACGTGTAGCACTCCAGGTTGTTGGTCACTTCCACCTTGAAGCGTGTGCCCTTTGGCAGCGGTCGCTCCGTGCGGAAGGTGCGGCCGTCCATGTGTTTGAGAGCGATGTTCTCGCCGGTGGCCTTGCCCTTGTCGTCCACCACGGCCAGGCCGAAGCGGATGTCGAAGTTGGCGGGCTTCACCTCGGCGCTTTCGCCCATCGGATAAACAGCGTAGGCCTCCTTGGTGAAGTACTGGAAAGCGTCATAGGGCACCCAGGCAATGCCGTTCTTGCCCCACTCGGTGCCCCAACTGTTCATGATCTGGAAGGCGCCACCGTTTTGGCCGCCCAGCTTGTAGTCGTCGTAGCCGATCACGCACATGGCATGGCCGCCGAAGCCCGCCATGCGCTGGTCGCTGGCCGAGGGCAGCCATACGTCCTGGCCCTGCATCTCCTGCATGAAGGTGCCACCGACCATCATGCCGATGACGATGGGGGAACCCTGTGACAGGTATTGCTTCATGGCTACCATGTCCACGGGGCTCTGCGGGTCGTCGCTTTTGCTCAGGCGCTGGAAACCCTTGATCTTGTAACGCGATGCGCTCTGTTCCACAGCGGCGTCGGGCCGGGTGCTGCAGCTCTGGTCGGTGTAGGCGAACTGGCTGAGGGGAACCGCGCCGCGCTTCAGCATGTCGTCCATGGCGCGCAGGATGTAGCTCCCCTGGCAACCGCTGTTCTCGATCTTGATGCGGTTGTACATGAAGCTTGGGCTGAAGGCCGTGCCTTTGTTCGGCGCCGCGCCAGTAGCCTTGTTCTGCACTATGGAGCGTGCGGCGTAGGCACTGGCCCATGCCACACAGCTGCCTTGCTGTCCTTGGTTCAAGCGGGGTGGGGCGAAGGCATCGAGAGAGGCGCGTTCCGGCAGCGGGTTCTTCACGTTGTCGGCCAGCGGCTCGTACACTTCTGCTTTGTCGTACTCGGCAGGGTCCAGCGTTGCGCCCTTGTTGAAGAGGTTGCTGATGACATCGGTGATGCCTCCACCGCCACCCGGGTTGTTAGGGTCGTCGGGCATGGCACCACCGCAACCGTCCATGCCGCCCATGAAATAGATGACGGCCAGGATGGCCACACCGATGAGCAGCAGCTTGGGGTTCTTCAAAAGCATCGGCAGCAGCATGCCGATCATGCCGCCGCCGCCGCCGCCACCGATGTTCGGGAAACCGCCACCGCGTTGGCGGGGCATCTGGGGCCGTTGGCGTTGGTCATCGCCCGGCTCGTCCGGGGTCATTCTGATGGGCATGTGTGGGAATGGGTTGGTTCGGGGGACAGAGGTCGATCAATCCACGAGGATGCGCTGTTGGAGCGTTCCGTCCGGTGAAGAGAGCGTTACGACGTAGATGCCGTTGGCGGCGTCACCGAGGTCGATGGTGCGCACCGTGGAAGTCGTGGTGTTCCATTGTTCGCTCAGTACAACGCGCCCGCTCATGTCGAGCACACGAAGTTGTTGGGGGCCGTCCAAGCCGTCCGCACGTAGGGTGAAGCGCCCATCGTTGGGGTTGGGGTATACCGCAAAGCCGGCGGTAATGGTCTGCTCTTCAACCCCGACCATGTTACCGATGACGAACGCCTTGAAGATGCGCCGCCCGAACTCCGTTTCGAAATTCTCGAGCAGGCTTCCCGTTAGGCTGCGGAACCGGAAGTAGCCGCTGCCTTGCTGCGTGTCGGCCCAGTAGGTGAGCCCATCGTTGCCGCTATCGAGGAACTCCATCGTGTAGCACCCGTCCCACAAGGAGAGCGTGTCGCTGTATACCGTGTTGGCCGTGTGGTTGGCGCGGCTGTGCACCACGCTGCCCCACATGTCCGTTATGGTGAGCGTGTTCTCCCACGGCCGGTTGTTCGTGCGGTAGTTGATGATGAAGTTGCCTGCGAAGACCTCGGGAAGTTCGAAGTGCGTGGTGTAGCTGTTGTTGTCCGCGTAGGCATCGGCTCCTCCGTTCGGTGCGCTCACGCTCACGGTGAACTGGTTGGTGCCATCGCCTTGCCAGAAGGCGCCATCGGTCACGGGCAGTTCAACATCCTCTTGCTCTCCGATGGCCATGGTGCCGTTCCAGGTGTGCGTCAGCGCGCTTCCGCCGCTCACACCGTAGGTGAAGGTCACACTCGTCAATGTCGTGGTTCCCGCGTTGCGCAGGGTCACCAAGGGCGGCGTGCACATGGGGTTCTCACGTCCGTAGTAGGCTTCATCATTGGTGCGCTTCACCATGTACACCTCGGCATCCAAAGCGTGCGTGCTTGGCCCGTACTCGAAGAGGTCCATGTTCACCACGTAGTTGCCGCCGCCCATGCCTTGATTGTTGGTGGGCACGGGTGTGATGTCGTAGTCCAGCGTGACTTGTCCTCCGCTCACATACGGGGTGATCTCGATGCTGTGGTCCTTCACCAGATCGCCGGGGCACCAGCCTTCGCGGCTGCCCAGCCAAGTGCCACCTTGCGGGTACACCGGGTTCAGGGCGCAATCGTTCTCCTGCCAGATGTGCCACTCGTCGATCTGCGAGCCGTTCGCAAAAGCGTAGTGCGTGTTGTCCTTCCACTCGCAACAATGCGGGTACTGGCCATTGTTGCTGTTGTGCCCATGCCCGGTGAAGCGTGCGCGCAGGTTCCACTGCGTTGCGTCCGGGTGGGTTGCCACGGTTACGGCCGGGAGGGATACGTCATTGTCCAGGTTGGCATAGCTGAATGAACTCAATCCGCCCCATGGGCGTGTATGCTGCACGACAGGCCGTGCAGGCATGCCTTCGATCATCTCGAACTCCAGATCGATGAGTTCCTGCTGGTTGCCTGCGCTCAGCTCCACGCTGTCATGCAGCAGCCATTGGTAGTCGGTGACATCGAACGTCCAACGGAAGCCGCTCGCACCCAGCGAAAGGCCGATGCCGTACGGTGTGATGTAGCGCCCGATCTCATAGTCGATGACCTCCGGGAAGGGTATACTGAAGTAGTACAGCGTGTTGTTGAAGTGCCAGGTACCTGCCCAGTAGTTCGAATCGACCACGTTCCCGCCCGTATCGTGGGTGTAGTTCCACCCACCAAGACCGCCGAAGAGCGTGTCAATGGGCACAACGCTGTTCCCCTGCACCGCGAAGTGTTCTACGCTCAACTGCTCGCGGGGCACTTCGTCCAGCACCATGTTCGTGTCCAGTTGGATCACATGGTCGCCTTGTACGAAGATGACATCAGGCCGATGTGTAAGTTGCTGCGGTGCAGTGTTGAGTTCGGTTGCGGGGACGCGATCGCGGCGCACCGTTCCCATGCACCATGCCATCTCGGCGGGGTTGGCCACATTGGTCGCGTGTTGAACGGTGTGCGGTTCATCGAAACTGAATTGTTGCAAAAGCGCGTTGTGGTCGGGGTGCGAAGGGTCCACCTTACGGCCGGCCCAGGCTGCAATGGTGGCGGCGCTCACTTCAGTGCGGAAGATGTTCACCTCATCGAGCTTGCCTTGGTACGGAACATTGCCGTTGGCATCGCTGCCCAGTTTGAACCGGGTGATACCGGAGAGCGGTTTGGTTTTGCCGGTTCCACTGTGCCAGAGCGCCCCGTTCAGGTAGATCTTCATGCTGCCCGTCGCCGTGTTCTTTACGAAGGCCCAGTCGTTCCACTGTCCCTTGATGTTGGAAGCGGACGCCGCCTTGTCGATACGGTCGTAGCCGCTACCATCGTTACCGGCATCCCAGTACACGCGGCTGTCGCTCCAAGGCAAATGCACGTTCAGGATGCGCCGTTCTTGGGCGTCCACGGCTTCAAGCACGGTAGTGCTCATTGGAAGGGCATCATCACCCCAAACACGCAGCGTGATCGTAACGGCACTCCCCAGTGTGGCAAGGCTGTCGGCCTTCACACCGATGAAGTCATTGTTGAGGTGCACAAAACCATCTGCACCGGCCTGCTGCACACCCACGGGCTGGCCATCGTCGCTGGCAACCAGAGCGGCGCCAACGAGGGGGTTCTCATTGTACAGTGCAAGTTCCAGCACGATGTTCCCCGTGCCGTCAAAGTGGTACGGCTGTCCAAGGGTCAAAACCAGCGTGTCCGCGGCCAGGTCCACCGTATTGTCGAAAACGCGCACCATGGTTTCTTCAAAGTCGGCAAGCACCGTATTGGTGGTTGTGCCCAAGCTCACAACGACACGGGCGGAACCGGCCCCTGAAGTGATCGGGAACCGTAGTTGGTTGATCGGTACCCCGCCCACCATTCCGGCGCCGACCAGGTCGCCAGCGGAGTAGAGGTATTGCGAGCGCACCGTGGCCTCGGCATGGTCCAATGCCATTGTATCCAGGGCGTTGCCCGTTCCAAGAGCGCTGATGGTCTCAGTGTTCACGCTGAGCACACTGCCGCTAAGCACCAGCCGTGCATACTGGTGCGAACCCGGAACAACGGACTGCTCAGCGCTGTCGGGCGCTTGAACGCCCACCTTGAACCAAGGGTGCTGCACAGCGTTGCTGTCCAACAGACCTGTGTGCAGGTGCACCATGTTGTAGGTGAGGTAGTCCCATTCCCCGCAGGCGTATTGGTCCTGGGTGGTCTGCGGGTCGCATTTCAAGGTGTGGTGCATCAGCACCTTTCGGTAGGTGTGCGTCGTGTCCGGGAATACCCACCAGCCGCGCCGTGTGGTGATGCTGTCGAAGGTGAGCGTTTGCACACGAACAGTGTCTTGGGCTGTCAAGGAGGTGATGACGAAGCCCAGCACCAAGGTGCTTGCCAAGCGATTGAACATGGTCATTGGTTCTGCGCTCGAATGTAGCCGGAGGGGTGGATGCGGCACGGCTACTTTCGGCGCGCCGGGGGTACGATCACCGGCACACAGCCTTGGAGCGCATCAGCTATGCCGCAACGGGACGTTTCGCGCCGATTGTCCTGGACTACTTGAACGATGACGAGCGTCTTCGTGAACACCGTCAGTACGCCTTCAGCAAAGAGGGCTTGATGCAGGCCGTGGCTGAGCGGCAATTCCCGGCCCATGCCAGGCAGCAACTGGTGGCGGCTCTGGCCCGGCAATACTCCGGCCTTCAACCGCACGAAGCAGTGCGTGCCACCATCGACCGGCTGGCGAACGATGGCACCCTGACGGTCACCGCTGGTCACCAGCTGTGTCTGTTCACGGGCCCACTTTACGTGCCCCTCAAGATCATGAACACGGTGAGGCTGGCCCGTGACCTTTCTTCATGGACGGGTCGCGCCGTGGTACCGGTTTTCTGGCTGGCCAGCGAGGACCACGACCGGGCTGAAGTGGACCACGCCTGGTTGCACGGCAAGAAGGTGGAATGGACGGGCATTGCCGGCGGTGCGGTTGGACGGATGAAGCTCCAGGGTATCGGCGCGGTGCTGGACAACGCCATCGCCCTTCTGGGAAAGGGCCCCTTCGCGGAAGAAATCGAAGGGCACCTGCGTGCCGCGTACACCGAAGACCGCACGCTCACCGAGGCCACCAGGCACTTCATCAATGCCATGTTCGGCCGTTACGGGGTGGTGTGCTTGGATGGGGACGACCCGCACCTGAAGCGCCAGTTCACCCCCGTATTGGGTGAAGAACTGTTGAATCAGGTGACAGCGCGCACGGTGCAATACGCCAACGCCAAACTGGGCGAACACTACAGCGAACAGGCGCACGTGCGCGACATCAACTTGTTCCTGCTCGGCGAGGGCAGGAGGGACCGGATCTCCGTGGAAGACAATGGATATTCGGTGTCCGGTGAAGCGCGCAAGCACAGTGCGGACGAACTTGTCGGTCTATCGCAGCAAGCGCCGGAACTGTTCAGCCCGAACGTTCTGCTCCGCCCCGTTTACCAAGAGACCGTTCTACCGAACGTGGCCTACATCGGCGGTGGCGGCGAAGTGGCCTATTGGCTTCAACTACGTTGGCTTTTCCAAGGGATGCGGGTGCCCATGCCGGTGGTGGTGCTACGGACCAGCGCCCAGTTGATGTCACGAGCGGATGTTGACCGGCTCAAGGAACTCGGGTTGGCTCCTTCGGATCTCTTTGCTCCCTTGGATACGGTGAATGCCCGGCTGGCCAGTTCGCTCAGCACGATCGATACCGACCTTTCCATTGAGCACACGGAATTGTCAGCGTTCTATTCCAAGCTCGCAGCACGGGCCAAAGGGATCGATCCTACCCTCGAAGCAAGTGTGCTGGGAGAAGGCCAGAAGGCCCTGAAGGGGTTGGAGTCCGTTGGCGGCAAGTTCGTCCGTGCGGCAAAGCGAGATCAGGAACTGGCTCTATCACGGTTGGCCAAGATCCACGAGCGCTTTCTGCCTGGCGGTGCGCTCCACGAGCGTCGGGACAACTTCTTGCCTTGGTATGTTGAGCATGGTCCTGCATTGCTGGACAGATTGCTGGCCATTGATCCGCTGGAGAAGCAGATGACGATCCTGCGGTTCTGATCCGCGCCGGAACTCCAAGAAACCTACATTTGCGGCCCTTCACCGATCGGGGTGTAGCGCAGCCCGGTTAGCGCGCGTCGTTCGGGACGACGAAGTCGGAGGTTCGAATCCTCTCACCCCGACAAAGCCCCTTCAGTGGGGCTTTGTTATTCCTTACCGTCGCCAAAGCCGGATCACCCTTGCGGATGGCGCCATGCTATTGGAGGTGCGGATGTTTCTTCGGGTAGTCGTGCCAGCGCACGGTGCCGGTTCCGCGGGCAAGGGCCTTCCACTCATCTACCCCCATGTCGATGCATACCATGGCGCAGGTCGGCAACTCGCCCAATCCAGCACTGCTTAGCCATTCGCAACACTCGCTTATCCCGGGGTTGTGCGAGAAGAGCGCGACGCTTCTGGCGCTCGCGGGCAGGTCGTTCAACACTGAACGCCACGTGGACAAGTCGGCCAAATAGAGCCTGGGCTCTTGTACGATGCTGTCGTCCGTTGCACCCAAAGCAGCCGCAACGTGTTGCGAAGTGGTAAGGGCCCTGGTTGCAGGGCTGCTTATCAACAGATCAACGGGTTCCCTCCTTGCTGCAAAATGAGCAGCCATCGCCGGTGCATCACGCAAGCCGCGCGCGTTCAGAGGGCGGTGGAAGTCTGTTTGCAGCGGGTCGTCCCAACTGCTCTTCGCGTGCCGGATGAGGTACAGCGTGAGCATGGGCGTGTCGGGGTCAAGGCAACTGCCTGAATTGCTTCAGCCCCTCCAAGACCCCTTGCATGAGGATATTGGGGTCGAGGCTCATACGCAGGTTCACCTGCACCAAGCGCGCATCGCTGAACTGCTCGGCACGGCGGAGGCCTTTGGAGATGGTGAGCGAGAGGCTCATAGGATACTCGCCGCTGAAGAGCAGGCTCAACACCTTGCCACCTGCCATGCGCAGGTGGTAGCGCGGGAACGGGGTGGTCGGGTTCTGCCACGCAGTGTCCAGTTCCAGCACGTGACCTTGGGCTGCAAGCTCCTCGGACCACTGGTCCATCACGTAATAGAGGACATCCTCCAGGAAGATGCTCGGGTCGGTGGGTAGCTGATGTTGGCGCGGGTCGGGCGCAGTGTAATGGCGTTGGCAGACTTGGCGCAGTGCCACCAGCAATTCATCCAGCTGGGAGGTGAAGGTCGGTGTGTCGATCAAAGCAGTTCAGTACATCGTTCGGCTGGCAAACTAGCCGCGCATGCATGCGCATGCCATACCGATCGCCAGCGTTTATGCACGATCGATCCAACAGCCATCAATGTTGACTGTCGGGCCGGTCACTTCACTTCTTCGCCTTCGTCTTGCCATCCGCTGCAACTCCGTGCCCGTTCTTTTCATTTTCATCAATGGGCTTGCGGAACACGATGCGTCCGTCGAACACGTCCATCACCTGCAGCACGCCGGTCTCCACTTTGCCAGCGATGATCTGGCGGCTCAGCTCATTGAGCAGTTCCTTTTGGATCATGCGTTTGATGGGCCGCGCCCCGAACTGTGGATCATATCCGCTCTCGGCAATGTGGTCGATGAGCTGGGGGCTTGGGGTGAGATGGATGTCCTTCTCGGCGAGCTTGTTCATCAGTTCATCCAATTGCAGTCGCACGATGGCATGCACATCGTTGCGGTTGAGCGGACGGAACACGATGGTCTCGTCGATGCGGTTGAGGAACTCCGGTCGAACGCTGCGGCGCAGCAGGTCCAGCACTTCGCGTTTGGTGCGTTCGATCACCTCATCGCTGTTGTGCGCATCCAACTTCTCGAAGTTCTCCTGGATGATGTTGCTGCCGATGTTGCTCGTCATGATGACGATGGTGTTCTTGAAGTTCACCACACGGCCCTTGCTGTCGGTCAGTCGTCCATCGTCGAGCACCTGCAGCAGTACGTTGAAGACATCAGGGTGCGCCTTCTCGATCTCATCGAGCAGCACCACACTGTACGGTTTGCGACGCACGGCTTCGGTGAGCTGTCCACCATCGTCGTGGCCGATGTAGCCCGGAGGGGCGCCCACCAACCGGCTCACCGTGTGCCGTTCCTGGTACTCGCTCATGTCGATGCGCACCATGGCGTTGTCGTCATTGAAGAGGTACCCGCACAGGGCTTTGGCCAGTTCGGTCTTGCCAACACCTGTGGTGCCCAGGAAAATGAACGATCCGACCGGCCGCTTCTCGTCACCGAGACCGCTCCGGCTGCGGCGCACGGCATCGGCTACGGCGCGCACTGCTTCTTCCTGGCCCACCACGCGTTTCTGCAGTTCGTCCTCGAGGCGCAGGAGTTTCGTGCGTTCGGCCTCCATCATGCGGGTCACAGGTATGCCTGTCCAGCGGCTCACCACGTTGGCGATCTCCTCCACGTCCACCTCTTCCTTGATCATCTTGCTGGCGCTCTCCACGGCCGCCAGCTCGGACTTGGCCTTCGCAAGAGCATCCTCGGTCTCCTTCATGCGCCCGTAACGCAGCTCGGCCACCTTGCCGAAATCGCCTTCCCGCTCGGCTTGTGCTGCATCGAAGGTCAGTTGCTCCAATTTTTCTTTGGCCTCGTTCACCTTCAGGACTAGCTGCCGCTCCGCCTCCCAGCGTGCTTTGAACGCATCACGCTGCGCGCCGAGCTCGGCCAGTTCCTTGTTCAGGTGTGTAAGCTGGCTTTCGTCGTTTTCACGCTTGATCGCTTCCCTTTCGATCTCCAACTGCATGATGCGGCGCTCGATCTCATCGAGCTCCTCCGGCTTGCTGTTCATTTCCATGCGCAGCTTGCTCGCGGCTTCGTCCATCAGGTCGATCGCCTTGTCCGGCAGGAACCGGTCGGTGATGTATCGCTGGCTCAGTTCCACCGCTGCGATGATGGCGGCATCCTTGATGAGCACCTTGTGATGGTGCTCGTACTTGGCCTTCAAGCCACGCAGGATGCTGATGGCATCCTCGCGCCCCGGTTCGTCCACGAGCACTTTCTGGAAGCGGCGTTCCAACGCCTTGTCCTTCTCGAAGAACTTCTGGTACTCGTTCAGCGTGGTGGCGCCGATCGCGCGCAACTCCCCTCGGGCCAGTGCAGGCTTTAGGATATTGGCCGCATCCATGGCGCCTTCACCACCGCCAGCACCAACGAGCGTATGGATCTCGTCGATGAAGAGCACGATGTTGCCTTCTGCCGAGATGACCTCCTTCACAACGGCCTTCAGCCGCTCCTCGAACTCGCCTTTGTACTTGGCCCCGGCCACCAATGCACCCATATCGAGACTGAACACCTGTTTGGTCCGCAGGTCGTCCGGCACGTCCCCGGTGGCGATGCGCTGTGCGATGCCTTCCGCGATGGCGGTTTTGCCCACCCCGGGCTCACCGATGAGGATGGGGTTGTTCTTGGTGCGGCGGCTGAGGATCTGCAGCGTACGGCGGATCTCCTCGTCGCGGCCGATCACCGGGTCGAGCTTGTTCTCCCGCGCCAACTGGTTGAGGTTCTTCGCGTACTTGTTGAGTGCGTTGTAGGTCTCCTCCTGGCCCTGGCTCGTTACACGCTCGCCTTTCCGCAGTTGCTTGATGGCCGCCACGAGATCCTTGCGCGTGATGCCGTTGTCCTTGAGCAACTGGGCCGTGTTGTCCGAACCATCGAGCAATCCGAGCAGCAGGTGTTCGATGCTCACGTACTCGTCGCTGAACTCCTTCAAGGAGCCGATGGCTTTCTGAAGGGCCGTGGCCGAGTTGCGTGAGACCTGTCCCGGCTGTCCGCCTTGCACCTTCGGATAACCACCAACAATGCGGTCGAGCGCTTGTGAGAGCACGGGAAGGTTTGCGTTCAGCTTGTTCAGTAGGAAGGGCGCCACGTCCTTGTCCACTTCAAGAATGGCCTTCAGGAGGTGACCGGTCTCAATGGCTTGGTGGCCATGCTCCATGGTCATTCTTTGGGCGGCCTCAACCGCCTGCTGGCTGCGAAGGGTGAATTTGTTCAGGTCCATGTTATTGCCGATCGTCGGTGCAGCGGCCTGCTCGAAGATCGTACCGCTGGTGCCCACTGATCGTCCAGTGGTCTTTTCGTCATCCGGGCTGCACCCTGGCTGCCGATCCGACCGCGCATCGCATCGTTCGATGCCATGTTTTCAGAAGCCCGAAACGACAAAGCCCCTTTGCAGGGGCTTCATCTCAAGCGGTCCGGACGGGACTCGAACCCGCGACCTCCGACGTGACAGGCCGGCATTCTAACCAGCTGAACTACCGAACCGTTGACTTCCCGGTTCCCCGAAAAGCGGGGCAAATGTAGCCGCGCATCCGATCCGCGCAACACCCTTTGAAAAGAGGAAGCAGCAGGTCAGTACAGCCGTGCTCGTTTGAGTAGGAATTCCAGCAGGATGGGAGAGAAGCCCTTGTTGATGTCCGCTTCAACCAGGTCGATGCGGTATTGGCCGCACTTGAGCTTCAGTTGGTGCCAGTGCTCGGCCATGGCACTGCGGTAGGCCTCCCGCACTTCGCTCGGATGGGCTTTCACCTGCTCCCCGTTCTCCAGGTCAACGAACGTGTAGGGCCGATCCTCCAACTGGAGCTCGAGCTCCTTGCTCCGGTCCACCACGTGGAAGAGGATGATGTCGTGCTTGTTGAAGCGGAGGTGCTGCAAGGCGTCGAACATGGCCGCCTGGTCTCCACCGTCCAGCATATCGCTGAGGATCACCACGAGCGAGCGCCGCGGTGCACGGTGAGCGATATCGTGCAACGCATCCACGATGGAGGTCTTCTGGCCTTGTGCCGGGGCGTCGATGGCCAGCAGGCTCTCCAAATGCGACGTGATGTGCCGCAGATGAACCGCATTGCTGCGTGCTTGCTCGGCCACCTTCACCTCATCAGTAAAGACGGTGAGGCCCACGGCGTCGCGCTGTTTGCGCATGAGCTGTGTGAGCGCTGCCGCGGCGTACACACTGAAGCGGATCTTGTTCAAGCCTTCGGTGTCCTCGGGCTTCAGTTGCGGGTAGTACATCGAGGAACTTGCGTCCACCACCAATTGGCAGCGCAGGTTCGTTTCCTCCTCGTACCGCTTCACGAAGAGCTTGTCCGTGCGAGCATAGAGCTTCCAATCGATGTGGCGCGTGCTCTCGCCCGGGTTGTAGATGCGGTGCTCCGCGAACTCAACGCTGAACCCATGGAAGGGGCTCTTGTGAAGGCCCGCCAGAAAGCCTTCCACCACTTGGCGGGCTTTGAACTCCAGCGCGCTGAGCGCTTGCACTTCCTTGTTGTCGATGGGCATGTAGCGGTAAGGCAAAGAACGAAAAAGCCCCGGCGTACCGGGGCTTGTTCGATCAAGTTGTGCTCGTGCTCAGGCCAGTTGACCTTGCAGCTTGGTGGCCAACGTGGCCTTGGGCACTGCGCCCACGCTGCGGTCCACCACTTCGCCGTTCTTGAGGAACAGGATGGTGGGGATGCTGCGGATGCCGTACTTCATGGCCACCTGCGGGTTCGTGTCAACGTTCAGTTTGCCGATGACCGCCTTGCCTTCGTACTCGCTGGCGAGTTCCTGCACCACTGGGCCGACCATGCGGCAGGGGCCGCACCATTCCGCCCAGAAGTCCACCATAACGGGTTTGTCGCTCTTGAGGGCGAGTTCTTCGAAGTTGCTGTCCGTGAATTCGAGTGCCATGTTCTGCTGTGCGCTCTTGCGCGTTGAGGGTTTGTTCGGTTAGCGGCTGCAAGTTGAGCCCGGGGACGTTGCTTGAGGCTTGAACTGGTTCAACTTTTCAACCGGTACAAAGTTCGTTCGTGGCCCGGGGCCTTCAAGGTTCCTGCCGTGCCCATTTCACCTGACAGTTGGTCAGCCAAGCTTGGCCTCCACATCGGCCATGGTGGTCAACCGGTCCATCAATTCCTCGCTAACGCCAACGGTCATCGCCTTGGCGTTCAGGTCCACGCTCACGTTCTCGGCAGTGCTGTACAGGCTCACGTTCACCTTGCATTTGCCTGGATGCTCCTTGAACAGGGCTGCCAGTTCGTGGGTCAGATCGTCGCTCACCCGGTCGGCATCCACGCGGAGGTTCAGCTTGGTGAAGAACTTCTCCTTGGCATCGCTCAGCAGGTCCATGCTCGTGAACTTGAACTCGAGCTGCCCTTCATCCCGGCCCCAGGTGCGCTCCGATGCCCGTCCCTTCAGCAGTAGGGTAGTGCCGGTACTGAGGTAGAGCTTGTGCTTGAGGTAGTCCTCACTGAAGAGCATGAACTCGTGGGATCCTGCGTGATCTTCCAGGGTGAGCGTTCCGAAGGGTTTGCCGCTTTTCGCAATGCGGTGCTCTGCCTTGGTGACGATCCCCGCGAAACAGATCTCGCGACCAGCCAAGGGTTTGAGGTCCTGGAGCTGGGGTAGTGTGGTGTTGCACAGGTGATTGATCACCAACCGATGGTCATCCAACGGGTGGCCGCTGAGGTAGAAGCCAACGACCTCTTTTTCGTGGTGCAGCTTTTCCAGCGCGCTCCACGGATCGATCTGCGGCAGGGGCGGTTCCGGGATGCCCGCACCTTCCGCAGCCATGTCGAACATGCTCACCTGGCTGCTGTCCTCACCGTCCTGGTGCTGTTGACCGTAACGTGTGAGCGTCTCCATGAAGGTCGGCTTGCCTTCACCAGCACTGTGGAAGAACTGCGCGCGGTGCGTCTTCGCAAATCCATCGAACGCGCCTGCGTAGGCGAGGCTTTCCAGCGCTTTCCGGTTCGCGGAGCGCAAGTTCACGCGGCGCATCAGGTCATACACACTGGTGAACGGTCCGTCGGTCTGACGCGCTTCGATGATTGCTTGCACGGCCGCTTCACCCACGCCTTTCACCGCGCCCAGGCCGAAACGGATCTGCCCTTGTTTGTTCACACCGAACTGAAGACCGCTCTCGTTCACATCGGGGCCGAGCACGGGGATGCCCATGCGGCGGCACTCTTCCATGAAGAACGTGATCTTGTCGATGCTGCCCTGCGAGTGCGTGAGCACGCTGGCCATGTACTCGCCCGGGTAGTTGGCCTTCAACCACGCCGTTTGGTAAGCCACGAACGCGTAGCAGGTCGAGTGCGACTTGTTGAAGGCGTACTGCGCGAACGCTTCCCAGTCTTTCCACACCTTCTCGCACACTTTCGGGTCAAGTCCTTTGGCGGCCGTGCCGTCCATGAACTTGCCCTTCATCTTGTCCAGCGTGGCGCGGTCCTTCTTGCCCATCGCCTTCCGCAGCGTGTCCGCATCGCCCTTCGTGAAGCCCGCTAGCTTCTGGCTGAGGAGCATTACCTGCTCCTGATAGACGGTGATACCGTATGTATCCTTCAGCAGGTCCTCCATTTCGGGGAGGTCGTAGCTCACTTTTTCCTGGCCGTGCTTCCGGCGGATGAAGCTGGGGATGTACTCCAGCGGCCCCGGCCTGAACAGCGCGTTCATGGCGATGAGGTCGTCGAAGCGGTCGGCCTTCAGGTCGCGCAGGTACTTCTGCATGCCCACGCTTTCGAACTGGAACGTGCCGTTCGTCTGCGCGCGCTGATAGATCTCGTAGGTCTTCGGGTCGTCCAGCGGAATACCATCGATGTCGATCTGGATCCCGTGGTTCTGGTCGATGAGGCGCAGCGCATCGCGGATGATGGTGAGCGTCTTCAGCCCAAGGAAGTCCATCTTGATGACGCCTGCGTCCTCCACCACCTTGCCATCGTACTGCGTGAGCAGCAACGTCGATTCCTTGCTGGTGCACACAGGCAGGATCTCCATCAGGTCCTTCGGCGCGATGATGATCCCGGCGGCGTGGATGCCCGTGCCGCGCACGGAACCTTCCAGCTTCTCGGCTTCGCGCAGCACATCGGCATGCAGGTCTTCACCCTCGGCGATCTTCCGGAGCTGCTTCACCAGGTCGAGCTCGTCGCTGTTCAAATTCTCCTTCGTCTTCAAACTGCCTTCTCCATCGAGCGGTGCGTGCAGCACGCGTTCCAGTTCGATGCCCGGTCGCTCGGGAATGAGCTTCGCCAAGCGATCGGCTTCGTTGAGCGGCAGGTCGAGCACGCGGCTCACATCGCGGATGCTGCTCTTGGCGGCCATGCTGCCGTAGGTGACGATCTGCGCCACCTGCTGCTTGCCGTACTTCTCGACCACGTAATCGATGACCTTCTGCCGTCCTTCGTCGTCGAAGTCCGTATCGATATCGGGCATGCTCTTGCGGTCCGGGTTCAGGAAGCGCTCGAACAGCAGGTCGTACTTGATCGGGTCGATATTGGTGATGCCGATGCAATAGGCCACCGCGCTCCCCGCCGCACTACCACGGCCCGGACCGATCAGCACGCCGATGTCGCGCCCGTGGTTGATGAAGTCCTGCACGATGAGGAAGTAGCCCGCGAACCCCATCGTCTTGATGGTGAAGAGCTCGAAATCGAGGCGTTCCTTGATGGCAGGGTCCAGTGAATCGATACCACCGCCCAAGACTTCCCCACCCGCGTGCTCCTTCCCCTCCGGGGAAGGCTGGGATGGGGTCAACCACCGCTTGATCGCACCCTGGTACGTCAGGTGCTTCAGGTAATCGTCCTGATCGGAGAAGCCCGGTGGCACTTGGAAGTTCGGCAGGAGGATATCCTGCTTCAGCTTCAAGGCCTCCACCTTGTCCACGATGAGGTTGGTGTTGTCCAACGCCTCAGGAAGGTCGTGGAAGGTCGCGGCCATCTGGGCCTGTGTCTTGAAGAAGAACTCGTCGTTGTAGAAGGCGAAGCGCTTGCCTTTCTGCGAGCCGTCCTCGTCACCGTCGTCGGCTTTGGGCGTGCTCTGCTTCTCGCCGGTGTTCACGCACAACAGGATGTCGTGCGCGTTGGCGTCCTGCTGGTCCACGTAGTGGCTGTCGTTGCTGGCGATGATCGGCACGTCGTACTGCCGCGCCCACTTCACCAGCAGCACGTTCACCTGGTCCTGCTCAGGAATGCCATGGCGTTGCAGCTCCACGTAGTAGTCCTCGCCGAATTGGTCGAGCCACCAACGGAATTCCTTCTCGCCTTCGGCCTCGCCCTTGCGCAGGATGGTGCGCGGCACGCTAGCGCCCAAGCAACACGTGGTGGCGATGAGCCCTTCCTTGTGCTGAACCAGCAGCTCCTTGTCGATGCGCGGGTACTTGCTGTAGAAGCCCTCGATGTAGCCGAGCGAGCACAGCCGGCTCAGGTTCTTGTAACCGACGGTGTTCTTGGCCAGCAGCAGCTGGTGCACGCGCTGGTCCCTGTCTTCGCGGGTGAAGGTCTTGCGGTGGCGGTCGGCCACCAGGTAGAACTCGCAACCCACGATCGGTTTCACCTTCGGCGTGCCATCCTCGTTCTTGTGCTTTCCGGCCTCGGCCACGAACTTGAACACCCCGAACATGTTGCCGTGGTCGGTGATGGCCACGGCGGGCTGACCATCGGCGACGGCCTTTTTGTACAGCGCGGGAATGCTGGCGGCGCCGTCGAGGAGAGAGAACTGAGTGTGGACGTGGAGATGGGAGAACTTCATGGCGGAGCGCGAAACTACCGGCATGAAGGGGAGGGGTGAGGATCACTTTTCCACAGTCATTGAAGTAGTGACTCTTCCATGAAAGCGTCCGTGATTCTGACGAACTGTCAGGCCGTTTGCTTGGGTCGATTCTTGACGTCTTGGTGGCCTAAAGACAAACAGATGATAGAGGCAAGCACATCACATAATGACTTCCGTGGAACAGCCGAAATGGAGTTCAAGAGTCCGAAAGGAGGGACTGGCATGGGCGGTCTTCGGACATATGCAGCACAACACATCGACGTGGAGGCGTACGAGCCGGTCGGACTGAACGTGAATCGGTCGGATGCTGGAAGTTGGTTTTTCGGCATTCTATGTCAGGCGAAGGGCGCGGTCGCAAACGGGAATGGATTAACACCGCTCATCCAGTTCAGGGTGGAGGATACGTGGGAGAACTTCAACCGCAGTGCGCTTGGTGAACTTGATGTTGTGGTGCTCAGTAGGTTCATGGATTCGACGAAGTATGAAATCACAGAGTATCGTGATGCTCCTGTGAAGAAGGAGTTGTCGTAATCTCTATGTCCTAGTTCGGACCAAGCCGGTCGACTCCCTACGTCGACGGATGCTTGTCTTGCAGTTGTGGGCTGACCGCATCGACGGTCGAGAGGATTGACGAAAGGCCGCGATCCACAGGGGGTATCACAATTTGTGATACCCCATTTTCCCCTTGTGAGCGTTGCCAGCATTGGGTTTCTAGTTATGCCCAAGCCCCGTCGGTGTCACGATATGTGATACCATCCGAACTCCTTGGCCAGCGCGCATTTCAGGAAAGCCTACAGCGCCTTGGAGCACAACGTTGGTATCACAACCTGTGATACCATTGTCCCATGTCCACCCTCACCCGCTTCTACACCGCCTTCGCGCAGCGCGACTGGGCCATCATGGGTGCGTGCTATGCCGATGATGCACGCTTCAGCGACCCGGTGTTTCCCGATCTGGATGCCACGGGTGTGCGCGCAATGTGGAAGATGCTCCTCACCACCGGCACCGACCTCAAGGTGACGTTCCGCGTTGTGGAGGAAACCGCCGAGCGCGGTGTGTGCGAGTGGGAAGCTTTCTACACCTTCAGCAAGTCGGGCAGGAAGGTGCACAACATCATCCGCAGCAAGTTCGACCTGCGTGATGGGCTGATCGTGCGCCAGCGTGATCACTTCGGCTTCTGGCGATGGAGCCGACAGGCGCTCGGCATCACCGGAACACTGTTGGGTTGGAGCCCCGTGCTGAAGAACAAGGTGCGTGCTTCGGCAGCGGCCAGTTTGCGCCGTGCGTTGGCCTGAGCCTTACTGCAACACCACACGTGCCGTGCGCAGGGTGCCGTCCATGCTCCGCACTCGGGCCACATAAAGCCCAGTGCTCAAACCAGCGTGGATCACATGCGCTACCGTGCTATTCCCCAAGGACCGCGCCAGCACCCGATGACCTTGAGCGTCGAACAATTCCATTGCGGCCATGGGCTCAGCGGCCCGCAGCACAATGGTTTGGGATGCAAGGTCGGCGAAGGCCATGAGTTGTTCTTCGTTGTCCAGCTGCGTGGTGATGCCGGTACTGATGTCCGTTGCGGTGACCGGGCCGTCCAGGGCGAATGATGTTCCACTGTTGATGGTTACCGAGAACCCGAACTTGAACGGCTCACCGATGTCGCTCGGTGCCGGGGTGTACAAGCCCGACCAGCGAACCCATTCATAGTCCACGGCAGGCGTTGGGACCGTGTCCCATACCATGGTGCCATCGGGAGAGCCGATGTAGAGCGTGTCGTAATCCGAATAGGCCAGCGTGTTCGTGCTCGAATAGCGTGAACAATAGAAGGCCACGCGGTATGTGGTGGCGTCCATCGTGGTCGCGAAGAGTTTCACCATGCCGATATTGGGAATGGGAAACCCAGTGTAGTTCGACAGGAATGCGTTGCTGCCCTGCTGAGTGGGGAAATTGAAATTGATGGCGTTCACCCAGTTGAACGGACCGAAGCCATTGACGCCGGTGTACGTCTCGTTGCCGACGCCATCGAACGCGTCGGTGATGACCTGAGCAGTGCCAACGGCCGGTTGGTTCAACAGCACAGTGAGAAGAACAGTGGTGGCGAGGGTATTTTGTTTCTTCATGGCCCGGTGTGGTATGGAAGGCTGAAGGTAACTTCAGTTGCTCTGACCAACAAGTCAGCCAGCACTGCATGTTGGCTCGTGCCGAACAGGGAAGTTCACTGAACTGGCGATGAAGCAGAGCTTGCTCGCTTCGCTGTGCAGCGAATTCGCTTTCTCCACCATATCGGCATCGCGCACGGTCACCTGCGGGTGCAGCGTCACTTCCGTCATCCGGCCGCCATCGCCTTCGGTGACCATGCGCCCGGTGGCGTTGTCGCTGTAGGCCGTCACCACCACACCGTTCCTGACGCACACGTGCAGGTAGCTGAGCATGTGGCAGGCGCTCAGTGCGGCAACGAGCAGCTCCTCCGGATTGTGCTTCGACTTGTCCCCGCGGAACGTGGGGTCAGCAGAGCATTGCAAGTCGGGCTTGCCTTCGATGCGGATGATGTGGTTGCGGCCGTAGTTGCGGTAGCCGTCCGTACCGGTGCCGTTGTTGCCGGTCCACTCGGTTGAAAGGGCATAGTGGTGTTCCATCGTTGTCATTGTTTCACGAAACGTGCATGGGCACCGGTGATGCGCAGAGCAACTGAATAGATGCCCGGTGATAATCGGGAGACGTCGATAGCCTCCAACGCGCTCTCTTCAGCGACCCGTCGACCATGCGCGTCGATGATGAGCGCGACATCGTTCACCATGTTCGATGAGGTACGAATGGAGAGTTCGTCTTCGACGGGATTCGGGAAGATGGTGAGCGTTGACCGGGTTCCGTGTTCATGCACGCCGACCCCTGGTGCCAAGGTCCACCCGATGTCCTGCAGGATCCCCAAGCAGATCGTGCCGGGCCAATGGTTCACGTCGCCAGCGCTGTTGAAGGGTGTCATCAATTCGTTGGGGTTGTTCACCGGATATGTGCTTTCGTTCAAGTGCACACAACTGCTCCCGAGCGCGAACACGCTTGGCGCGTAGATGCGCACTTCAGCGCCACCGCTGGCGGACAGGGCAAAAGGGCCGTTCCAGTTCAGGTTGTTGCAGGTGAAGAACGAACCGAGCGGGGTGCTGGGATTGGGAACGTCCACCAGCATCTCCAACGTTGGCGCTTGGATGAACCGGTCGAAGATGCCCGGGAGCGTGTCTAGCTGGGGCCACGGGAAAGTGGTCGTTAGCGGCGCGAAGTCGCTTTGTTGCAACAGCCCGAACGATCCTTCAGCGCCAATCTTCTTTGCAAGACCGACGAAACCAAGTCCGTGCCCCAGCTCGTGCAAGGCCACGCTAACGAAGTCGTGCTGGTTCGCGGCAGGGGTGCCAGCCGTATCCGTGTACCAGTTCGGTCCGTTGCTGAAGTAGATGTCGATGTCGTTCTCGCCGGGATTGAGCTCTGAACCCGCAATGCTGTTGGCCAAGGCGGACGCATACCATGTGTTCGCCACTGGCGCGTTCGGAAAGTCGCGACGCCCGTTGGGGAAGGTGATGCCGAGCGCATTGGCACCGAGCGGGAAAAAGGCCACGTTCACCTTGATGGGCACGGGCGAAACGAGGATGCCGGCCCAGATGGCAGCGGCATGATCGAACGCCGTCACGAACTCCGGCGGCATGGGCCCGTAGGTGATGTCGAACTGGGCGGTTTGCGCCGAAACGCAGGGCACCGCCAAGGAGGAAACGAGCAGGAGGGAGGGACGCAACATGGAGAACGAAGTAAGCGCGTCGCGGCCACATGTACATTGCCCGCACCAACACGGACCCATGCCGCCATCATTCCTCCGCATTTTCTCGTCAGCGCTCCTGGTGTCAGCCACGCTCGGCGCTAATGCCCAGTACAGCAACCCCGAAAGCGTGGAGCACGACCCTGTTGGCGACCGCTATTTCGTGAGCAACACCGGGAACGGCAAGATCCGCCAGCGCGATCAAGCGGGCACGGTCACCGACTTCGTGACAGTGAGCCCCGCGCCCTATGGCATTGAGATCATGGACACCGCCATTTACGCGTGCAGCGGCGGCACCGTGAAGGGCTATGCGCTGAGCACCGGTGCGCAGGTGTTCAACCTCAACCTCGGCGGCAATTTCCTCAATGGCATCACCACGGACGGCACCTTTCTGTACGTGACGGATTTCGGCAACGACGAGATCCTGAAGGTGGATGTCGCGGGGAACACCTTCAGCCCACTGGCCAGCACATCCTTCACACCGAACGGCATCGTTTACGACCCTGTGGGCGACCGTCTGGTGGTGGTGGCATGGGGCGGCAACGCGCCCATTACCCAGGTGGACAAGAACACCGGTGCGCAGTCCTTGTTGATCAATTCGGGTTTCAGCAATATCGATGGCATCACCATCGACTGCCTAGGACGGTTCATCACGGCGAACTGGGGCAACGACCAGCTCCATGCCTTCCCTGCGGATTTCTCAACCGCTGGTATCAGCCTTGGTGCCGCTGGGCTGGCCAACCCCGCCGATATCGACTTCGATGAGGTGAACGGCCGCGTGTGCGTGGCCAATGCGGGCAATAACACGATCACCTTGTTCGATGTAGCGGCGTGCATCAACGGCCTTGAGGAACCGGAAGTAAGCAACGGCGTCGTTTTCCCGAATCCGACCCACGGGTTGGTCCGGTTGGCCGGACACCGCGGGGCACTTGGTGGGGTGCAGGTGTTGGATGCCTCGGGCCGCCTTGTCTTGAGCACGGTGGCGGCCAATGGGGTGATCGATCTGTCGACGCTAGTGCCCGGACTCTATTCGATCGTTGTTCCGCGTTCCGGCATTCATGCTCAAGTGGTGTTGCGTTGATCGGTGCTGATCACTGCGTTCATTGCTCATCTGACCATACATGAAGAAGTTGTACTCCACCTCAGTGCTCCTGTCGTTTCCCATTGTGCTTACTGCCCAGAACGACTGCGGTTCGGGCCGATACATCACCCCGACGTTCTTCGATGCGGTGACGACCACATCGGGCATCGCCTTCGGCAGCAACGTTCCCGTGAGCGGGGGAGGCATGCAGACCTTGTACATGGACATTTATGAGCCCGAAGGCGACACCGTTTCCACCCGCCCCTGCGTGCTCGTAGCGTTCGGCGGATCGTTCATCGGTGGCTCGCGCGCCGACGTTGCACCGCTGTGCATCGCCTTTGCCCAGCTCGGCTATGTGGCCGTTGCACACGACTACCGCGTGGGCTTTTTCCTGCCCAACGCCGCTACCACCACGCAGGCGGTGATGCGTTGCTCGCACGATATGCTCGCCTGCGTCCGCTACCTGCACAAGAGCGTCATCGACGACAACAACCCTTACCGCATTGACCCGGCGCGGATCATCGTGGGTGGGGTCAGTGCTGGAGCCATTGGAGCGCTCCATGTGGCCTATCTGGATCAAAGCAGCGAGCTACCCCCGGTGCTTTATCCTGATACGGCCACGCTCGGGGGCATCAGCGGCAACAGCGGCTCACCGGGCTATCCGGAGAACGTGCTGGCCTGTTGGAGCATGAGCGGTGCGCTCGGCGATACGTCGTGGATCCAACCCGGTGACGAGCCCCTGGTGAGCGTGCACGAATCGGGTGATGAAGTGGTGCCGTGTTTCACCGAGATGGTGGAGGTGATCGGCTTTCCCACGGGATTGTATGCAAGCGGTGGCCACGACGTGCACCTTCGCATGGAGAACATGGGGGTGGAGAACTGTTATCTGCAATATCCCGGCAATGGGCATGTGGGTTACTTGAATTCTGATCCCGAGTTCTCGTTCGCGCACGTTACCGATTTCCTCGCCGAGCAGGTCTGCAACGGCAATGGCAACTGCGGGACGATCTATGCCGGCGTTGAGGAAACCGTTGAACCGGAACTGGTCGCTTATCCCAACCCCACCGAAGGCCCGCTCAACATCACGGTGCACGAAAGGGCGAACGTGGAAGTGATGGATGCGACCGGTCGTGTGGTCATGACCGTTCAACCCACAGTGGGGCTGAACGTGCTGGACTTGTCAGGACTTCGGAATGGCCTCTACACGCTCCGGACAGGCAAGGCGGTGGTTCGGGTGTTGAAGCTTGCCCGCTGAGGCTACTGCTGTTGCCTGCTGTTGAGGAAGCGCATCGACACCAGCCGCTGTGCACGCACGTTCCAGTCGTTGAAGTACACGAGCACGCAGTAGTCGTTCTCCGTGGCAAAGTGCGTCCCCTCGATGGTGGTGAGGTCGGGTAGTTCGCTGTTGGGCGCCATGAAAGCGTACTGGTAGTCCATGAAGCCCTGTTTCACCAGCGCACCGAGCACATAGCGTTTGTTCTCGGTATCCCACGTCATGCGGAATTCCTTCTTGCACTGGAAGTCGGTGAAGGCACCGTACACGTAAACGTCACCGTAGAGCGCCGCATCCATCGGCAGTTGCCAGATCACGTTCATGTAGTCCGCCTCCAGCATATTGTCGTAGCCGTCGTCGGTCTTCACCAGATAGCGCCCGTTGAGGTCCGGCTGGTCCAGGTACACGCGGATGTTGCGCTTGAGGTCGGGCACCATGTACACCTCGATGAGTTCCTTGTCCAACACGATCCTGCCGATGCCCGGTGCATTGAACCGCCAACTCTTCGCGTTCAGCGGCCGCCATTCGTTGCCGCCATCGAAGAGGGTTTCGTTGGGGAAGTCGTACACCAGTTCGCTGCCACGGACGAAGCGGGGGCGGGCTCCGGTGCGCGCATCGTCCCAACGCATGTTCTGCAGCACGGTCACCGTTAGATCGCCGAACGGGTCGGGCACTTGCAATTGCGGATGCCGGATGACGAGATCCACTTGTTGCGAGGTGTTCCGGCGGTCCACATCGCGGCTCGCCATCACTTTGGCGTCCACCTGAACCTTGTTCTCGAAGACGTAGAAGCGCCGCGTCAGCACTACGTCCTCTTCGTCACCTTGGCGGAAAACCTTCAGGATGTAGTTGCCGCTGATGCGCGGCTTGGTCATGAAGCTCGGGACTTCCACGGCGTAGTGCAGGTACGGTTGCCGGGTGTTGTAGCTCTGCACGGGCGGCGGAATGAAGTCGCTGAACGAACCTTCGATGTACTGCCCCTGGCTGAGGTCGCTCGGCTTCCAGTGCGGGTCGCAGTGGATGATGGTCCACCACAAGTTCTCAGGATTAGGGGAGAGGTCATCGAAGTGCAGTTCAAGCGATTCCCCGCTGCCCAGTTCGAAGGCCGGCACGCTCATCTCGAAGCCTTTTTTGAAGAGCAGAACGGTCTTCACCGTTTCCACGTATGTGCGGTCCTCATACCGGATATCGGCCTGCGGCTCGTAGTAGTCGGGCATGGCATCCACCACGGGGGCGGTGCCGCTGCATGAGAGAAGGCACAGGACAGGTAGGCCCAATAGTGTTGCCGCGGTCTTCAAAGGCATCATTGCGCCGAATGTAGAGGCGGCGAACGCAGCGACCCTTGGGATCGTTGTGCTCTCAGCGGACAAACCGGCCCACAGCACTGCCCACGCCGTCCGTCATTTGCAGCACGTAGGCCCCGTGGCCCAAGGTGGACAGGTCGAGCGAGAAGGCACCGTCCGAAGGCACTTGGCCATTGAACACCATGCGGCCGCTGGCATCGAACAACCGAAGCGTGGACCCGCCCTTGAAGCCGTGTTGCACGATCAGCTCTTCCCCGGCACCGATAAGCACCAATGGACGTGGGCCAGAACCGAATTGCACAGCCACCACATTGCTCGTGGTGCTGGAACCGTCAAGGTCGGTTTGGCGCAGCCGATAGAAGCTTGTCCCACCGAGCGGGCTACCGTCCACGAAGGCATAGTTCAGCGTGTTCTGGCTGTTGATGGCACCGGCCACACGTCCAATGGAGGTGAAATCCTCGCCGTTGGCGCTGCGCTCCACATCGAACCATTCGTTGTTGATCTCCGTGGCTGTGCTCCAGCGCACGTCCACCACGCTACCGTTCGGTAGGGCATTGAACGCAAGCAGTTCAATGGGCAATGGGTTGTTGGCGTTGATGCTCGCCAGCGTCCATGGACTGAACAGGTTCTGTTGTGCTGCCGTGATGACATCACCAGCCGCAATGGTGCCAGTGGTGCCACCGTTGCCTCGGTCGCGCCAGATGGTGCCCAGGGCATCCCAACGGGCTACGCGCAGATCGGGCATGGCCGTTACACCGCAACTGTTGTTGTCCCAGCTGAGCGTAACGAATGCATTGGGCGTACCCACTTCGCGATCGATCATCCAGTACTCGCAATTGCTGATGTGGTCGAGCGTGGGTTCCAATGCTGGTCCGAAGAGCGCTTCGGGGTCACCCGGGAAATACTCACCGCGGAAGCCATCCGTCAGACCCGAGGTGAGGCCGGTGATCCTTGCGTAACGGTATTGAGTGCCTTTGCCCACCGGGAAGGTGAAGTCGTCGTTGCCGAGCTTGATGATGGGACCGTGAACGAAGCTCGCATCGCTGGCACTGGTGGCAGTAGCGCCGTCAATGACAGTAGGTAGGTTGGTGGCATCGGTGAAGAGGCGCCCTTGCACCAGGTTCAGATCCGTGCGGATGAGCAAGGGCTGCAGCAGGGTAGCATCATTGGCGGTTTTGTTGATGCGCAGTCGGCCGAATTCTTCCGCGAAACCCGATGTGTTGATCGTCTGGGCTCCACCACCGTTCAACGTCACGGTGCTGAAGAGTTCGTTGAAAGCCGCCGCGCCATGGTTGTTGAGCCAGTTGCCGCCCACATTGATGCTTCCACCCGCCACCGGCCCTTGTAGATCGAGCAGGCCGCCGTTCTGGATCGTCACATTGCCGGTCACGTTCACCGTATTCCCGGCGATCTCGTTCCGCAGGTAGCCTTCGTACAACCCGGCCGTTGGTCCTTGCAGGCTCAGGTTACCGGCCACGTTCAGGGTGCTGAGGCCGAAGAGCGTAATGCCGAATGCCCCAGTACCAAGCGTGCGCTGCACCGTGGTGTTGCCGCCCACGTTCAGCGTGCTGGCGTTCTGGATGGTGAGCGTGCGGCCGGTGGCATTGGTAGCGCCCATGTACAAGCTGGCGCACACACCGGTTGACCCGGCTGCAATGCCCACAACGCAGTCGCGGATGGCAGTGCTGTTGATGACCACGTTGCTTGTGGCGATGGGCACTTCAGCATCGTCCCAGTTCTGGCATTGGAACCAATCCGTGGTCTTTGCACCCGTCCACAGGCCATTGACCATGCCGCCGAGGGTGATGGGCATCACCGGTGCCGTCAACCAGTTCGTGCCACCGGCGTTGTAGGCACCGCACGTGCCGTAAGTGGTCCAGTTGGCGGGGTCTTCGATGCGCAGGATCCAATCGCGCTGCGTGGCCACAGTCTGTGGGCCGGTGTACTTCGCGAAGTCAGTGGCACTGGTAGGCGCCATGCTGAAACAATCCATGCCGAAAGGCAGGTTGCTGCGCTGGGTCGGATTGGTCGCACAACTGGCCGACCAAGGGAATGCCGCATAGCTTGAAAACCCGAACAACCAAGTGCCGCTGTAGGTTGCGTTGTGCAGACCCGCACCACCGGGTCCCCAAACCCCGGCTTGCCCGAAGAACAGCTGGTCGCCGCCGCTGTTCATATTGAGCACGTTGCCCCCGCCGTTCAGATTGGTGAAGCCCCAGGACGCATCGGGAGCAAGCGAACTGTAAACGCCGGTAGCGGTGAACCTGAACGTGATGACCGTGCCCCGTGGAATGGTCGGGCCTATGCGGGATGCGCGGACGGTTCCCTCGTTATTGCCCCAAAGGCCTGCATTGCAACGCTCGTAACCGTTGTCCGTGATGTCGATGGTGGTGCCCGTGGTGATGTCCTTGAAACAGAAGAAGCTCACCTCGTCATCGCCTACACCACCACCACAGGCATTGGTGTTCGCATTCACACCCACGATCACAAGGTCGCCACGCTGCAGCGCCGTCGGTGGACTGTCATTGTCCAGGATCACCAACGTGGCGCTCGTACTGGCCCCGATGGCATAGCCTGCGCTTACAGCGAGGATGGAGAAGCCAACGCTCTCCGTGCTCTCGATCACGGCGTCGTCGTTGATGTTGGCCGTGAAGCTCACCGAGGTGGCACCGATGGGGATGTTCACGGTGAATTGGCTCAGCACGGTGCCCGGGGTTGTGGTATAGTCGTTACCGGCACCGTACGTGACACCGGCGCCATTGCTTACGAAGATGTCCACGCTGCCGGCGGCTGTTGGTGCCGGACTCACATTGAGCTGGAAGGTGATGCTCCCGGCGTTTTCCACCGCGTTCACGTTCACCGTTGCGAAGGTGACCGTAGGCGTGATGTCGTTGTCCACGATGGTGAACGCATGCGTGGTGCTCGCCCCGATGTACAGGCCGGCTGAAGCGCTGGTCAAGGTGAACGTGATGACCTCGTTCGCTTCCGTGACCACATCGTCGTTCACCACCACATCAAAACCCAGCACAACATCACCAATGGACACCGGCACTGAAATGGTGGAGGCTGCAACTGCTGGAACGGTCGTGTAATCGGAAGCCGGACCGTAGGTGGCACCTGCGCCGTTGGCCACCGTCACGGTATAAGTGCCGTTCACCGTGGCGGCCGCGCTCAGGTTGATGTTCACCGTCACGGTTCCTGCGGCTTCGCTATTGCTGCTGGAAGAGGATGCGAACGTGGCAATGGTGCTCGAGCAATCGAAGGGGACATATACATTGTCGAATGTTGCGCGGTCGGCAGCAGCGGTATTGTGCTGGAAGTAGCAGCCCGCGAAGGGCAGGTTCACGCCCGTGTAGGTTGCATCCACCACGTTGCCGCCCTCTTGGAACGCAGCCGAAGCAGGGGCTGGGAAACCAGCGCCGCTGGCCGAGTACATCTGCCAAGTGTTGGTGCTTGGCGTGTACACCACGCGCACAGCCAAGTACTCGTTGCCGAAATCAGTAGTGCCGGTGATGATGGTGGTGTTGGTCGCAACCCCAGCGCTGTATCGGATCAAGCGAAGCCTGTCGTTCGTTAGCGCCTCACCATGTACCACGGCGTAGCCTGTCCCAGTAGCCGGATTCAGCGCACTACCAGCAAGAATGAACGCGTTGCCGTAGTTACCGGCTGCGAAACCGCTGGGGTCGGCTCGCGAAGTGCGCATGTTGAACTGCCAGGTAAGCACGCAGGTGTTGGTGTTCAACACCGTATTGTAAAGCCCTGACACGTCCTGCGAAACCCAATCGGCACCGTTCAACCCGCCCGTTGGGAGATCCAAAGCGTTGCTCAGGATGGCGCCGGAAGAACCAATACCGCCTTCCGTCCACCCGCCGCCGACAACGGTCCCGTTCGCGCGAGCGAAGTCGTCCAGGAGCTGTTGGCCATGGGCACCTGCAACGGTCGCCATCAACATGCCAGCAAGAAGGACTTTCCCGGTTGCGCGCATCACTATCCCTTCCGGCTGCAAAAGTCGCTCGATCCCCCGGGCCGATCGTTGTCGGATCATCAACACCTGTTGACTTCCGCGATCGGTTCAGAACACCAATTTGAAGGTTGCGGCTTCCGCACCGCAATGCACGCGCAGGAACATGGCCCCGGTGATGTGGGTTGGTGCGTTCCAATCGGTTACCGGACCTTCACCGGAGGTGCCTTTGCCGATCATTCGTCCCAATGGGTCCAGCAGCTCCCAAGAGGCCAGTTGGCAAGGGTGTTCAATGCGTACCAGATGATCGCCTGAGAGTGTTGCTGAAAGACCGTTGCTGGCGGTGCTCCGGTGCACGGCTACGATGTTGCTGTGCGAGGTCGCCCCGTCATGGTCGGTTTGGCGCAAGCGGTAGAACGTGGTGCCCGCCACCGGGTCAACATCATGGGCGCGGTAGTGCAGCGTGGTCTGGCTGTCCCCAGCACCCGGCAGGTGCAGTAGGTCATTGAACCGCTGGCCATCCTTGCTCCGTTCCACCGTGAAGTGCGCATTGTCCTTCTCAGAGGCCGTGCTCCATTCCAACAGAACGGCAGGGCCGTCGTTGCGGGCGGTGAACGAAAGGAGTTCCACCGGCAGGGATGTTGCACATTGGAGCGCGCGCCGAAAGGCCAGGTTCGCCGCGTTGTTGGCAGCGCCCGGCGTTTCGTTCCCCGCCACCACGGCGCTGGTGAAGTTGGCCGCCGAGCGCGGGTCAAGGGCATTGAAGTAGATGACCCGGCCGGCATGGTTCACCGTGCTGATGCGCAGCGCGTCGGCGCCGCCGGTGTTCATGTTCTGGGTGTTGGGACCGTAGCTCACACCATGGAAATACTGCCCGTTGGGGTAGCGCACTTGGGCCGCATCGCCATCGTTGCGCATCACCACGCGCGTCCAGTTCCCCGCCCCGAAGCCACAGGGATTGTAGCCGCTGCTGCTGGTGGCACTCGGCAGGGTGGCGCAGCTTTGGATGGAAGCATGGTTCACCGGCAGCACGTACACGCTGTCAACGGGCGAACTGTCGTTCGGGTCGTTGGGCGGCAACAGGGCGTTGAGGTCGGTGTTGTTGTAGATGACGATGATGGATCCCGTGGGCACGGCCGCCCATTGCGCAACGTTGGCGAAACGCAGGTGCCCGGTGCTCACCCCGCTGTTCACCATCACCGACCCGAACCCGTTCCAAGCAGCGCCGTTGTTGTCGTCGATCTTCCAGTTGCGCAGGTCCACGGTCGTGCACGGTGGCCCGCAGACCATCAGTTCGATGTACTCCTTCTCCGTGGCCGGGCCGTTGCTCACCTCGTTCACGAAGGGGCCAACACAAGTGGGAACGTATGCTACGGTCAGTTGTACATCGTCGATGGCCACGCTCGGGTCGGCCCCGCTTGCATCGTTGTTGTTCTGCCACCGGAAGCCCACGCGCACAGCAGGGTTGTTGTTGGCGCTAGCTGGCAGGGCCACGCTGTACTGGGTCCATTGCCCTTGGCTGCCACAGCCTCCAGCCGGTGTCTTGGGCGGGTTACTGAGGGCCGCCCACACCGCGCCGTTCCAATACTCCACCAGGAAGTCGTCGCTGGTGGTCTGGCCGTTCTCCATGTACTTGAAATTGAGCGTAACGTTCGTGTAGGCTGACAGATTGATCGTCGGGGATTCAGCCCGCTTGTTCGTTGTGGTGTTCAGGCAGCCGCACAGGCAGAAGGTGCAGAAAGCAGGCGGACACCCCGCATCGTAGGCTGCACCACAGTCACCCGCCGGGCAGAAAATGCAGCCGTTGGGGCTTGCGCATACGCCCACCAGTTCGTTGCCGATGTGCAGCGATTCATTGTTGGTGGTGCAGTCCGTACCGCAGGTGCTGGTGGCATTGCCGTTCTCGCGGCAACTGATGAACCACTGGTTGGGACAGGTCCCTTGGGCACCCACGTTCGTCACGGTCCAAATGCCGTTCACCCCTGTGGTGTAGGCCGAGGCGTAGCAACCGGTATTGCACCCGTTCTCGAATTCATCGGCCCAAATGACCAATTGTGCCCTGGCGTTCAACCACAGGCACAAGGTGAGCGAGAGCACGGCTAAGGCTCTTGCCCTTGCGCACGGGTATGTCCGTCGGGGTTGCATGGCGTTGAAAGTTAGTCGGTCATCCACCGGACCACGTTGCCCGCCCCGGATACTTTTGGCCGCCGTTCTCTTGACGTGTCGCACACCGGTCCGTCATGCCCGGGGCCACAATTCCATCTTCGCGCTTCCGCACATTCCCCCTGTTTCCCTTTGGAGAAGATCCTCATCCTCGACCACGGCAGCCAGTACACGCAGCTCATTGCCCGTCGTGTGCGCGAGCTCAACGTTTACTGTGAGATCCACCCGTTCAGCAAAGCGGCCCGGTTCGCCGATGATTCGTCCATCAAGGGCGTCATCCTTGGCGGTAGCCCCTTCAGCGTGCACGATACCAATGCGCCGGATACCGATATCAGCGTGTTCCAAGGCCGTCTACCGGTGCTGGCCATCTGCTACGGCGCGCAGCTTCTGGCCAAAAGAAGTGGTGCGCCAGTGCTGCCGAGCACCGTGCGTGAATACGGCCGCGCCCACCTGGACAATATCATGGTCAGCGGGCCGCTGTTCGATGGTGTCCATCCCGGAACGCAGGTGTGGATGAGCCATGGCGACAGCATTACCGCTGTGGCCGGCAACATGGAGGTAATGGCCAGCACCCACGCGGTGCCTGTGGCGGCCTTTCGGTTGAAGGGCGAAAACACGTTTGCCGTGCAGTTCCACCCGGAGGTGTTCCATACCACCGATGGCCTGACCATACTGCGGAACTTCGTGCAGGGCGTATGCGGTTGCAAAGGCGATTGGACCCCGGCTTCGTTCGTGGAAAGCACGGTGGACGGGCTCCGCCAGCAATTGGGCAACGACCGGGTCGTACTGGCCCTCAGCGGTGGCGTGGACAGCAGTGTCGCCGCCATCCTTCTCCATAAGGCGATAGGCGAGCGCCTGCATTGCGTGTTCGTTGATAATGGCCTCCTGCGCAAAGGAGAGTTCGAGAGCGTACTGGAGAACTACAAGCACCTCGGCCTCAACATCACGGGTGTGGACGCCAAGGCGCGCTTCTACGCCGCGCTCCAAGGCAAGGAGGATCCTGAACAAAAGCGCAAGGCGATCGGCGCCACCTTCATCCATGTGTTCGATGATGAAGCCAAGCGCATCAAGGACGTGAAGTGGCTCGGGCAAGGCACCATTTATCCGGACGTGATCGAGAGCGTAAGCGTGCACGGCCCCAGCGTCACGATCAAGAGCCACCATAACGTAGGCGGATTGCCTGCCCGGATGAACCTGAAGGTGGTGGAGCCGCTTCGCCTGCTCTTCAAGGACGAAGTGCGAAGGGTGGGGAAGGAACTGGGCCTGGATGTTGCGCTCCTCGGGCGCCATCCGTTCCCGGGACCGGGCCTTGGCATCCGCATCCTGGGCGAAGTGACCGGCGAGAAAGTGGCGCTGTTGCAGGAGGTCGACCACATCTACATCAAGCACCTGCGCGAGGCCGGACTCTACGATCAGGTTTGGCAGGCGGGCGCCATCCTGCTGCCCGTGCGCAGCGTGGGTGTCATGGGCGACGAGCGCACGTACGAGAACGCCGTTGCTTTGCGCGCCGTTTCCAGCACCGATGGCATGACGGCCGACTGGTGCCACCTGCCCTACGAGCTTCTGGCACGGATCTCGAACGACATCATCAACCGGGTGAAAGGCGTGAACCGCGTGGTGTACGACATCAGCAGCAAACCGCCCGCAACCATCGAATGGGAATGAACAGGTTGGTGATGCTCTTGCCGTTGCTGTTGTGCCTGATCACCGGCACTGCACAAGTGACGCAAACGCGCGATGGCAAGAAGTACATCCTGCACACGGTTGAGAAGGGGCAAACGCTTTTCGCCATCGGACAGCGTTACGCAGTGCCAACCGAGGTGATCGTGAAGGCGAACCCTGCCGCATCGCAAGGGTTGAGCATTGGCCAAGTGCTCATCATACCGGTGGATGGGGTGAGCAAAAAGGAAGCGAAGGCCGCGCCGCAGCTGCGCGATGGCGAACTCGTTCACGTGGTGCAGAAGAAGGAGACCGTGTATGGGATCGCGAGGAAGTACTCTGTGCCGGAAGCCGACCTGCTGGGCCGCAACCCGCAGATGGCCGATGGCTTGAAGGTGGGCTTGGAACTCATCATCCCCGTGGCGAAAGTCACGGGCACATCGGCGACCGTGGTGGCGCCAGCTGCGGATGACGGCAGTATCAGCCACCCGGTGCAGGCACAGGAGACGATCTACGGCCTGTGCAAACAACACGGCATTACCGAGGAGGAACTACGCGCTGCCAACGGAGGCCTGCCGGAGGGATTGAAGGTGGGCACCTACCTGCGTATCCCGGCAAAAAAAACCGAACCCGTGTTTGTGGACCCGGCCGTCGGCATGGACAAGCGGGACCGCTACTCGGTGGGTCTGCTGCTGCCCTTCAGCATCGAGCGCAACGACAGCGTGCTTGCCCGTCCAAATTCCGACGATTGGTACGAACTGACGAGCATCGCAGCGCAGTTCTACGCTGGTGCGCAGCTTGCTTTGGATTCGCTGAAAGCGCTGGGCTTGAAGGTCGACATCCGTGTGGTGGACGTGGGCAACGATCCCGCCAGTTGGAGCAAGGCACTGAAGGACCCCGACCTGCGCAACCTCGATCTCTACATCGGCCCCTTCCACCGCGCTGCCATCGAGCAGGTGGCGGGCATGGCCGGCAGTGGTCAGATCATCTGCCCTGTGGCCCAGAGCAACAAAGTGCTTCTCGGGCGGCCACAGGTCAGCAAGGCTGTGAGCGGTCGTACGGAACAGGTTCAGTACACCGCACGCTACGTGGCCAAGTACCACGGCAACGACAACATCATCCTGCTGCGTTCGGCCATCACCGGCGAGAAGGAACTGCAGGACCAGATGGAGCGCATGTTGCGCGACGCCCTGCACGCGGCTGGTAGCGACGCTGTGATCGACAGCACCACCATTGCCTATTCGGGCAAGCGGCAGGGCTCCTCGGTGCTGGCCAAGCTGTCCACCAGCAAACTGAACGTGGTGGTGGCCCCCACCGAGGATGTGGAGCTCGTGACCGGTCTGGTGAACGTTCTTGCCGACGCAACCGATAAGCACCGCATCGTCGTCTTCGGCCTGGAGCAATGGATGAACATCGAAAGCGTGGATGCGGCCAAGCGCGATGCCGTGCAACTGCACTTCGCGGTGAGCACCCACATCGACCGCAGCAATGCCCGTGTGGCCGCTTTCGACAAGGTCTTCCGGGAGCGCTTCCATACCGATGCGGGGGAATACGCCTTCCTCGGTTTCGACGTCACGTACTTCTATCTGAAGGCGCTGTATGACGAAGGGCGCACCTTCCCCCAGCGCTACGCCACCGTCGCTGCCGAACCGCTGCACATGGGGTTCAAGATGCAGAAAGCGGGGGAGGAGAACGGTTACCGGAACGAGAGCGCGATCATGCTGGTGCACCGCGACCTGTCGCTGTCGCCCGCCAAGCCGTAGCGGGGTCAAGCACCGTTCGCGTCGCTTGTGAGCACTGCGCTCATGTGGTCGAACCACGGGCGAACGGTCCGGAAACTTGCTTCCACATCGGACAAGAACGACTTGGACAACACCTGTGCGTCAGTGAACCGTCGACGGAAGATGAACTGTTTCCTGCGCAGGAGGTCGATGGCCGGATGGTCCTTCGTGAAGCCCTTTGGAACAGTGGCTACCTGATCACCCGCCAGCGGTTCGAACGTTGCCCTCATCGCCTTTGAAGCGATGAGCTTGGCCCAGGTGCCGGGATCGTAAGCAATGTCCGAGCGGATGAGCTTCAGGTCGGCAGGCTCCGGACCGAAGAAGCCGCAGGAAATGAAAGACCAACCGGGCTCCACGTGGTAGTAATAGCCCCCGCGGAGCGCGGGCTTGGCCCGGTCCAGGTTGCCGCCGAAACGCGGGTTGTAGGGCGGCTTGTGCTTGTGGAACCGCAGGTCGTTGTAGATGCGCATCAGGCTTTTGCGTCCGCTCGCCGTGTCGAAGCGGTCATGCTTCCCCATGCGTTCCAACAGCGCATCAGCGAACGATATCATGTTCGCATGGGCGGCCTCGTACCGGTCGCGGTGCTTCGTGAACCAGTCGCGATCGTTGTTGCGCGACAGGTCTTTGAGAAACGTGAGCGTCGCCTGTTCAATGGCGGTGATCTGCTTGAACGACATGCGTCCAAAGGTGGTCATGAACGCGATGCGGGTTGGCGTGTATTCACTGCCCAACTTCGCCGCCATGAACAAACGGAACTCCGTCGTCGCTTTCTTCTTCATCGCCTTTACTACCGTTGGCCAGTGGGTGCCTGCTGGGCTCTTTTCCAGCACGCTCCATTACCAGGCTTCGGCCTTCCACAACCTGGATTCAGGCTTGTTCGTGTATGGCGCCAACAATCCCGGACCGTTCGCCCCGGCCACGGAAGGGGGCATCGTGCTAACCGATGACGGTGCCGCTTCGGGCGGGTATTTCATCTGGTACGAGCCCTCCACGAACCTGGAGGACATCGATGTGAAGATGACCGGAGGGAAACCGCTGTACATGGCCGCTGGGCACGAGCTCTACAACCGCAGCATCGTGGTGCGGCCTTATTTGTTCCCGGCGTATCCCTTCGGGTTCGACAGCGTTCGCACAGGCACCGGCCGATACTACCGCGCCATCCGCATGCGCAACGACCTGGTGGCGTTCACCGGCGGCGCCGATCAGGCGGGCAATGGCATCATCGACATGAGCACTGATACCGGCGCCACCTGGACGAACATCGCCTTTCTTCCGGGTCAGCCTGTCTCGCGTCTGCACTTCGTCAACGATACGTTGGCGTTTGCCGCGACCGGGGGATACAGCAGGCTCACTAACAACGGCATCGCCATACCGGACAGCGGCGCCATCTACCGAAGTACCGATGGCGGCCTCAATTGGGCGCAGGTGCTCAGCGATACGGCCACGGGTTTCTCCGATGTTGAATTCGTGAACGACCAGATCGGAGCAGCAACGCGCAATGATGGCGCCGTCCTGCGCACGACAGATGGTGGCAATACGTGGCTGCCGGCCTCGGTCAACCTACCTGCACCCATCGTGATGACTTCATTGACGTTCCGATCTGATGGTACCGGCTTCGCCACTGGCTACCGCACCGATGGACTGAGCGGCTACGTCTTCATCAGCACGGATGATGGGGCAACGTGGTCCGAGAACTACAACACCAGTGGCCTGAACAGCGCCCGACGGCTGTACGACGTCCGTTTCTTCGATGATGCGCACGGGTACGCTTGTGGGCAGATCCGGCCGTTGCGCACTACGGGTATCATTACTGATCAGGTTGAACTTAGCAGCCTAACAGGAGCCTTGTACCCTGTGCCTGCTTCTGATTTTCTGAACGTTAACACGGGGTTCGACGGGCTGGCGGAGGTCACCATTTCGGATGCCCTGGGACGTCAAATGGCCATCTCCATGTTCACCCGAAAGTCGCAAGCACTGGATGTTGGGGGCTTGCCAGCGGGATCATACGTGGTGCGTGTACGCGCAGGAAGCAAGGCGTGGAGCCGCGGCTTCGTGAAGCTCTAAGGGCAGAACTCGTAGCAGCCGAGGTCGGGCCAGATCTCGCATCGGCTGTTACCCTGAATATCAAGGAAGGCCTCGGCCGTGCTAGGTAGGCCGCGCTCGCGGGCATACGAGCCGGACGTCAGGTGATAGTCGTCGGCCGGGCCATCGGCAAAGGCGGGGTTCTGGTCCACGTACACATTGCTTGTGAAGAACGGCCCGCTCACGTTCTCGTCCGTCTTAAGCATGATGTCGTGGAAGTTGAGCGTGCTGGTGCCGAGGTTGTCCAGGTCCAGCTCGAACTCGTTGCTGTTGGTGCCGTGGATGATGCTGTTGCGGAACTCGCTGCTGCTGATGTCGCGCACCTGCACCGTGCCGTTGATGTCCTGGAAGTAGTTGGTGACGATGAACGCCGGTGTGTTGCGCACCTCCCAGTCCCAGAAGTTGCCAACGGTCAAGTGGTTCAGCTGGTACTCGCCACCGCCGGTGAGCGCAACGCTGTACTGTCCGGCATCCCCCACCAGCAGGTTGTTGGCCGTGATGCGGTAGTTGCGGCTCAGGAGGCCTGCGGCCGAGCAGTTGAGGATCTTCACGTTGTTGAGCACCAGCTTGTTGATGGTCGTGGGCTCATCCACATCGAGCGGCCACGTCTCGCACTGGATGCCGATGAGGCTGTTGCGGATCTCCACGTTCTCGAAGCGGTTGTCCTCGTTGGCGAAGTCGCCCTCGTTGATCCAGATACGGTCCCACTGGCCGGGCAGGTTCTCGTAGAGGCTTTCCAAGCGGTCACCTTGGAAGGTGATGAGGTCGGAGGTGTTGCCCAAGGCTTCGATCCATCCGCCGCGGTACACCCACAGACCACCGCCGCCGTGGAAGTACACCTTCACACCGGGTTGGATCTCCAGCTTATTGCAGGAGTCCACCACAGCGTATCCGTAGATGACGTGCGGTTTGTCGTTGGTCCACACCTCCACCTCGCCGCAGATCTGGTTTCCACCGCCATCGAAACCGCCGACGATGTAGCTGAACGCAGGAAAGCCTTGGATGAACTGGTCGGGGTAGTGGAAGTGGGCATCCTGGCCCCAGGCCAGCAGCAGCACGTTCTGCTCGGCGCCATTGGTATTGAACAGGATCTTGTCCTCGATGATGAACGGGTTGTTCGCGTTGTTGGCATCGAGGGTGGCCTCAACGAACACATAGATGCTGTCGCCTCCGAGGATCTCCACGTCGCTGAACAAGGTGCCCGAAGAGCCGTCCACATTGATGCGGTAGGGGCTGGGACTTCCACCGGCCAAGGCAATGTCCACCTTCACGGCATTGCTGTTCGGGTTGCGGGCCGTGAACCGCTTGGTGATGGACCCCACCGTGGTGAAGATGGTGTCGTAAAGGATGGTGTCCTGGCTGAACACCAGCTCCACGCGGTCCTCGGTGAACTGCGTGTCCTTGCGGCACCCGGTGAGGCATAATGCCCCGGCAACCAGGACGAACAGGAGGGTGCGAACGATGATCAAGGCGGGCAAATATGGTTGGACCGGCCGTAAGACGCACCGGGCAGCCCGATCATTGCCTGTGGGGTTCACGAGGTTGCGCATCTTCACCACCCGATCGCTCCACCATGAACCGAACCCTGCCCACCCTGATGCTTGTCGCCGCACTGGCCCCCGCCACAGCCCAGAAGCAGTACACCTATGTGAGCGTGCCCAACGATCCCATGGGCGCGCGCATCTACACGCTGGAGAACGGCCTGCAGGTGTACCTGAGCCAGAACAAGGACAAGCCGCGCGTGCAGACGAACATCGCCACACGGGCAGGCAGCAAGAACGACCCCGCATCGGCCACTGGTTTGGCGCACTACCTGGAGCACATGCTCTTCAAAGGCACCCATTCCATCGGCACCATGGACTGGGCCAAGGAAAGCGCCCTGCTGAAGCAGATCAGTGACACCTACGAGCAACGGCGGAACACCACCGATGAAGTGAAGCGCGAGGCCTTGTACAAGCGCATCGACAGCCTGAGCTACGAAGCTGCCAAATACGCCATCCCCAACGAGTACGACAAGATGGTGTCTTCGCTGGGAGCCAGTGGCACGAACGCGTTCACCAGCACCGAGCGTACGGTTTATGTGAACGACATCCCCAGCAACGCACTGGAGAAGTGGATGATGATCGAAAGCGTGCGCTTCCAGGAACTCGTGCTGCGCCTCTTCCACACGGAACTGGAGACGGTCTTCGAAGAATTCAACAGGGGGCAGGACAACGACCAACGCAAGTCGTTCACCGCCATGGCCGAGCACCTCTACAAGAAGCACCCCTACGGCACGCAGACCACCATCGGCACGGGCGAGCACCTGAAGAACCCCAGCATGGTGAAGATCCATGAGTACTTCGACACCTATTACGTGCCGAACAACATGGCGGTGGTGCTGGCGGGCGACATCGACTACGATGCCACGATAGCCATGGTGGACAAATACTTCGGCGGGTGGAAGAGCAAGCCGGTGCCCGCGTTCACGTTCACACCGGAAGATCCCATCGCAAAACCCGAAGCTGTGGAAGTCATGGGCCCCATGGCCGAATGGGTGAGCCTTGGTTGGCGCTTCGGTGGGGTGAAGAGCGGCGATGCCATCATGATGGACCTCATCTCGGGCCTGCTGAAGAACGGGCAGGCCGGCCTCATCGACATCGACCTGATCCAGCAGCAGAAGGTGCTCGACGCCGGGGCGTTCAGCTTCGAGAGCACGGACTACTCACAGTTCGGCATGAGCGCCAACGCCAAGCAGGGCCAGACCTTGGAAGAAGCGCGCGACCTCTTGCTCGCTGAACTCGCCAAGGTGCGCAACGGCCAGTTCGACGATTGGCTCATCGAGGCCGTGGTGAACGACAAGCGCCAGCAGCAGACCCGCTTCTGGAACGAGAACAACAGCATGCGCGCCAGTGCGCTCACCAATGCGTTCATCCTGCGCAAGGACTGGGCTGACGTGGTCGGCTACCTCGACCGCATGGGCAAGATCACCAAGGAGCAGGTGATGGCCTTTGCGAAGGAGCGCTTCGGCGACAACTACGTCTGCGTGTTCAAACGCACCGGCGAGGACAAGAACACCTTCAAGGTGACCAAGCCAGCCATTACCGCCATTCCCATCAATCGCGATGCGCAGAGCGACTGGTTCAAGGAGTGGGAGGCCGCAGGCATGAAGGACATCGAACCGGCGTTCGTTGACTACGACAAGTCCATCCAGCGCGGAACGCTGAAGTCTGGTGTTCCGGTTGCCAGCATCCCGAACACCAGTAACGACCTCTTCACCCTGGTGATGGTGCAGGACCTCGGGGAGCACCACGACCCGAAACTGAAGCTGGCCGTGGAATACCTGCCTTACCTCGGCACGGAGAAGTACAGCGCGTCCCAGTTGCAACAGGAGTTCTTCAAGCTGGGTTTGGAGTTCAGTGTGCAGAGCGGGACCGACCGCAACACGATCACCCTCACCGGACTGGAGAAGAACATGGTGCAGGGCCTGGCCTTGCTGGAGCACTTGCTCGCCAACGCACAACCGAACAAGGAAGCGTGGGCCGAACTGGTGAAGGACATCGCCAAACAACGCGCGAACAACAAGAAGAACAAGGGCATCATCATGAGCAGCGCCATGCTGAGCTATGCGCGCTACGGGGAACGCTCGCCCTTCCGCAACATCCTCTCACAAGCCGAATTGGACGCAGTTGATCCAGCGGAGTTGGTAGGCCTTATCCACGGCCTCACAGCGCATGAACACCGCATCTTCTACTACGGTAATGCACCGATGACCAAGGTCGTGGCGACCCTGGAGGCGGAGCACAAAGTGACCGCACCGTTGAAGAAGTACAGGCAGGATGCGCCGTACACCGAGCTTGAAACAAAAGAGAACCGCGTGCTCTTCGTGGACTACGACATGGTGCAGACCGAGATGATGCTCGTGAGCCATGCTGGCGCGTTCGACGCGGGCAAGCTGCCCTATGGCACGCTCTTCAACGAGTACTTCGGCAGCGGACTTTCCTCCATCGTGTTCCAGGAGATCCGCGAGGCCAAGGCGTTGGCGTATTCCGCGAACGCGCAATTCAGCCGACCGCAGCGCAAGGAGGACGCCCACTACGTGCGCGCCTACATCGGCACGCAGAATGACAAGCTCGGCGACGCGGTGACCGCCATGCTGGACCTCATGAACAACATGCCAGCCGATGAACGCATGTTCAACGGGAGCAAGGATGCGGCGCTGAAAAACCTTGCCAGCCAGCGCGCCACCAAGGAGGCCATCTACTGGAGTTGGGAAAGTGCGCAGCGGCTCGGGCTGAGCGAGGATCCAAACAAGGCTCTGTACGAAGCGATGAAGTCGGCCGATCTGAACGGTATGGGCGCCTTCTTCAAGGAGAACATCGCGGGGCGCAACTACACCTACATGGTCATCGGCAAAGCGGACAAGTTGGACATGGCCGCTCTGGAGCGTCTTGGGCCTCTGACCAAGCTGGGTCTGGAGGAGATCTTCGGGTATTGAGCGTTCAATGCACCATCACAGGCACCACTGCACGCGCGTCCGTGATGAGCGTGTAGTGCCCGGGTGTGAACCCGCCAACATCCACATGGTGGGTTGAAGTGAGCCCTGCACCGGCGAGCACCTGGCGCCCTAAGGCATCGAGCATACGCCATTGGCCGATGGGCCGTCCATCGCCGCGCGACAACCACAGATCGGTGCTGGCGGGATTCGGGTGAACGCTCAGCCCACTGGATGCAAGGTCGACCGTCGATTGCACAACGAACGGCTCGCTGTCCAACTGGCACGGACTGCCATAGTCAACGGACACGGTGTATGTTCCGCCTTGGAACGACGCTGAGATGCACTGGGTCGTTCCGTTGACAACCGGTATCCCATTGATGGCCCATTGATACGAATTCCCGGCCGGGTCGGCGCATAGCTCGGTGCCCACCATGCTGATCGTCGGTTGCATCACTGGTTCCTGCACAATGATCCATGGGTAGCTCATCTCGCTTTGCACATTGGGGCAGCCGTTCTGCTGTGCGGTCAGGGTGTACGTGCCCGGTGCCGTCACGATCAATGTGTCATTGTTCTCCCCGCTGATCAACACGCTGTCTTCGTACCACTGGAACCCGGTGTTGTAGGGCGGCTGCGCCAGCAACAGCAGCGTGTCGTTGGCGCAGATGGTCAGCTGTGTGCTGTCCACGGAAAGCACGTCGCCGCTGTAGTACACCTGCGGTTGAATGAAAGCATAACCATCGATGGCCATGGTCGGGCTGCTTTCCGTGCAGCTGTCCAACGTCACATGCACCTTGAAGAACGAACCAGCGTCCAGACTTCCGTACACCTCCAAGGTTTGGTTGGTGGCGCCAAGTATGGGGTCCATGTTCCGGAACCATTGATAGGCATCCCCGGCCATAGTGCTCAGCGTGAAGGTGTCGTCGGGGCAAAGGACAAGGCTGTCGGGGATCACCATCGGGTCGTGAAGGCATTGCGCGTGGCACATTGGTCCGGTCAGCAAGGATGCCAAAGCCAGCAGGGTAGGGCGTAAGCGTGTAGTCATGGTCAGAAGACGGTCGAAAGTAGTCGGGGTGGGTTGTGGCTTCTTAACAAGCGGCACGCATCCGTTCACCGGTCGTTGTCCGTAGTTGAACTTTGCCGACCAGCAATGACCATGACCCGCACACACATTCTTGCCTCCCTTGTCCTTCTTGTGGCTGCCTGCGCGAACTCTCCAGCGCCGGTGCCCAGCACCGCCGGCTTACAGGGCGAAGCGCGAGCCGATCCCGCCAAGGACCTTTCCCGTTTCAGCAAAGCCTACTTCGCCAGCGGTTGCTTCTGGTGCGTGGAAGGGGTGTACGAAAGCGTGCGTGGGGTGGAGGAAGCCGTGAGCGGATACGCCGGTGGCACGAAGGAAAACCCCACCTATGAAGAGGTGGGTACCGGACGAACAGGGCACGCCGAGACCGTGGAGGTGTACTACGACCCGGCGGTAGTGTCCTTCGCAACGCTGGTGCAGGTATTCTTCGACAGCCACGACCCCACCGTGCTCAATGGCCAAGGCCCCGATGACGGCTCGCAGTACCGGTCCATCGCGTTCTTCCAGACACCCGAGGAAGAGTCGGCCATCCGCAGGGCCATCGCGGACATCGAAGAAGCCAAGACCTTTTCCAGGCCTGTGGTCACAGAAGTCGTGCCCTTCAAGAAGTTCTGGCCCGCCGAGGAGTACCACCAGAACTACGTGCAGCAGAACCCGGGTGCGGGCTACGTGCGCAATGTGAGCATGCCACGGATCGAGGACTTCAAGGCGAAGCAGCCGGAACTGCTGAAGTAAGTGATCAACGAACCACCGTCACCGCAACCGGCTTCTCTCCTTGCAAACTGAACCAGTAGCGGCCGGTGCTTGCACCACCGAGGTCGATGCGCAGGCGGGCGACGTTGTTCGCCTGCCCGCTGCGCACGGTGCGTCCGGTGATGTCCACCAGCTGCCACGCGCCGGTCATCGGCTTGCCGCTGCTGATGGTCAATTCATCGCGGGCCGGTACCGGCCATGCAACAAGACCCGCTGCCGCAGGATCCTCGCGTACGGACGTCACAAAGTCGAACGGTGCGCTGTAGTTCGGGCATTCAGTGCCGTAGTAGGCCGTTACGGTGTATGAGCCACTGGTGGTCGGTGTGATGCAGGTGCTCCCGTTGATGGGTGCGCCGTTCAGGTACCACTGCAGACTGGCCGTTGGCGGGTCGACACATAGTTGACCGCCGTTCTGCACGATCGCCACAGGCAGTGCTGGATAGAAACTGTACGACAGGACTACGCCCAAGGTCTGGTTGAAATTGGGGCAGATGGCTGGCGCACCTGATACCGTGTAGTTGCCGGTCGTGGTGACGATCAGCGTGTCGTCCGTAGCCCCGGGGATCGGTTGGTTGTTGTCGTACCACTGGATATTGGTGTCATAGGGCGGCATCAAGATCAGTATGGCCGTGTCACCTTCACAGTAGTAGAAGTTGGCCATGCTGTCGACGTGCAACGGATCGCCTGCGGTCATCACCGTCAAGCCAATGAACGCCCAGCCATCCACCAATACCGAAGGCGACATCTCCGTGCAACCACTGTCGGTGACTTCCACGCTGAACGACGAGCCCGCGTCCTGCGCGTATGAGACGGGCAGCTGTTGGCTGGTAGCGCCGGTGATCATGTTACCGTCCTTGTACCACTGGTAGCTGTCATACACCTGCGTCATGAGCACGCCCACATCGTCGGGGCACAAGATCAGATTGTTCGGTGTGATGGTCGGGTCGAACGGGCATTGCGCGATCGTTGCGGTGCCGGAAGCGATGAAGAGGAGCGTTGAGAGTGCTTTCATGTTGGTCGTGTCGAGGTGATGACGTTGTTCATCGTGCCGCGCGCTGCCCCGGCACATGAACGTTCACTGATCTTCACGTTCCGTCACTTCCTGCCTGCATGCACAACGGCAGCGGCCACTGCTTCGAGAAAGACCTTCTCCGGCACTTTGCCCAAGTGCATGATGGTGGCCCCACTGAGACCCCATTTGCTCGGGTGCTGAACGAAGGCCCCGCTGCGGTGGTCCAGCCATTCAGTTTGGAGCGCCTTGTCGAACATCAGCACCGCAAAGCCTTCGTCCAACCACAGCGTCATGAACGTGCGTCCCGGTTTTCCACCGGGCTTCTTCGCCTTCAAGCGGAACGCCACCTTGCCGAAGTGGTCGTACTCCTCGCATGGCCAGTTGGCCAGTGTCGTTTCCCGCGCTGAAGCAATGTCCATCGCTCACGAAGATGCGATCATCGCCTTCACTTTCGGGATCACCTCTGTGGCATAAAGTTCAATGCACCGCAGGAGTTTGTCGTGCGGCATGCTGCCAACGCTGAACTGCAGGCTGAAGCGTGTGAAGCCGAAGAGCTGGTATTCGCGGAAGATCTTCTTCGCCACCGTGTCCGGGTCGCCGAGCAGCATTGCTCCTTGCGGCGACACTTCGAAATCGAACTGCGGCCGACCCACTGGTCCCCAACCGCGCTCTTTGCCGATCCGGCCCATTTGCATCTGGTACCGCGGCCAGGTGAGTTCGGCTGCCTCCTCGAACGTGTCCGCAATGAACCCGTGGGAGCCGATCGCCAGCTGTAGCTTCTTCGGGTCGTGCCCGCTTTCCTGCCACACGGCTTTGTACAGGTCGGTGTAGGGTTTGAAACGCGCCGGTTCGCCGCCGATGATGGCCAGCGTCATTGGCAGCCCTAGGGTGGCGGCGCGCACCACGCTTTCGGGTGTGCCGCCTACCGCGATCCACACCGGCAATGGGTTTTGGACCGGACGCGGATGCACGGCTTGACCGTTGAGCGGTGCTCGGTGCTTCCCCTTCCACGTGATGCGTTCCTCCGTCCGCAACTTCAACAGCAGCTCCAGGTTCTCGGCGTAGAGCGTGTCGTAGTCCTTCAGGTCGAAACCGAAGAGCGGGAACGATTCGGTGAAGGAGCCTCGGCCCGCCATGATCTCCGCGCGGCCATTGCTCAACAGGTCGAGCGTAGCGTATTGCTGGAACACCCTCACGGGATCGTCCGAGCTGAGGACAGTGACGGCGCTTGACAAGCGGATGCGCTTGGTCCGCGCAGCAATGGCCGCCAATACAACGGCAGGTGCCGATGCGATGAAGTCCTCGCGGTGGTGCTCGCCCACACCGAAGACATCGATACCCAAGCGGTCGGCCAGTTCGGCTTCTTCCAGGAGGTTGCGGTGGCGTTCCTCGGCGCTGATCTTCTGGCCGGTGAAGGGGTCGGGAGTGTGGTCAACGAAGGTGTAAATGCCGAATTCCATGCGGCAAAGGTCCGGCTCGGGCCCTTCCACGTTCTTGAACTGGTGCAAGAAGATCGTTCGCACCTTTCGCGGACGAACCCAAGCTCATGCGATTTGCTCATCACTTCTTCATTGTCGCGCTTTGTGCAATACCCGTGTTGTGCACCGCGCAGGAACCGGTTGTGGAACCCTTCGTCTTCGGCGAGGTACACCCGCTCCGATCCACGGTCTTGGAGCAGGACCGGGTGCTGAACGTGTACCTCCCGGACGGCTATTCGCCTGACAGCGCCGCCAAGTACCCGGTGATCTACGTACTGGACGGCACCCATAACGAGGACTTCCCGCACATCGCTGGCTTGGTGCAGTTCATGAACATGTACGAGCTGCTGCCGACGAGCATCGTAGTAGGCATCGCGAACAACGGCAAGTCGCGCTACCACGATTTCACCCACGCGACCAGGGGCGACAGCGATCTGGTGTGGATCCCCACGGGCGGAGGATCCGATGCCTTCATCAACTACATCGCCGATGAGGTGCTGCCATACGTGGACAAGACCTTCAAGACCAACGGCACGCGCACCATCATTGGCCAGTCGCTCGGTGGCTTGTTGGCCAACGAGATCCTCTTCAAACGACCGGAGCTTTTCGACAACTACGTGCTGGTGAGCCCGAGCCTGTGGTGGGACAATGGCTCATTGGCCTCGCAGGCCGAAGGCTGGGCCAAAGCGAACAGCAAGGCACGCAAGCGGGTGTTCCTGGCCATGGCACATGATGATGATTGGATGAAACCGCAAGGCGAAGCCGAAGTGGCCGCGTTCAAGGCCCACACGCAAGCGCCCTTCAAATGGCACTACGAGTACTTCGAGAAGGAGAGCCATGCCACCATCCTGCACCGGGCGGTGTACGCAGCGTTCGAGTGGATGGGGAAGGAGTGAGCTTCAGGCGCGTTTCGGCCGCAGGAGCAGGAGCGCTGCACTGGCGAACACCAGGTTCTTCACGATGTACTGGCCCACCAAGGTGAGGCCGAACGGAACGTTGGTGAACGTCAGATCAGGGAAGAAGACCATGGGCGCGAACGTGCAGGCCATGTGGCCCAGCAGGGCGTAGACGACCAGCTTGCTGCGCAGACCGATCAGCAAGCCAGCACCAATCGCGCACTCCAGCACCGCCAGCAGCACCACGGCGGTCCTGCCGGTGATGGCCCCGAACGTCAGAACACCAATGGTATCAGCGGCCAATCCTTCGGCAGGGCTTACGGCCGGGAAGAACTTCAACGCCCCGAACCACAGGTAGCACAGGGCGATGCTGCCGCGCACCAAAGCCAGTTCGTTGATGGCCGCGCTGCTTCTGGAGAAAGTTGCGCTGGCGCGGAGGATCATTGTTCGCATGACGTGTATCGCTAGTAACGCAACCTAGGCGGTGGGATACCTGACATTGCTCAGGTCATGCGACTGCCGGATTCCATCATGTGAGGTCCTGGATCGCCAATGCCCGAGACGCTTATGGCCAGGGAAGGCCACAGCGCTCACGTCCAAAAAGGCGAAGAGGCATATGGTGCTCGATACCGTTACGGGCTATGAAGTTGCGCCCCACACTGATGGCGCATCTGGCGGTGTGCAGGGCCGCCGCGCTGATGACGAAAGAGCAATGGGCCTAGAGTTTCTCCCTGGTGCAGAGCCGCTTCCACATTTTCTCGCTCTGTAAATGGTAGTCCTTGTCAAGGTAGATCACCTCGCTGTCCCAACTGTTCTGGACCATGATGATCTGTGATCTACCTGAGCGAATGGCCGTGACGAATTGGAATCGCTCGTTGCTCGCCAACTTCCTTTCAAGTTCCTCTGCAGATAGGACACGGACATCCTTTGGGCACGTCAGTGCAAGATTCTTGTCTTTGGTCACAATGAACCACCATGCTTCCTTTTCGATATCCCACGTTTCCATCATGTCCGCGCGAACGAACAAGGAGTCGGTTCGGGCGGCGCGGTAATCGGCTTCTTCCCAGATGTTGTTGAAGAACAACTTGCGCTCGCCGTTGGAAAGCATGATGGACATTAGTTTCAGACTGCTCGCAACGAGTTGTGGTGTCCAATTACGGATCTCGGCGTCGCTGTACAGGTAGGGCAGAATCTCACCTTCTGTTTCCATCTTGCCAAAGTGCCCGGCCTTGTCCCAGTTGGCCGTGCGAATGGAGATGTCAAGCAGTGAGTACCCCAAGGTCCGCTTGAACTGTTCTACATTGTCGCGGTAGATGGACTTTGCCCATGGCAGCCAGATCTCCATACGCGGCTCTTGCGTGACGAAGCCGTTAACCCAAAGCTGCACCGGCGTGATCGTGATGAACGAATAGCCGCTCAGAGCTTTCATGTTCTCTGTGTACTTCCCGAAGTCATTGAGGGGATGCACCTCAAGCGGTGTCAAAGTCCAAGCCTTCTTCAGTGCCGTTTCCCATTCGGCCGCGTTGCGTGCATCGCCTGAGCGCAAGAAGAAGATTGTCGTGGTGCCCTTGAACTGGGTGAGCACATCTTCCCATTCCTTTTTTGGAGTGTCCGTGCCGATGTCGAATTGAGCGCTGGCCGTAAGGGAAAGCATGAGCAGCGCAACGCCGAGAGACTTCTTCATGGGAGGGTCGAGTCGTTGGAAAATCAATGGTATCACACTGTCGCCACCTTCTCCGCCTTGTAGGCCCCTGCCTCCAGCTTCTTCTTCACCTCTTTGAAGCTCTCGATGGTGCGGCGCACGTCCTCCAAGGCGTGCGACGCCGTTGGGATGAGGCGGAGCAGGATCGTGTCTTTCGGCACCACGGGATACACCACGATGCTGCCGAAGATGCCGTGGTTCTCGCGCAGGTCCATCACCACGTTTGTGGCTTCGGGGATGCTGCCCTTCATGTACACCGGCGTAACGCAACTGTTGGTATTGCCGATGTCGAGCCCGGCTTCCTTCAAGCCGCTTTGGAGCGCGTGGGTGATGTCCCACAGCTTGGTGTTCAGCTCGGGCATGCTGCGCATCATCTCCAGGCGCTTCAGTGCACCGATGACGATGGGCATCGGTAGGCTTTTGGCGAAGGTCTGGCTGCGCATGTTGTAGCGAAGGAACATCATCACGTCCTCGGGGCCGCTCACGAAACCGCCGATGCTGGCCATGGCCTTGGCGAAGGTGCCGAAGTAGACGTCGATGTCCTTCTGCACGCCTTGGTGGTCGCCGGTGCCGCGGCCGTCCTGGCCCATCTGCCCGAAGCCGTGGGCATCGTCAACGAACAAGCGGAAGTTGTACTTGGCCTTGCGCTCAACGATCTCTTTCAGCTTGCCTTGGTCGCCGGCCATGCCGAACACGCCCTCGGTCATCACCATGATGCCGCCGCCGGTCTCCTTGGTGAGTTTGGCGGCGTTCTCCAACTGCTTGTCCAAGCTGGCCATGTCGTTGTGCTGGAATACGAAGCGCTTGCCCATGTGCAGGCGCGCGCCATCGATCATGCAGGCGTGGCACTCGCTGTCGTACACCAGCACGTCGTGGCGGGAGAGGAGCGACTCAATGGCGCTCATGCAGCCTTGGTAGCCGTAGTTCAGCAGGAAGGTGTCCTCCTTCTGCATGAAGTCGCTCAGGGCGTCCTCCAACTGCTCGTGGTACTTGGTCTGTCCGCTCATCATGCGGGCGCCCATCGGGTAGGCCATGCCCCATTGGGCGGCCGCCTCGGCGTCCACTTTGCGCACTTCGGGGTGGTTGGCCAGGCCCAGGTAGTTGTTCAGGCTCCACACCAGCACGGGCTTGCCGCGGAAGGTCATGTGCGGGCCCAGGTCGCCTTCGAGCTTGGGGAAGCTGAAGTAGCCGTGGCTGTTCTTGGCGTGGTTGCCGATGGGACCGAGGTCCTTGCGGATCTTGTCGAAGATGTCGTTCATGCGGTCAGCAATAGAGCGCGGCGAAAGTAACCGGGGCCGGTTGAGCGGAAACTGACGTCCGTTCGGGGCCGCTTACCAGATTTTCACAGGGCGGGCTGGAATACCGTTCCGTGCGCTCCGTTCCCGGCCTGCTACATTCGCCGCCCCTTGACCGAAGCCCTGTCCATGCGTTCTGTCCTCCTGCTTTTGCCAGTGCTTCTCCTGGCTGTTGGTTGCGGGGAGTACAACAAGGCCATGAAGAGCTCGGACATCCGGGTGAAGCTGGCCGCCGCCGAGAAGTACTTCGAGCAAGGAAAGCACGAAAAGAGCATCGTTCTGCTGGAGGAATTGCTCTTCATTACCCGGGGCACCATGGAAAGCGAGCGGGTGAGCTACCTGCATGCCATGAGCTGGTTCTATCAGGAGGATTACACCATGGCGGGCTACTACTTGGAGAACTTCGCCAAGACCTTCCCGAACAGCCCGCGCGCGGAGGATTGCTCCTTCAAGAGCGCCTACTGCAACTACCGCAACAGCCCGGTGTACGAGTTGGACCAAGGGGAGACCCAAGCGGCCATGGACAAGCTGCAACTATTCCTGGTACGGTATCCCGAAACCGAGCTGCGCGACAGCAGCAATGCCCTTATGGACAAGCTTCGAGTGAAGCTGGAGGCGAAGGAGTGGGCTGCCGCCAAGCAGTACATGCACACCCGTAACTATCTGGCGGCCAGTAAGACAGGCGCGGAGTTCGTGCGCAAATGGCCGAACAGCAAGTACCGTGAAGAGGGCTATTTCATGGTGCTGGAGGCCAGCCATGCTTTGGCCATGAACAGTGTAAGTCGCCGCAAGAAGGACCGCCTGAACGACGCGATCCGCGCATACCATACTTTCGCCGACGCTTTTTCGGAGGGTGATCGACGGCAACAGGCCGACCGCCTCCACGAGCAATTGACCGAAGAACTCCAACGACTCGAATCCGCTTCCGCCCCATGAACCCCCGCAACCTGAACGCCGCCAAGACCACCGTAACCCGCGACATGAGCAAGCTCGATACGGGCAGCGGCAACGTGTACGAGACGGTTTCCGTTCTCGGCAAGCGCGCCAACCAACTTGCGCTTGAGATCAAGGAGGAACTGGGCGCCAAACTGGAAGAGTTCGCCATGAGCGGTGAGAACCTCGAAGAGGTCTATGAGAACCGCGAGCAGATCGAGGTGAGCAAGTACTACGAGCGCCTCCCGAAGCCCAGCGCCATGGCCGTACAGGAACTTCAGGACGACAAGATCTACGTGCGCCGCCCGGAGCAGCCCGCCCAGTTGCCGGCCGCTGACCAGAACTAAGCGCCATTCCCGTTCCGGTGGAAGCACGCTTGACCCGCAACGTCCTGTTGGGCGTATCGGGCAGCATTGCCGCATACAAAAGTGCCGCGTTGGTGCGCGAACTGGTGAAGGCCGGTGCACAGGTGCAGGTGGTGATGACCCCTGCGGCCCACGATTTTGTTACGCCCCTTACACTGAGCACTCTCAGCAAGCGACCGGTGCTCACCCACATGATCGATCGCTCGGGCGAAGGCACGTGGAACGACCATGTGCATTTGGCGCGTTGGGCCGATGTTATGGTGGTGGCCCCGGCCAGTGCCAACACTTTGGCCAAGATGGCCCAAGGCCTTTGCGACAATCTTCTGATGTCCGTGTTCCTCAGTGCTACTTGCCCTGTGTACGTCGCACCGGCCATGGACCTGGAGATGTTCAAGGATGCCACCACGGGCAGCAACCTCAACCTGCTGATCCAGCGCGGTGTGAAAACGATCGGTCCGGACAGCGGTGAATTGGCCAGTGGTCTGGAAGGGCAGGGGCGTATGACCGAACCGGAGGGTATCGTGCAACACCTCGTTGCCGACCTGATGCTGAAGAGCAAGTTGGTTGGCAAGCGCGTGCTGATCACCGCGGGCGGAACGCAGGAAGCGCTGGACCCGGTGCGGTACATCGGCAACCGGAGCAGCGGGAAGATGGGGTTCGCTCTGGCCGAAGAAGCTGCTGCACGCGGTGCCATCATTGAACTCGTAACGGGCCCGGTGGCGTTGCAAACCGATCGGCCCGGTGTGAAACGGACCGATGTGGTCAGTGCGGCCGAAATGGCAACTGCGTGCGAACGTTCGGCCACGCAATGCGATATCATCATCATGTCCGCCGCAGTGGCTGATCATCGCCCCAAGTCCCCTGCCGATCGGAAATGGAAGGAAAAGGACAAAGGGCTGACAGTGGAGTTGGAACCCACCGTGGATATCCTGAAAGGGATCGGGGCGCGCAAACCGGCCGGCCAGATACTGGTCGGTTTCGCGCTGGAAACGCACGACGGGCTGGCCAACGCAAAAGGCAAGTTGGAGCGCAAGAACCTGGACATGATCGTGCTCAACACGCTCGGCGAACCGGGCGTAGGCTTCGGGCACGACACGAACAAAGTCACCATCGTGCGCCGGGACAAGGATCCCGAGGAACTGCCGTTGATGACCAAGGCCCGAACGGCTGCTGCTATCTTGGACCGCCTCGAAGAACTCCTGTGATCATGCGTCGATTTCTGCTCTACCTGACCATCTGCCTGCCGCTCGCATTGATCGGCCTGCGCAGCGCCGCGCAGGAGTTCAATTGTCAAGTGACCGTGATCGCTCCACAGATCGCCAACGGCGACCCTCGGACGTGGAAGAGCATGGAGACGGCCATCACCGAGTTCATGAACACGCGCCGCTTCACCAACTTCAACTTCACGGCTCCCGAGCGGCTGGACATGAGCCTGCTGGTCACCATCACCGAAATGCCCGCGATGGACCGCTTCAAAGGCACGCTGCAAGTGATCTACGCACGGCCGGTCTACAACACGGATTACAGCAGCAGCGTGATCAACCTGCTCGACAACGACTTCGAGTTCCAGTTCCTCATGAACACACAGCTCGAGTTCGCTCCCGAACGCTTCACGAGCAACCTCACCAGCGTGCTGGCCTTCTACGCCTACTACATCCTCGGCGTGGATGCTGACACCTACAAGCTCAACGGCGGCACCGACTTCTACAACCTCGCGCAGCAGGTGGTGAGCCAGGCCCAGAACGCGAACGAATCCGGCTGGAAGGCCTTCGAGGGGAACAAGAACCGCTACTGGCTCATCGACAACCAGCTCCAGTCGGTGTTCAGACCATTGCGCGAATTGTTGTACAACTACCATCGCGCAGGCATGGACACGGCCCACGAGAATGTTGTGACGGCCAGGAAGGCGGTCGCAGCTTCGATCGAGAAACTGCGCACGGTGCACCAGGCAAAGCCGGCGAGCTACAATCTCCAGGTGCTGTTCAATGCCAAGGGCGATGAGCTGATCGAGCTCTTCAAGCCCGCCGACCCCGCCGAGAAGGCGAAGATCTTCAACACGCTGCAGATCGTCGACCCTGGGAACATCAGCAAGTACCAGGCGATGATGCGGGGTTGAAGCATTGGCCGTACCATACTTGTGAGGCGTGCTGTGGGAGCGATCCACCACCTTTGGTGCCTCGACCCCGTAGCTCAGTGGATAGAGCAGCTGCCTTCTAAGCAGCCGGTCGCAGGTTCGATTCCTGCCGGGGTCGCTAAGGTGGATAGCACATCCCGCCTTTCCGGGCGGGACGGTCGCAGGTTCGATCCCTGCCGGGGTCGCTAAGGTGGACAGCACATCCCGCCCTTCCGGGCGGGACGGTCGCAGGTTCGATCCCTGCCGGGGTCGCCATCGCTTTCTGCGGTAGTCGGGGCCACTGAACGTTCATCGGATCGTGGCCCGCAGTGGTCGAAATGTTGGATCAGCCTCATGCGACGTGCGTTCAGGGTGCAGGCAGCGCAAGATTTTCGCGCCGCGACAACGACCACCCATGAAGCGCCTCCTCCCGTTCGCTCTGTTGGTTCTGGCACTCGCTCAAGCGAAGGCCGTTACCTACTACGTCTCCCACGACGGTAGCGACACCAACAATGGTACGTCGAGCACCACGCCGTGGAAGACCATTGACCGCATGAACCAGGCCCGTTTCGGGCTTTTGCCGGGCGATCAGATCCTGTTCAAGCGCGGCGGCACTTATGAAGGTACGTTGGAGATCCCCCTGAGCGGAACAGCCAGCCAGCACATTGTGGTTGGGGCTTACGGCACGGGGAACACACCGATCATCAGTGGCAGCAAAGCCGTGACCACTTGGACGGTACACAGCGGCAGCATATGGAAGGCCACTGTATCGGAAGACGTGAAACAGGTATTCGTGGGCGGTGCCATGCAGCAATTGGCCCGTTGGCCCAACACGGGCTGGTTGACCAACGACAACGGCTCCATGACGAGCCTCACGGATGCTTCCATCAATCAATCCAATGGCTACTGGACAGGAGCCCGCTTGGTGATCCGCAGCAGCAACTGGAGCTACGACTGCCCCACCATTACCGGCCACACGGGCAGTACGATCACCTTCGGTACGGTGTTCAGCAACCTGGCGCAATACAACTGGGGCTACTACCTGTGCAACAAGTTGAGCGAACTGGACGCTCCGGGCGAGTGGTACTACGATGCGAACACCGACCAGCTGTACCTGTGGGCACCCGGTAGTGCGAACCCGAACGGTCTCAGCGTCCGCGCCCAGATCCGTGAAAAAGGGCTCATCATCCACGCCAACATCCATCACATCGACGTGCAGAACCTCGCGTTCCAGCACCAGAACTACGCGGGCATCAGCGAGGAGGGCGGCAACAACAACACGGTGACGGGCTGCACGTTCACCGATCTCTTCAAAAGCGTGCAGGCGTACAGCACGAACGATGTGTTCAGCGGCAACACCATCATGCGCACGCAGGGCACGGGCATCTTCATCATCGGCAACAACAACCAGGTGCTGGACAATGTGCTCCAGGACATCGCATTGATCCCCGGGGCTGGTGAGAGCACGTGGGGCTACATCGGCCTGCGGAGCTACGGCAATGGGCAAACGGTGCGGGGCAATCGACTGACCAACATCGGCTACATCGGCATTGCGCTGGAAGGGCAGGGGTTGGTGGAACGCAACGTGGTGAAGGGAGCTATGGGCATCTTGAACGATGGTGGTGGTATCGCCTTCGATGACTGCAACGGGTTGGTGATCCAAGACAACATCGTGGACGGGATGGTGGGCAACATCGAGAGCAGTGCCTCGAATTTCCCGGCCTACCACAAGATCTGCCACGGTATCTACTTCGGCGACAGCAATATCCAGAACACCACGGTGCAGCGGAACATCGTGGCGAACTGCGCCGGCAGCGGCATCCACGTGGACCACACCATGCTCAGCGCCGGCAACCAGGTGAAGGACAACACGCTGTTCAACAACGAGAACCAGATGACCATCAGCGATGCGAGCAATTACAACGGGGCTGGTGCCACGCCGCCGTTCCATATGCCCGCGTTCAATGATGTGTACTCGGGCAACATCCTTTACTGCTTGAACAAGGACCAGTTCTGCGTGAAGAAGTACAACGTGTACGCCAACACGCCTGTGGATTTCGGGACCTTCACGAACAACCGCCTTTTCAACCCTTGGAACGAGGTGAGCACCTGGGTGCACAACACCTTCGCGGGCACGCACACGTACTACACGGTGGAGCAATTGCAGCAGGAACTGGGTGAGGAGAGCGGCACCACGCGCAGCCCATTGCGTTTGAACGCGCACACCGTTGCAAGCGAGCTCAGCGGTGAACTGGTGGTGAACGGCAGCTTCACCACGAACGTAACGGGGTGGGGCGGTTGGCCCACGAACGCGTCGTCCACGCGCGACCTGACGTACTTGGACAATGGCGCCCTCAAAGCACTGTTGCCCAACAACAGTTTGTACGACACCTATTCGGTGATGAACCCGGACCAGTTCGCCGTGACCAACGGGGAGTGGTACAGGATGAAGTTCAGCCTGCAAAGCACCGGGCTCGGTCATGTGTTTGCCAGCCTGAAAGGCATGACACAGCTCATCGGCCCGAACACGATCCATACGACCCGCGTACCGTTCAGCCCGGAAAGGCGTGAGGTGGAGCTCATCTTCCAAGGCAACCTCACGGACCAGGCCAAGGTGCTCTTCACGAACCACTACACGGATCCCACGTACTGGATGGACAACGTGAGCGTCAAGCGCGTGTCCGTGACACCGGTGGATCCTTCCGTGAACCACAAGCTCTACTACAACGAGAACACCACGGCGCAGACCATTATCCTGCCGGGCGGTTGCTGGAGCGATGTGAACGGTGCGCTCTTCAGCGGGACCATCACACTGCAACCGTTCACGAGCAAAGTGCTCTATCTGTACACGGGGCCGGGTTGTGTAACCGGGCCCACAACGGGTACCGTGTCGGCGAAGGCTTTCCTGAGCGGGCCGTTCAACAGCGGTACGGGCATGATGGGCGATAATCTTCGGGTGCTCGGTTTGATCCCCACAACCGAGCCTTTCACGACGCAGGGCATCGCGCTGGCCAACCCCGGTGCGGTGATCCCCACGGCGCTGTTGCAAACCACTGGCGCAACAGGCCTAGTGGACTGGGCCTTGCTGGAGTTGCGCAACCCGGACGGGACATACTCCCTTGCAGAACGCAAAGCCGTGCTCCTTCGCCGCAACGGCGAGGTGATCGGCGTTGACGGAAACCCCGTGATCTCGTTCGGGGTGGCCACCATGGGAAAACACCTTGTGTTGAAGCACCGGACGCATTTGGGTGTCATGTCGGCACAACCCATCGCCACCAATGGTCAACTGATTGATTTCACGGCGACGGCCACGACATTGTACGGCACCAACCCGACCACGACCGTGGGCACCGCTCGTGCACTCTGGATGGGCGACCTGAACGGTGATGGGACCGTGCGCTACACCGGGGGCAACAACGACCGCGACCCGATCCTGGCGGCCATTGGTGGCACCCTTCCCACCCAAGTGCTTACCATGCAGTACCGCAACGAGGACGTGAACATGGACGGTATCGTGAAGTACGTTGGTGTTGACAACGATCGCGACCTCGTGCTGACGGTCATCGGAGGAACGGTGCCTACCGCAGTGCGCACCGCGCAGGTGCCCTGAGCTCAGATCCGTTCCAGTTCGGCCTGCTTCATCCAACCAACCGTTCCGTTGGCCAGTTCGATCCGGCACCATCCGCCGGTCGTGGAGGTCAAGGACACCTTGGTGCCTTCGTGCAGCACGAACACGGTTGTTCCCGATGCGCGCGGCTCGCTCTTCACGTCCACTTTGGGGGCCATGATGATGGCATGACCATCGTCATGAAGCGTGCTTGAGCGCCGCGCCGCAAGCCCGAATGCCAGGAGCGTGATCGCACCGGCCAGTGCAGCCGCAACGCGCAACACTCTTTTCGCTGTTGACCCGATGAAAAGCGACACCGCCAACAAGACGAACGCAGCCGTACATGCCCATAGCGAACGGACCGCCCATGTGTCGATCGTGCGCCCTGCGAACCAGGTGCTCAATCCGCCACCGATGGCTATGCCGGGGGTGGAGTTGATGCGGTCCACGACCTGGGCGCGTGCGAGGTCGAGGTTGGTGCGGATATCGGCTTCACCCGGGGCTAGGCGATGGGCCCGCTCGTACCAGAGCACTGCTTCGGCCTTGTTGCCGAGCTTGAAGTGGCAATTGCCGATGTTGTAGAACAGGTCGGCCGAGGTGCTGTCCAGTTCGAGCACCATGTATCCCTTGAGCGCCGCGGCATGGTCACCAGCGATGTAGCTGCTGTCAGGGGTTGCGGCGCGCGCGGTCAGCACGAACGCGGGAACAAGCAGGAGGGAGGTTGCACGCTTCATGCCTTGAGCAGGTTTTCGGCCCGGCCGATGAGGGCTACAGCGCGATCATAGAGTTCCTGCCTCGGTGCGGCAGCCGATGGAGCAAACCGCGCCAAGTCGCATTCTGCTAGCAGTGTATCTGCGTCCTTCACCAACGCCATCCCCTCCGGACCGGTACCGAAACGTTCGTTCAACCGCTCAATCGTCACTTCGGCCGCGCCCAACCCGAGCTTATCACCCAGATAGCCCCGCAACGCCTTGCTCAACGCCGTGTGGAAGGTGTTGGCATCACCTCCGTTCAATGCTCCGTGTGCTTCTTTCAATCGTTGCCGGGCAAGCTTGTCGGCCTTGCGGCGCCGCAGGCCTTGCGGGTCGGCCATGTCGCCTTCGCGCTTGCGCCGGAAGAACCAGGCTCCCAGGAATAGCAGACCTGGTGCGAGCATGCCTGCCCAATAAGCCCATGACCCGAACAACTCTTCGCCCTTGGCGCGCAGATGCAGATCGCCCTGTCGGATGAACCGGATGTCGTTCTCCAATACCTCCACATCGCTGCGATCCGGTCGCTGAACACCCGGCACCTGAGCTTGCCCGCTCCCGGCGCCAACGCGCACAACGATACTGTCGCTCCTCAACGTTCGGTACGACTTCGTTCCGAGGTCGAAGTAGCTCATGGTTACCGGCGGGATCACGTATTCACCCTCGTGACGGGGGATGATCACCCATTCGAACGCACGCGAACCACTAATACCTGAAGCAGCGTTACCGATCTTGTCCAACACCTTCGGTTCGTAGCTCTCAAAGTCGCCGGGAAGCTCCAGTTCCGGAGCGTTGATGAGCTTCAGGTTGGCTTGACCGGCAACGCGCACGGCGAGCGTGATGGCTTCATCGGCCCCGACTTCCGAGCGGTCTGCGGTCGCCTGCATTTCCAGTTTGCCCACCGCACCATTGAAGTCGACCGGTGCACCCGGCGGCAACGGCTTCACCTTGAGGTCCACTTTGTTGCTGGTGAACTCGATGACCTCGCCCCGATGGAAGAAGTTGCGCCCCACCAGGGCCGACATGTTCGCCGGGCCGATGGAAATGATGCCGCTTTTCTGTGGATACAAGAGCTGCTCTTCCCAGATGGCCACCCGGTACTGCAGACCATTTAGCGTGCGCAGCCGGTCTTCCCAGTGCCGCTCTCCCTTGGTGAGGCGCTCCACCCAGAATCCAGCCGGATCAGGCACATCCATCTTCTCTGGTTGCAGTTCGTTGTAGCGCGACCAGAGTGTCCAGACAGCAGTCACGGGTTCACCAACGAATACTTCGTTCTTGCTTACCGTTACCGACATGAACAGATCGCGGTTGCCGCCTTGCACCACGACACCACTGCCGCCCTGTGCCGCCGGTGGCGCACCCATGGTGACGGTCATGTTGATGGTTTTGCTCTGGATGGTCCCCCCACCAACTCGCACCATTGCCGCCGGAATGGTGTAGGTGCCTTCCTTGTCGGGGGCCGTGAGCACCCATGTGTAAGCCGTGCTCCGGCTCATCCGGCCGTTGACAATGTTCATGCTCTGGCTCTGGCTTGCACCACCGGCCTGCCTGAAAGCGCCCCAGTTGGGCGGCGTGATCTGTCCATCGGCGTTGGACAAGGTGAGGGTGTAGCGGAACCGATCGCCTGCGGCCACGGTGTTCCGGTCCACGGTCGCCTCGAAGGTGATCTCCTGTGCCGACGCGACGAGCACAACGGCCAGGAATGACAAGAGGAGCAGAACGCGTTTCATCACCATTCCTTTTCAATGGGTACGCGCACTACGGCACGCATCTTCTGCCGCACTTTGTCCTGGGTTTTCTTCTCCTGGCGGTTCAACGCATCCAGCATCCGTTCAGCGTCCTGTTTGCTCATCTGGCCGGGTTGCTGCTGTTGCTGCTCACCGTCCTTGGGTTCCGGTTGTTCCTGCTGTTGTCCGTCCTTTTGCTCATCCTCGTTTTTCCCTTCGTCTTTCTTCTCCTGTTCCTGCTTTTCCTCGTCCTTCTTCTCCTGATCGTCCTTCTTTTCGTCTTGCTTCTGCTGGTGCTCTTGTTGCTTCAGCATGCGCTGGGCGTAGGCAAGGTTGTAGCGCGTGTCCTCGTCTTGGGGATTCTGGCGGAGGGCTTTCTTGTAGGCGTCGATGGCTTCCTTCGGCTTCTGCGCTTTGAGGTGCGCATTGCCAAGATTGTGGTTTGCACGGGCCTGCTCTTTCGGGTCGGTGGCCAACGCAGCCGCTGTGGAATACTGCTTCACGGCATCGGCGTACTGCTCCTGCTTGTACTGCGCGTTGCCAAGGTTGTATTGGGCGCGCACGTCCTTCGGTGCGGCCTCCACCGCCTTCATGTAGGCCTCAGCAGCACCTTTCGCGTCCTCCTTCGCATAACGCTGGTTGCCTTGGCGCAGCGCCTGTTCGGCGGTTTGCGTGCTGTCCTGCGCCGAGACGCCAAGCAGGGCCGACGACATCACGAGGACAAGGAACGTTCGGAACGTCATGCGTTGAAGGAGCGAAGGATGAAGCTGCGCTCGCCCGTGAGCAGCGCAGCGAAGATGAGCAGCATGCCGACCGCCAGGAACCATTGATAGTGGTCTTCGTGGCCGGTGAACATCATGGCACCCCGGTCGGTTTGTTCCATGTTGCGCAAGTCCTCGACGAGCTGAGCAACACCGGTGCGTTGTGGTGTGGCTTGCACGAAGGCGCCGTTGCCTGCCGCCACGATCTCCTGCAACATGCCAACGTTCAGCTTGCTCATAACGGTATTGCCTTCCTTGTCCTTCCTGAAGCCGTCCTCGGGGTGATCGGCCCGGACAGGGATCGGCGTTCCGGAAGGGGATCCCATGCCCACCGCGTTGACGGTTATTCCTGCGGAAGCGGCTTCACGCGCGGCTGCTACGGCATCATCCTCGTGGTTCTCTCCGTCCGTGATGATGATGATGGTCCGCCCGCCCTTGCCGTTCGGGTCGAATCCTTGCTGCGCCTGGCGGATGGCCGCACCAATGGCCGTACCCTGCACAGGAACGATGTCCGGCCCTATGCTGCCCAAGAAGAGCCGCGCAGCACTGGCATCGCTGGTGAGCGGCAATTGCGTGAAGGCTTGTCCGGCGAACACCACGATGCCGAGCCTATCACCGCGCAACTGGTTGATGAGCTGTTCCAGAGCGCGCGTGGCTAGTTGCATACGGCTCACACCGAAGCCTTTGTCCATGGCAAGCATGCTGTTGCTCACGTCCAACGCAACGATGACGTCAACACCCTTGGTCTTCACTTCTTCTTGCCTTTCGGCGAGCTGCGGACCGCAGAGGGCGAAGGCCGTCCAAGCAAGCCCGAAGCGCAGCAGGATGAACTTCACCGCACTACGGACGCTGCTGAGGCCCGGGGCCAAACGCGCGACAAGTCCAGCCTCGCCGAAGCGGCGTATGGCCCGGTTGCGCCAACCGATGTTCAGGAGGAAGAGCAGCACGAGCACCGGTCCGATCAACTGCAAGGGCAGGTATTCAGGCCTGGCCAGTTTGAACGGTGGGACCAATTGGTCGATGAGCAAATAGACCGGTATCACCGTTCCCCAGAAAGCTAACTCCAGCAACAAAAGCACCAGGCCCATGCCTTCAACACTGTAGCGTGCCTGGTACCTCATGGCATGGACCGTAAAAGGGTAAGGTCGAGCAGCAACGCACCCAACAGCAAACCGCAGCCCCAGAGCAAGAGCGGTGCATACTCTTCGCTGCGACGGCTGTGCTCCGTCACTTTGCGGCGGTTCTTCTCCATGCGATCGATCTCGCTGTACACCGCGGCCAACTTCCGTTCATCAGTTGCCCGGAAACACTTGCCGCCCGTTGCCTCGGCAATGCCTTCCAGCGAGCGCTCATCGATCTCCACAGGCACCATGTCATAGTGGTAGGTGCCGTCCGGGCGAACGGCTACCGGGCTCAACGCTTTGCCGCGCGAGCCAACACCGATCGTGTAAACGCGCACCCCGTATTGCCGGGCGATCTGCGCGGCGTCAAGCGGCTGCACCGAACCGGCGTTGTTCACGCCGTCCGTGAGCAGGATCACAACCTTGCTCTTCGCATCGCTGTCGCGAAGGCGGTTCACTGCAGTGGCCAAGCCCATACCCACCGCCGTACCGCCTTCAATGTTGCCTGACTTCGCTTGCGCGAACAGGTCTTTCAGGACCTGGTGATCCGTGGTCAACGGACACTGCGTGTAAGCTTCGCCTTCGTACACCACCAGCCCCATGCGATCGTTGGGGCGGTCGTCGATGAAGCGCATGCCCACGTTCTTCGCAGCCGATAGCCGGTCGGGTTTCAGGTCGCGCGCCAACATGCTCGCGCTGAAGTCCATTGCGATGATGATGTCGATGCCGTCCACCGTTTCATCTTGCCAGCTGTTCTGCAATTGGGGCCGTGCCAAAGCCAGGATGAAGAGCCCCAGGCCGACGACCGAAAGCGCCGGGGGCAAATGGCGCAAATAGGGGAGGGCACCACCGCCGGAAACGTTCAACGCCGGCATCGTGCTCAAGTACACGGCAGGCCTGCGGCGGTTGCGGCGGAACAACCACCAAGCCATGACCATGATCAGGCCGACAGCGGCCCAACCCGCCCGGAGCGAAGCCCATTCGAAACGGGGATACAAGTAGACAGCTACTCCCACTACCGCCGCACATGCAGCCAACAACCATCCCAACAGCACCCAGAACTCCCGGTCAACGCGCATGGCCGCTCTGGGGTTGTGGGTTGTCGATGACAGCGTGGTCTTCGACCATGCGCAGTGCCGAGGCCATCAACTGCTCGTTCTCGCTGGGAGCCGGTGTCAGCTTCGCGAACTTCACAAGGTCGCTCAAATGGAGCATGTTGCCGAGTTTCCCGCGCTGCTCAGCGCTCATGCTGCTCAGTTTGAGTTCCTGCAACAATTCGTCACTCGTTTTCTCGAGTGCGGGTGTGCCGAAGCGCTCCTCCACGAAGTGCCGCAGGATGTCCGTGACTTCCGTGTGGTATTGCTTGTGCAGCCCTTGCTGCCACAAACGTTTGCGTTCAACCTCTTCAAGCGCAGATCGCATGCGCACGTGCAACGGCAACACGGGCGATGGCGGGGTAACCAACTCCGGCTTCTTGCGCTTGGAGAACCAAAGGACGAAGCCAAGCACGGCCAACAGCACGGCGGCGCCACCGGCGAGCCAAGGCCAGTTCTTCCTGAGCCATGCCCAACGGTCCGGTGCAACCTCATATATGCCCTTGATGTCTCTAATGGCCTGGGTCGTATCCACTTGCACGGTGGCCACTTGCAGTGCCAGCGCGTTGGTCTCCACACTGTCGCCGTTCACGACCATCCGGATGGGCTCTATCGCCCAGGTGCCACTGTCAAAGGACGTGATGACGATCTTCCGTCGCAGCGATATGCTACCGTCGGCACCGCCCAGCACGGTATCGGTTCCGGCATCTCGCACCACTTCCATGCGCTGCGGCAGGGTGTCGGCGAGCGCTGGCCATTGGAAGTCGGCGCCCTTGGGCAGATCGACACGTATGGTCAATTGTACCTGCTCTCCGATGCGGATAAGGTTCGTGTCGAGCTCCGCAACCGGGCTGGCTTGCTGACCAAAGACCAGCGCGGGCAACGCAAATAGCACGGAACACCACTCCCTCATCGTGCGTCGCGTTGGCGGAACAGGTTCATGAGCGGTTTCACGTAGCCGTCGCGCGTGGTGATCACGGTGTGGTCCACGCCCGACTTCCGCAGGGCTTCCTTGGTCCGTGCTTGAAGCTTCAAGGCTTCTGCACGATAGGCCCGGCGCACTATGGGGCTTCCGGTATCCACGAAACGCGTTTCGCCGGTCTCCGGATCGCAGAACTGCACGATGCCCACGTTGGGCAGCTCTTCCTCGCGGGGGTCCGAGGTGCGCAACGCCACGATGTCGTGCTTGCGGTTGGCGATCTTCAACGCATCCTGGTAACCGCTGTCCATCAGATCGCTGATGAGGAAGGCGATGCTGCGCTTCTTGATCACGTTGTTCAAGTAGCGCAACGCCTCAGCGATGTTGGTCCTTTTGCCCTTGGGGCGGAACTCCAGCAGCTCCCGGATGATCCGAAGGATGTGGCTGCGCCCCTTTTTCGGGGGGATGAACAATTCCACTTGATCGGTGAAGAGAATGAGCCCGACCTTGTCGTTGTTCTTGATGGCGCTGAAGGCGATGGTGGCGCAGGCTTCCGTGATCAGCTCCCGCTTGAGCATGTTCACGGTGCCGAACTCACCGCTGCCGCTCACATCGGCCAGTAGCATCACGGTCAGTTCGCGTTCCTCCTCGAACACCTTCACGAAAGGGTGCCCGAAACGGGCCGTCACGTTCCAATCGATGGTGCGCACCTCATCACCGTGCGTGTACTCGCGCACCTCGCTGAAGGTCATGCCACGGCCCTTGAACGCGCTGTGGTACTCTCCACCGAAGATCTGTTCGCTCAAGCCGCGTGTCTTCAGCTCGATGCGGTGCACCTTCTTGAGAAGGTCCTTGGTGTGTTGCGAAGTGCTCATACGCCCGCGTGTTCACGTACCTGTGCGCCCATGGCCGCATCAGTACATCATGCCGGATCAGGGAACTTCCACCGTGTTCAGCACACGGTCAATGATCTCTTTCACGGAAACGTTCTCGGCCTCGGCCTCATAAGTGAGCCCGATACGGTGCCGGAGCACATCGGCACACACGGCGCGTACGTCCTCCGGGATCACATAGCCACGTCGCTTGGTGAAGGCGTAAGCCTTGGCGCCCAAAGCAAGATTGATGCTGGCGCGCGGACTTCCACCGAAGCTGATGAGTGAGGCCAGGTCGTTGAGCTTGTACTGCTCAGGGTTCCGTGTTGCAAAAACGATGTCGACGATGTACTGCTCGATCTTCTCGTCCATGTACACCTCACGCACAAGCCTGCGGGCGTTCACAATGTCCTGCGGCCCCACCACACGCTCCGGACGCCCCATGCCCTCCGGTCGCACGTTCTGGCGGATGATGAGCTTTTCCTCTTCCTTGCGGGGGTAGTCCAATACCACCTTCAGCATGAAGCGGTCGGTCTGGGCCTCGGGCAGGGGATAGGTGCCTTCTTGCTCAATGGGGTTCATGGTGGCGAGCACCAAGAATGGCTCAGCCAACTTGAACGTCTGTTGCCCAATGGTCACCTGACGTTCCTGCATGGCCTCAAGCAATGCGCTTTGGACCTTTGCCGGCGCACGGTTGATCTCATCGGCCAGAATGAAGTTGCTGAACACCGGCCCTTTTTTCACGGTGAACTCCTCGTTCCTCTGGCTATAGATCATTGTTCCGATGACGTCGGCCGGCAACAAGTCGGGGGTGAACTGGATGCGGCTGAACGCCACATCGATGGATTGTGCCAGTGCCTTGATGGCAAGGGTCTTCGCCAAACCTGGTACGCCTTCCAGCAGGATATGCCCGTCGGCCAGCAGGGCCACCATCAGCTTCTGCACCATGTCCTTTTGGCCAACGATGGTCTTGGACATCTCTCGATCGATGAGGTCAACGAACGCGCTGGCCTGCTGAATGCGTTCGTTCAACAGCCTGATCCCTTCGGCGCTGTGGGTTGTTGGTGCCTCAGCAAGCGGGGTGGTGAGGGGTTGCCCGGGCTCTGTGTGCATGGTCGTTTCCGGTTTCGGGGTCGCGAAGATGAACGCAAAAGTCCATGCCCGTCTTTCCCTCCACCAGCGCGCTCCGGTTAATTCGTGTTAAGTGCTGGAATGCACGTTCGGCGCGGGTTCCAAGCGTTCAGGACAGGGCCGTTGGTTGAAGAATGCAAGCGCGTTGATCCTGGTCGTTCCGCATTGGGACCAATACGCGACCAAGACAAACCTACCCCGGACAACGAATGAGGTTGATCATGACAGAGGACAGCCCGATCGTCCAGTTCCCAAGACGCTGCTTTCGCATATAAGGCTACATTCGCAGCCCTTCTGAAAGAGGGAGGTATTGAGGGCATTTAGCTCAGCTGGTTCAGAGCACTACTTTGACAGAGTAGGGGTCACTGGTTCGAATCCAGTAATGCCCACAGACGGCCGCCGCGCGATCGGCGGCCGTTCATTTTCCCGCTTTATGATCCGGCGCACCCTCATTGCATCACTGGCCATCCAGTGCATCATTGGTTGCATCATCAAAACCGAGGACCGGGCCTTCCTCTGCTCCTGCTGAAATCACTTGTGACCTCTCAAGGGCTGGTCCGTCTGAAGGCCGCCCACACGACCAGCCTTGTTCCGGAAGAAGCCTAAGGACAGTTCGGCCCTCACCGACGAGGAGCTGGTTCTTGAACTACAGCGCCAAATGGACGCAGACCGCTTTGCCGTGCTGTACGACCGGTACACTGCCAAGGTCTTCCAGAAGTGCGTGGGCATGACCAGGGACAGGGACCTTGCCAAGGATCTCACGCACGACATCTTCCTGAAGATCTTCGTGAACCTCACCAAGTTCGATCATAAGAGCAAGTTCGGCACATGGGTTTACAGTGTCACGTACAACTACTGCCTTGACTCTTTGCGGAAGAGCCAGCGCCACAAGGAAGAGGACATTGATGAGCGCACCACGATGGCTGCCCCTGATGACGGCGTGAGCGAGGCGGTCCTTTTGTCGATGCGCGCGGAGCGGCTGGACAAGGTGCTGCACGCCATCGACCCGCTCGACAGGGCCCTGCTTCTGATGAAGTACGACGACGATCTGCCCATAGCAGAGATCCAAACGACCCTGGCCTTGGGCGAGAGCGCGGTGAAGATGCGCCTCCTTAGGGCCCGGGAAAGGGCGTTGGCGAAATACAAGGAACTCTATCCGGAAGAGCCATGAGCACCAATCCGTTCAAGCTCATCCGGTCAACGGATGAACCACCGCCGGAACTGCGCAATGAAGTGGTCGGAAGCGTGAAATTCGTCATGCTATTGATGCGGTTCGCGCAGTTGTTCATGGCCGACTACGCAGCAACCCTCTTCAACAATGTGCGGATCATCGGTAGCGATGGTCGCCGACGTGCCAACAAGAAACCCTGACAATTCCCCACTCAAGCATGGACTTCAACTTCTTCTACGACCAACTCACCGGCGCCTTCCGCAGCTACGTCGGCGGCATCCTCCAAACCCTACCTTCCATTGGTGCGGGGCTCCTGTTGCTGTTGATCGGTTGGGGATTGGCCAGGGCAGTGCGCAAACTGATACACCGGCTTGTTCAACGAACGGGCCTCCAAGGAGCCGCCGAACGCAGCGGTCTGGAGCGCGTCTTTGGCCGTTTGGGCGGTATGGCGGTCGTTGCCGGCACGCTGGTGTACTGGCTCATTCAGTTGTTCTTCATCCTGGCCTCTGCGCAGGTCATGGACCTCGCATTCGTTACGGAGGCCGTCCATCGGTTCTTCAACTACCTGCCGATCCTTTTGACATCGGTCGGGATCTTCGTCTTTGGTGTCTGGCTCGGCGAACGCGTTCAGGACCTTGCTATTAGGCTCAGTGGTTCCGTTGGCCTCATCGGGGGCAAGATCCTGGGCAGGATCTTCTTTGGTGTTATCGTGCTGTTCATGTCCATAACTGCGCTGAACATGGCAGGCGTGGACACCACCTTGATCACCTCGAACATCTTGTTGCTGACCGGCGGCATATTGGTCGCTTTCAGTGTGGCCTACGGAATAGCATCGCGGGACATCCTCTCGAACATCCTGGGCAGCTACTACGCCAAAGAGCGCTTCAAGCCGGGCATGCGCCTGCGGATCGGGAGTGATGAAGGCATCATCGAACGGATCGACAGCGTGAACATCGCTTTGAACACCGGGGACAGAGTGGTTTTGTTGCCCACACGCCAGTTGATGACGGAACGCATTGAGGTACTCAGCACCGACGTGGAGGTATAGCGCCCAAAAAAGACCGGCATGAACGAACACATGGACAAGGTGAATGACTGGACCGCCAAAGGCTGGCAATTGGTGTTGGACTATGGCCCCACAGTGGTCATGGCGTTGGTGGTCCTTTGGGCGGGCCACCTGCTGATAAAGCTATTTGCCCGGTTGCTCGACAGGACCATGCAGCAAAGGGAAGTGGAACCCACGCTGCATCGATTCCTGAGGAGTTTGGTCACCATCGCGCTGCGGGTGCTGCTCTTCATCACGGTGATCCAGATGCTGGGAGTGGAGACCACCAGCTTCGTGGCGATCATTGGCGCCGCCGGCCTCGCGGTCGGGTTGGCGCTGCAAGGCACACTGGCCAACTTTGCCGGTGGAACGCTGATCCTGCTGTTCAGGCCCTACAAAGTCGGGGACCTCATCGAGGCCCAGGGCGTTACGGGCCATGTGAAGGAGATACAGATCTTCACCACCGTGCTGCTCACGCCGGAAAACAAAACGGCCATCATACCCAATGGCCCAATGGCCAACGGCAACATCATCAACTATAGCGCCGACGGTCGCATGCGCGTGGACCTGACTTTCGGCATTGGCCACGGAATGTCCATTGCCCAAACTCGCGATGTGCTTACCCAAGCGATGCGCAACCATCCGCAAGTCCTTGCTGAGCCTGCACCGGGGGTCACCATTGGGAAGATCAATCAGGACGGGGTGGAGCTGGCAGTTCGACCATGGTGCCATCCCGATCATTACTGGGATGTTTACTTCGGCGTCTATGAAGCTGGTCGTGAAGCCCTCATTTCTGCTGGCATCAAAGGCCCGCAGCGCGAGATGATCCTCCACAACCACCCCTGAACCTCCAGACCACCAATAACCCACTTACCTCCGTGAAAAGAACCATCCTCTTTGGGGCCTTGGGCCTCGTTTTCGTGACGTCCTCGGCCCAAGTTGAACAGGGCACCCAAATGGGGCAGATGCAAACCCGCTCAGCTTCCGATACGACCGGCAAGATCTGGACGACCGGCGGGGTTGCGAGCCTCAACTTCAGCCAAGTGCAACTGGTCAATTGGTCGGGTGGTGGTGCTAGCAGCGTAAGCGGTATCGGCCTGTTCAACGCCTTTGCCAACCGCCATAAAGGGCGCACCTACTGGGACAATAGCGTTGCCCTTGCGTACGGCCTCCTTGCCCAAGAGGGTAAACGCACCTTCAAGACCGATGACCGGCTCGAACTGAACAGCAAATGGGGCTACCAATTGAAGAAGTCGCTGTATTTCAGCACACTGTTCCAGTTCCGCAGCCAATTCGCGGAGGGCTTCAAAACGGTGGACGATTCCATCGCTATCTCCAAGTTCATGGCGCCAGGTTACTTTCTCCTGGGCGTAGGCTTCGACTACAAGCCCAACGACAACTTCAGCCTGTTCGTGAGCCCGGCCATGGCCCGCGCTGTTGTGGTGCTGGACCAGGATCTGGCCGATGCCGGTGCTTTCGGGGTGGAAGCCGCCGTGCGCGATACTGCCGGGAAGGTCATTTCGGCCGGCGAGAACGTGGACTTCCAATTCGGGGGATACCTGAACGCGCAATACAAGAAGGAGCTGGCCAAGAACATCAACTTCTTCACGCGCTTGGAGCTCTTCAGCAACTACCTGCGCGAACCACAGAACGTTGACGTGATCTGGGAAACGATGTGGACCTTCAAGGTGAACGACTGGTTCGCGGCCAACCTGAACACGATCCTGCTGTACGATCACGATATCGACATTGCCCGGACGGAGGATGGGGTTGCCAAGGTTGGGCCGACCACCCAGTTCAAAGAGGCCTTTGGTCTGGGGCTGACCTACAAGTTCTAGAACCGCTCAACGGACAAGACCGAGGCCGCTCCGAAAGGGGCGGCCTCGCTGCTTTTGGGTTAAGCGTCCATGGCAAACTGGGTCGAATGCAGGGATGCGAACAATGGACAAGACGGATGGACGGACTGATCGTCAGACTGAGCATGATTAACATAATATAAATTATGCGCCGTATGGAGCGAATCTCAAGTCAGCCGTGAGCTCCGTTCCAAGTCCGGGCCGATCAGGCATCTTGACCGACCCTTGGTACAGTTCAAGTCCAACGAACGGGTCGTTTCCGATCAGCCATGGCCCATCCAAGTCCAGCAAGCCGACGAGGCCGCTCAGATGCGCCGCAGCCGTGCAGCCAAGGGAACTCTCGCTCATGCTTCCAAGCATCACCTGTTTGCCCAAACCCAGGATCTCCTTCGCCATTGCCCGCGCCACGTCAGGCCCACCGCACTTCTGCAGCTTGATGTTCACACCGTTGAACCCGGCACCCTTATCTCGGACGTCCGCTGGACCCTGCACCGTTTCGTCCGCGAAGACCACAAGTTCGGTCCGGCTCTGAAGCCACCCGTTCAGTGCAAGGTCATTCTTTTCATAAGGTTGCTCAACGCCAAGCACTTTACAGCCATTGATAAAGCCCAGAACGTCTTCGGCCTGTGCGTTTGTCTTCCAACCTTGGTTCACATCCAGGAACAACGCCCTCGTCCAATCCCGAACCACCGCTTGAAGGCGGTCCACGTCGTTCTCACCGTTCAACTTCACCTTCAGGACTTCCACTGGAGGCAGTTCCTCCAAGCGTGATGGGATTTCGCTCAGGTCACAGAGCCCCAAGGTCATCATCATCCGCCCGCCTTGCGGTACAGGCGCTTCCAACAGTTGCCAAGCAGGCTGGCTGGTCAGTTTTCCGGCGAGGTCGACGAGCGCCATACTGAGTGCCGCGCGCGCACTGGGAGCCTCTGTGATCCAGTGGTCTATTTGAGCTAGCGCCTTGCCTAGATCGTTCGGAAGCGACAACTGCAACCCCGACCACGCGGCCAACCGGTCCAACACAGTACGTTGGTTTTCGGCAACGTATGGTGGCATGGTGGCTTCACCGTAGCCGAAAACCCCGTCCTGTTCCAACCGCACAAATACACTGTCCGTACCGGTCCGAATACCGTGCGCCGTACCGAACGGGTGCTTGAACAGAAGCCGGTAAGGACATACCGCCAGCCTCACCATAGCTCAGGTGAGCACGATCTGCTCCACCACCGTGCGCCCCAGCCGCTCGTTGAGGCGTGCAACGAGATCCTCCTTGCGATAGCTCAGCTCTTGCTTCAGCGGCGCGCTGTCAACGGCGATGTAGAGCCTGTTGCTGCGGAGTTTGATGCTCCGGGTGTGCTTGGCGATCATGCCACCGGCCACATGGTCCCATGCGCTGATGGCATCCAGCTCATCAAGCTTGGGACGTAAGCCAAGTTCGTTGGCCATGCCGCGCAGGGCGTCACCCAGCGACTGATCGTTCTGCCTTTTCACGGCTTACCTGGTGTTGGTCCATGGCGAAGAAGCGCACATCGAGGCCCAGTCCATCGAGGACTTTGTGCAGGCGCGTCGCGTCGGTATCGGTAATAAGCACTTGGGCGAACCCACCGCCGCCGAGCAACGCCAGAAGGTGGCGCATCCGTTGGGGGTCGATCTTGTCGAAGATGTCATCCAGCAACAGGATCGGCTTGGCACCGGTGCGATCGGCCGTGAGGTCGAACTGCGCTAGTTTGAGGGCGATCAGGAAGGTCTTCTGCTGGCCTTGCGAGCCGTGGCGCTTGAGCGGCTGCTCCCCTATGGTGAAGAGCAGGTCATCGCGATGGATACCGACCGTTGTGTGCTGCGCCGCCAAGTCGCGGTCCCATGACTGTGAAAGCAGTTCGCGCATGCTGCGTTCCAGCAATTCGCTCTTGTAGCCCAAGCCCACCTCCTCGTGCCCACCGCTGATTCCGGTGTAGTGCTTGGCCAGCCTGGGCACCAACTGGTCCATGAAGACCTTGCGTTCAGCGTGCACCGCTTCGCCATGAAGCACCAGTTGCTCGTCCCATGGTTCGAGCTCTTCACGGCTCACTCCTCGCCTGCCGCTGTTCTTGAGCAGGAGATTGCGGTGGGCCAACGCGCGGTTGTAGCGCAGCAATGCATCCAGGTACTCGCGGTCGAACTGGGCGATCAGACCGTCCAGGAACCGACGGCGCACCTCGCTGCCATCCAGCACCAACTGGCCGTCGTACGGTGTGATCATCACCACGGGCAGCTTGCCGACGTGGTCTGCCAGGCGATCGTACTCTTTCCGGTTACGGGTGAACACCTTGCGCTGGCCCTTGCGCACGCTGCAGGAGAGCTCGTCCTGCTGCTCACCGGCCAGCACGCTTCCCTTCACCATGAACCAGTCTTCGCCGTGCAGGATGTTGTGCATGTCCACCGGTTCGAAGTAGCTCTTGCACAGGCTGAGGTAGTGCACGGCATCGAGCAAGTTGGTCTTGCCGACACCGTTCGGACCGGTGAAGCAGTTCACCTGCGGACCCAGGTCGATGGAGGCCTCGCGGTGGTTGCGGAAGTTGAGCAGGGAAAGATGCGCCAGCGCCACGGGTGCAAGGTAGCTTGAAGGCCCTACGTACCAGTTGTTGCCATATCTGCCGCGATGACCATATCCTGCAACCCGTTATGTTCACCCCACCCCAATGCGCGAGGCTGCTTTCATCAACCGCAACAAGACCAAGTGGCAGCGTCTGGAAAAGGCTGCCGAAGGCCTGGACAGGCTCAGTGCGGACGAGGCGAACGACCTGTACGTCGAGTTGACCGACGACCTGAGCTACGCGCGGACGTTCTACCCGAACAGCAACGTAACCAGTTACCTGAACGGCGTGAGCGCGCGAGTGCACCAAATGCTGCACCGGAACGAGCGCACCGACCGCAACAGGTTCCTTCGGTTCTGGAAGGAAGAGGTACCTCTGGCGATGGCAGCAACAAGACCGCAGCTTCTGGTGTCGGCGGTCATCTTCCTGGTCTTTCTGGGCGTCGGCGTCCTGAGCGTCTTCCACGATTTCACGTTCGTTAGGCTGATGATGGGCGATGAATACGTGAACATGACCCTGGAGAACATCCGCAACGGACGGCCCATGGACGTGTATGGTTCGATGGACCAAGGCGACATGTTCATGTTCATCACGGTGAACAACATCCGGGTATCCATGTTCATGTTCGCGCTGGGCTTGTTCACCTCGTTCGCTCCGGGTTTCCTGCTTTGGCGTGAAGGCATCCGCATCGGCTCGTTCATCGGCATGATGTTCAGCGAGGGTGTTGGGCATGTGAGCATCCTCACCATCATGGTGCACGGCACATTGGAACTGAGCGCGCTGATGATCGCCGGAGCTGCGGGCATCACGCTCGGCAACGGCATGATATTCCCCGGCACGCACACCCGCATGGAGAGCTTCCTGCGGGGCGCCAAGCTTGGCCTTAAGGTGGTCATGGGCCTGGTGCCCATCTTCATTTTGGCCGGTTTCCTCGAGAGTTTCGTCACGCGCCATGCCCCGGTGATGAACGACTGGGTGAGCATCACCATCATCAGCCTCTCGGCCGCCTTCATCCTGTGGTATTTCGTCATCCACCCCTACCATGTCGAACGCCGCACCCGTGCAGTTGCGCCAAGTGCGCGACTTTGAGCAGACCCTTGGCGATGCCATTGCGTTCGTCAGGCAGAACGGTGCAGTTCTGGTGCGTGCGGTGGTTCTTATCGCCATTGTGCCCATGGTCCTTTACGGAGCCGTGAACGGGTGGATGCTGCTCTATCCGAGTGACCCAGCGCCGACTGACATCTGGGCAGTGAACAGAGAGATCTGGTCCACCGTGGGGATCATGTACATACCGTTCGCCATTGGACGTGCTCTGGTGAACTGCGTTACACTGCAGTACTTGAGGGCATACCTCCTCAAAGAACATCGCACACTGACGACCAGCGACCTGCTGGTGACCAGCCTTAGGGGCTTCCTGCCCTACTTGGTCATACTGGTCTTTACGTGGGGGCTCGGCATTCTAGGGGCCTTTTTATGCATCCTTCCCGGGCTCTATTTGCTGAACATCTTCGTCCTGACAGGGGTGGTCTTCACCGTCGAGCGGTCAGGGGTGGGCAATGCGATCGGCCGGAGCGTTTCCTTGGCGCACTCAGGCTTTTGGCCTTTGCTCGGTCTTTGCACCTCGCTCGTGGTCGTTAGTTACCTGCTCAGTTTGGCCTTCAACCTCCCGGCGTTGTTGTTCAGTGGGATCGAGGAATTCTGGCAGCCCGGATTCGATGGCTCTCCTGACCTGCCGATGTGGAAAGTGGTTATCAGCTCAGCGTGGACTTCGATTGCGGGGATCCTGCAAGAGGTGGTGCACACTGTTGTGGTGGTGGCTATTTCCCTGCGCTACTTCAGCATTGTGGAGCGCAGCCAGGGTGTTGGCCTGAAGGAGAAGTTAGCAGGTTTCGACACTGTTGCGTAGATGCGGAGATCGGCGGGTTGGCGGCGAATGGTTGATTTGGCCTGCCTCGATCATCTTTGAACGCCATCAAACCCTACACTACCGATGAACACCCGTCCTCCTGTTGTCCTTCGCCAGCGCCGCGATTTCGGCCAGACCATCAGCGACTCCTTTGCTTTCATGCGGCAGAACTGGAAGCCGATCATGAAAGCGCTCGCGGGCGTAAGCCTTTTGCCCATGCTCGTCGGCTTGGCGCTGATGGGCGGCATGGGGTATTTGGCCTACACCACTGTTGCAAGTGGCGGCGGCGAAGGTCCGGAAGCGGTCTTCGGTTCGCTTTTCGGTGTACTGGCCATCGTGCTGGTGTTCGTTCTGTTCGTCTATGCCGGTGTTATGATGGAAGCCCTGACCCACGAGTATTTCCGGGCATATGAACGCGGTGAGCATGCGGGCATGTCAACGGCCGAGCTTCGGCACCGGTGCCATACGCAGTTCTGGAGCTACCTCGGCATTCAGTTCTTGACAGGTATAGCTACCATAGTGGGAGCCGTTCTCTGTTACCTGCCGGGCATCTGGATCGCCATTGCCTTCATACTTTCGCCGATCACGCATGGTGAGGAACGGCTGGGAGCTACAGGCTCGATGGGGCGCAGCTTCAAGCTGGTGCACAAAAGTTTCTGGGGAACGCTCGGGCTGGTTTTCGTGATGTCCCTCATCATCGGTGCCATTCAAATGGCGTGCTTTCTGCCGTTCTACTTCGTTGCCATCTTCTCTTTCATCGCTGGAATGCAAGGTGGAGAGTTCCCGATCGTCGCAGCGATCATCGGCGGTATCGGGTACATCGTTCTGATCGTAGTGTCGTTCTTTCTGATCCCGTTGTTCCGCGTGAGCCTAGGACTGCAGTATTACAACCTCGTGGAGCAGTTCGAAGGCAAAGGCCTGCAGGACCGCTTGCAGAACCTCGGCACCGTCTGATCGGCTTGTTCCTGCGTTCATACATAGTGTTCGCTGTGGTCGTGCTGGCCAGGCCATGCGCTGCACAGCAGGGCACGGTGGACAGCTTGGTGAACGCCATCCTCATGGAGCAGGATGCCGCGAGCGGGGATACATGCGCCAGTGAGTGGGCGGGGATCGACACACTGCTGCCGGAGCACGAGGCGATGGTCTTCGATGATGCCGAACTCGCAGCGCTGCGCGCCCAGGAACGCTACCAGTACGAACGCGATGTGCGTGAAGCCCCAAACTGGTGGGACCACTTCTGGGAGTGGGTGAAGGACTGGTTCAGCGGTCTGTTCAATTGGCTGGAGGATGCAACCGGCTGGGATGTTGAGTACTGGTTCTGGGACAACATCTGGTTGCTGATCTGCGGAGCGGCCCTTGTGCTGGTTGCTTGGCACATGCGCAAGCGGATGTTCAGTGCGGTCTTCGGCAAGGCGCCAGCTGTGATCGGCTCGGTGCGGACACTGGAGGAAGACATCACCGCCGACGACCTGCCCCAGCAGCTGGCCGCGGCCGAACAGGCTGGTGAATGGCGCCGTGCACTTCGCTTGCAGTACCTCCTCGTGCTGCGTCATCTGGTCGATACAGGCGCCATTGAGTGGAAGCCTGAGCGCACAGACCGCGATTACCAGGACCTGTTGCGCGAGGAAGACCAGCGACAACGTTTCGCCCGGCTTTCGTTCATCTTCAAGTGGGTGTGGTACGGCGAGGCGCTGCTTGACCGCAACCAGTACGAACGACTGAGCGCAGGCTTCCAGGACTTCCGTAACCGCCGCGCCGCATGACGAAAAAGGAGAAACTGCTGGCGTGGGTGCTCGTCGGGCTGGTTGTGCTCACGGCCGTACTGGGAGCGCTGGCACCCAAACCCGTGGACTGGAGCGACAGTTTCAGTCGGTTCCACGACAAACCGTTCGGTGGGCAATTGGTCTTTGGCCGTCTGGGCGATCTCTTTGATGAGGTGGAACCGGTTCAGGAGACCATCTACGAGACTTTCATCGATAGGGAGCCCGCCTACTACGAGGAGTGGCAACCCGCCGCCCAGCTGTACATCACGCACCGCTTCCAACCGCATGGGGTGGACCTCGAGTACTTGCTTGATATGGCCGCGCGCGGCGATCACGTCTTTATTGCGGCGAACGATCCGGGAACCGAGTTGATGGACACCTTGGGCCTTGCTGGCGAGCGTCGCTGGCAAGGATGGAGCGATACGCTCGAACTCCACTTCGTGCGTGGCGATGCCGTTGGTGGCACGTTCAGCTTGGCGCGGCTGGGCTCACCCTTTGTTTTCACTGACCTGGACAGCAGCCGCACCACCGTGGTCTGCCGCAATGCCCAAGGAGGCGCCACCATGGTGCACGTCAGGCACGGGCTCGGCCACTTCTACCTGTGCACCACACCACGCGCCTTCACCAACTACCATCTGCTGAAGGACGACAACAACGATTTCATCGAGGCTGCACTTGGCTGGATACCGGCGGAGAAGGTGCTCTGGGACGAATTCTACAAGGTGGGCCGCGAAGGAAGCCTCTCCCCTGTTCAGTACGTTCTGGATCAGCCCGCGCTGAAATGGGCCTACCGCTTGGCCTTTGCCCTGTTGATCGTGTACGTGTTCATACGCGCCAAAAGGGAGCAGCGAGCGATCCCCGTCGTGGCACCATTGAAGAACGCTTCGCGCGATTTCGTGGGCACTCTGGGCCGGCTCTACTACGAGAAGGGTGACCATGCGGACCTGGCCCGCAAGATGCTCGCGCATTTCAAGGAAGATGTGCGGCAACGGGCTTACCTCCGCCAGTTCGCATACGATGAACGCACCGCCAACCATTTGGCGCGCCGTACCGGCCTTCCCATCGTGGAACTCGGCGCTCAACTGAAGTACTTCGAGAGCATCGAGAACAACCCGAACATCAACGAGGGGCAATTGCTGGCGCTCAGCGACCGCCTGCACAGCCTCCGCCAACGCCTTTGAACCGCCATGCAAGACCAGCAACCCACCGACCCCAACACCGGCACACCACTGCCACGACAAGTCGTCACCAATACCGTGGAAGGCCCGCCGCCAGTGGTCTCTTCCTCCACCACCGAGTACACCCCCAGCGTTCCCCTGAGCGAACTGCAAAGCGCCGTAGGCAAGGTGCGGGCGGAAGTGCGCAAGGTGATCGTGGGGCAGGAGCGCATTATGGACCTGCTCCTCATTGCCATGCTGAGCGATGGGCACGTGCTCATTGAGGGTGCTCCCGGGCTGGCGAAGACGCTCACCGCGAAGCTGCTTGCCAAGGCAGTGCAGACCAACTTCAGCCGCATCCAGTTCACCCCGGACCTGATGCCCAGCGATGTGATCGGTACCAGCGTGTTCGATCCGCGCACCACAGCATTCGAGTTCCGGCCGGGGCCCATCTTCAGCAACATCGTGCTGGTGGACGAGATCAACCGTGCGCCGGCCAAGACGCAGGCCGCGCTTTTTGAAGTGATGGAGGAGCGGCAGATCACCGCCGATGGCCGCACGCACATCATGGGCAAACCGTTCATGATCGTGGCCACGCAGAACCCCATTGAGCAGGAAGGCACGTACCGGCTGCCCGAAGCGCAGCTGGACCGCTTCTTCATGAAGATCGAAGTGGGCTACCCTACCGTGGACCAGGAAGCGGCCATCCTGACGCGCTACAGCAGCGGCAGCGAGCACCTGAGCACGGCGGCCGTGGAGCCCGTCCTCTCCCCTGCCGAGTTGGAGCATGCCCGTGGTTTGGCGCGCGCGGTGCGTTGCGAGGAGAAGCTCATCCGGTACATAGCCGCCGTGGTGGACCAGACACGCAACGACCACGCACTGATGCTCGGTGCGAGCCCCCGTGCATCATTGGCCATCCTCATGGGCGCAAAGAGCGCGGCCGCCATCGACGGCCGCGACTTCGTGACGCCGGAGGACATCCGCTTCGTGATGCCGCATGTGTTGCGCCATCGCATCATGCTCACACCCGAACGCGAGATGGAAGGCCTCACACCTGACAGCATCATCGAACGCTTGGTGCAAAAGATCGAAGTGCCCCGGTGAAACGTCTCTGGCGTTCGTTCTTCATCACCCGTCGCGGGTTCATCATCGGCTGGTTGCTGGTGGGGCTGTTCGTTGCCGGCTGGTTCAGCGCACCGCTCTTCGGCCTTGCGCGGGCCCTGGGCCTCGGCCTGCTCATCGCCATGGGCCTGGAACTGCTGGTGCTCTATCGCGCGCGGAACGGCATCGTGGGCGAAAGGCACACCTATGCCAAGTGGAGCAACGGCGACGAGAACCCGGTGACGATCCACTTGCGCAGCCGCTACGGTGTGCCGGTCCGTGTGCGTGTGCTGGACGAACTGCCGGTGCAGTTCCAACGCCGCGACCTGGTGTTCAGCGGCACATTGGCCGCGGGCGGTGAACTCCGGTTCCCCTATGCCGTTCGACCTGTCAAGCGCGGGGTTTACGGCTACGGCGCCATCAACGTGCTCACGAGCGTGCTCATCGGACTGGTCGAGCGCCGGTTCGTACTTGAAGCCGGCAAGGAAGTGGCCGTGTACCCCAGCTTCCTTCAACTGCGCAAGTACGAGCTGCTCGCCATCAGCGACAAGCTCACCATGGCGGGCATCAAGCGCATCCGAAGGTTGGCGCAGCACGTTGAGTTCGATCGCATCAAGGAATACGTACCCGGCGACGACCGCCGCACAGTGAACTGGAAAGCCACCGCACGGCGCGGTCGTTTGATGGTGAACCTCTATCAGGACGAACGGAGCCAACAGGTTTTCTCGCTCATCGACCTGGGGCGCGTGATGAAAATGCCGTTCGAAGGCCTGAGCCTGTTGGACTACGCCATCAACGCCAGCTTGGTGATCAGCAACATCGCCATGCACAAGGAAGACAAGGCGGGGCTCATCACCTTCAGCAACAAGGTGGACACCGTGCTGCGGGCCAGCCGCCAACGCGGCCAGATGGAGAAAATCCTGGAGCAGCTCTACGCGCAGCGCACCGACCACATGGAGACCGACATGGAGGCGCTGTACGCCACCGTGAAGGTGAACATCACGCAACGCAGCTTGCTTCTGCTCTTCACGAACTACGAGAGCGTGAACGCGCTGCGGCGCCAGCTGACCTTCCTGCAGCGGCTATCACGAACACACTTGCTCGTGGTCATCTTCTTCCAGAACACCGAACTGGAGGACGATCTGAAGGCGCGGCCGACAAACACCGTTGAACTCTACTCCCACACCATCACGGAAAAGCACCTTTACGAGAAGCGCCTCATCGTGAAGGAACTCGAAGGCCATGGCATCGCCAGCATCCTCACCCGGCCACAGGACCTCACGGTGAACGTCGTCAATAAGTACCTGGAGATCAAAGCGCGTGGAGCGCTGTGATGGGAAACGATCTACCGAACAGGACCATGGACCAGCAAACCACTTCCCCAGCACCATCGACTTCCGGGGCCACCATGCCCGCCCATTGCGGCTATTGCGCCAAGCCTTGGAACTGGCAAATGGACAAGTTCTGCGCGTTGTGCGGCTTCCCGCAGCATGGCTCGGACCAGGAACGCAGCAACTTCATCTACGACCGTGGATTGGAGAAGGGGAACAAGACCGTGGCCGATGAACAAGTGCGCAAAGCGCGGCACGCCCTGTTCGTCGTTGCAGCGCTGAACATGATCCCGTACCTCATTGCAGGAGGTGCTGTGTTGATCGTTACCGGCTTGGTCATCTCGGGCATTTTCCTCGGCTTGGCGTTCTGGACGAAGCACAAGCCCCTTCCCGCGATCATCACCGCGCTTTCGCTGTACGGGCTGCTCATCGTGCTGGCGGCGATAGAAAACCCGACCAGCCTGTTCAGCGGCATCATCCTGAAGGTAATCGTCATCTCGGCCCTGATCTACGCGCTCCGTGCGTTGAAACAGCCGGTAACCTCCACACGCAAGTGATGGAGGAAGCCGACCCGGCCCCACAAGGACCTGCACCGTGCGCTATGTGCGGTGCACCCATGCGCGATGGTGTTTCTTTCTGTTCGGCCTGTGGAAGTCCTGTGGGGACGAGGCCTACGCGCGATGGCTGGAAGGACACCAAGCGGTTCTTCCTCGCCTTCGGACTGATAGCCGCGTACATCCTCGGAAGCTATTTCGTCAGCATCTGGGAGGACTACAAAGCCGTGCTGGCCTTCGACCTCGGGTTCTTCCTGTTGGTGGTTTTCATGGCACTGGTCTTCGGACGGACCTTGTTCGCTTCGCTGAAGCCGAAGGCCTTGTCCGTTCCGCGTGCGCTATCGTACCTCGGTTTGCAGGCCATGTTGACGCTCTTCGTACTGATCACCATGCCGTGGATCATAGACCTATTCGACCTCGAAGACCAGGACTACTCGACGATCTTCCTGTGGTCGCCGTTCCCGCTAGCGCTTTCCCTCGTGTCAACGGCTGTGTTCCCTGCGCTCACCGAAGAGCTGGCTTTCCGCGGCATCCTCTTCCTTCAGTTGGATCGCTTGAGCGGCACCCAAGCGGCCATCATGGTCACGGGCATCCTGTTCGCTTTCGTGCACTTCAGCATGCTGAGCATGTACTGGCTTCTGCTTGCCGGACTGCTCTACGGTTGGGTGCGCGCCCGCGAAGGCCACCTCTGGGTGGGCGTGGTGCTGCACATGCTCCACAACGCCACCGTTGTAGTACTGGAATTCGCCGGTTGAAGCCTTGGTCCATGCATGCGCTCGGACCGGTCGCCGCTACATTGGCGCCCTCCCATGAACCCGGAAGCCGATAAAGGCGGGGTGTTGCTGACCGCAGTGCAGCAAGGCGACCAGGACGCCTTCGGGAGGCTCTATGACCAGTACAGCGCCGCCATCCACGGTGTGGTGCTGCGCATTGTGGGCAGTAGCGAGCACGCGGAGGAAGTGTTGCAGGACACCTTCGTGAAGATCTGGCGCAGCGCGCGCAGCTACGACGCGGCCAAGGGGCGCGCCTTCACTTGGATGGTGAACATCGCACGGAACACCGCCATCGACCTCGTGCGCACCAAGCAGTACCAGAACAGCGAAGCGATCCGCACGCTGGACAAACACGTATATCGGTTGGGCAGCGATGAAGAGCGTGCCCGCCTGGACAACCTGGGGATCGATAAGGTGCTTGGCAAGTTGAAGCCCGAACTGCGCGAGATGATCGACCTCGCCTACTACCAAGGATACTCGCAACAGGAGATCGCCGATGCAACGGGCATTGCCTTGGGCACGGTGAAGTCCAGGACGCGCACTGCACTGCTCGAACTCAGGGAAGCACTCAAGGAACTGGCATGACCGCCGCGGAGATCATAGCATCGGGCCTGTTGGAGGCGCATGTGCTGGGGCAGACCAGTGCAAGCGAAGCCGCGCTCGTGGAGATGCTTCGCCGCGAGAATGCCGAGGTGCGCGCCGAATTGGACAGCCTTGAGCGCGCCCTGGAAGCCATGGCCGAACACAGTGCGAAGCCGGCTCCTTTGCGCACCCGTGCGGCCGTGATGAACACCATTGAGGCTAAGGACAGGGCGACCGTGGTTCGCATGAAGCCCGCGACTTCCGGCGGTAGCGTGAAATGGTTGGCAGCCGCCAGCGTTGCAGCGTTGTTCGTGAGCGGCATCGGCAACTGGATGTTGTATTCCAAGGTGGGCACCATGGAACAGCAGATAGCCGTAATGCAGAACGATCGCACCGTGCTGGCCGAACAAATGGAAGTGCAACGCACCGCCATGGAAGCCAGCAACGCGCAACTGGCCGTGGTGCTCGACCCGCACAAGCGCATGGTGGCGTTGGGCGGCGTCGGCACCACGCTCGACGCCAAGGCGCGCATCTTCTGGGACGAGAAGACCAACGACGTGTACATGGACGTCCTCTCGTTGCCTGAACCACCAGCAGGCAAACAATACCAGCTCTGGGCCTTGGCCGGTGGAGTGCCCATCGATGCCGGCATGTTCGACAGCAAGGACGGCGCAGCCCAAGTGCAGCGCATGAAATCCATCCCCGATGCCCAGGCATTCGCGGTTACGCTGGAAGCTGAAGGCGGCGTGCCGTCGCCTACGCTGGAAGCCATGGTGCTTCTCGGCAACGTGTAAGGACCCCGAAAATCCTCCGGTATGCTGATCCGATCACGGATCATCACGCGTATGTCATCGCGAACGGGTAACCGCCCGCGCAACGAACGCGATGAACATGCTCAAGAAGATCCTCCTCGGCGTGCTGGTCACCATTGTCCTCTTGTTCGGCCTCCTTGTATGGCACATCCAGGCGGTCACCCGCAAACCGGCCGGGCACAACGACAACATGCAGTTGGCCCTGATCCGGTTCGAGGCACCGTTGGACAGCTCTGAGGCCATTGACCTACGGAGCGTTGTGCAGGGAATGCCCGGTGTAGGCCATTGCTACGTGAACGTGGCCGAAGGGGCCCTCTCCTATTCGTACGACCGGGGTGAACAGTCCGCGGAACAAGTATTCGAACGTGTCGCTGGTATCTCGAACGTGGCCTGCCACGCGGTAACGATGTCCGCTTCCGACCTCGAAGGCACCTGTCCTGTCATTCAGAAGAATTCACCAACCGGCCAACTCAGCGATTGGATAGCCGGTTGGTTCAATTGAAACCGCGAAACCATAACAGAACGACCATGAACACGAAACTCTCCACCGCCCTGCTTTCAGCGCTCTGCTGCGGCATGCTCCTCTCCGGTTGCAAAAAAGATGAGGAAGAACCCCCAGCACCGAACCCGTCCCCAACCCCCACCATTTATCAGCGCTTGGGTGGAACGGCTCTCGTGGATGACCCTGCGAACACCGGCACCATGATCGAGACCGGTTATCTGGGATTGCGCTCAGTAGTTGACAGTACCATCTTCGTCATTGCCGCTGACCCTGGTCTTCAACCCTACTTCGCCGTGCTACTGGCGGAAGTCGGCGGCGGGAACACCACGAACCTTGCGATCCTCAGCGAGAACCTTACCGAGTTCTTCGCAGTGGCTACAGGGGCCCAGAATTTCAGCTACACCGGCATGAACATGGTGGATGCGCACAACCCCGCCACCAACAACCGCATGACCGGACTGGTGACGGACGGCGCATACGATGAGTTCATCCAGGACCTGGTGATCGGTGCAGCGCAGAACAACGTGCCAAGCGACATCGTGACGGACATCGGTGCGCTGGTGGAAACGCTCAGGGGCGACATTGTACAGATGTGAAGTACGATCGTTTCCTTAGGAGAAGCCCCGTCCGGTCGGGGCTTCTTCATTTTCCGGGCACACGCTATACCCTTCAGGACCGTCGATTCCCTTGGAACAGGCCGTTGACGGCACCGTGGTCCAGCGTCAAGGCTTCTGCTCTCGTTTTACCGTCGGCACAATCCGATCACCCCCGATGGCCCGTATGTCCCTCGAACCCTTACACCCAAACCCATGAAACGAAGTTCCCCAGGCAAACCATGGCCCGTTGTCGTTGCATTCATGTTGATCGGCTTATCGATCAACGCGGCCACACTTACCGTGACCACCACCGCGGACAGCGGCCCCGGCTCATTGAGGGCCACGGTGGCTGCAGCCGCAAGTGGTGATGTGATCGTCTTCGATGCGGCCACGAACGGCATTCCGATCGTACTGACGACCGGCGAGATCGCCATTACCACCTCGTTGACCATCACTGGCAACGACACGACCAATACGGTGGTCAGCGGGAACAACGCCAGCCGCATCTTCAATATCATGGGCGCAGGCAGCGTGGCCATCAACTCCATGAAGTTGACCATGGGCACCTCGGCCACGAACGGTGGCGCGGTGGTCAGTAGCGGCTCCATGGTGAGCATGATGGCGACGGCGGTAACGAACAGCAGTGCAGGCTTGCGCGGTGGAGGTATCCACTGTACAGGCGGCTCGCTGATGCTGACCGGCTCGTGGGTGCGAGCCAACACCGCCGCCGGTGCGGCTGCGACGTATGGCGGCGGCGGCATCTATGCCGACGGTGGCTGTGCGACCACCGTTTCGTCGGGCTCTGCCATCACTGGCAATTCAGCCTCGGGCGCAGCGGGCAGTGGCGGCGGAATATTCAACAATACAGGTGGAACGCTCACGGTTTCCGGGAGCACTTTGTCGAGCAAACAGCGCTTCGCGCGCGGGCGGGGGCATCGAGCAGAACGGTGCGGGAGCATCCATGATACTCACCGGCGCCAGCCTTACCATGAACAGCACAGGACCGGCACCCGGCAACGGTGGCGGCGTGCACATCACCGGCCCGGGCAGCGCGACCATCACCGGGGGGCTGGTGCAGGGCAATACCGCCACCACTGAAGGAGGCGGATTGTGGAACGGCACAGGAAGCATGACCGTGAACGGTACCGTGATCACCGGTAACACGGCATCCGGTGCCCTGGCAGACCAAGGCGGTGGAGGCCTCTTCAACCTGAAAGGAACCTTGACCGTGCAGGGCGGAACCACCATCATCAACAACATGGCCACTGGCGCTGCGGGCAGCGGTGGCGGTATCATGAACGATAGCACGGCCACCTTGGTGGTATTGAACAGCACGATCACTGGCAATAGCGCCACACGCGCAGGCGGCGGCATCGAAATGTTCGCGAAGGCAGGGCAAACGGCAACCGCAACGCTCACCAACGTGGCCATAAGCGGAAACAACACTGGAGCTTCTCCGGGCAACGGAGGTGGTGTCCACATAACCGGTCCGGGCAACATGACGGTGACCAGTTGCACTGTTACCAACAACACGGCCGCGGCCGAAGGCGGCGGGCTTTGGAACGGTAGTGGGACCATGGTGGTGGATGCATGCATCATCACCAACAACGCCGCAAGCGGTGCACCGGCTGACCAGGGCGGTGGCGGCCTGTTCAACAACGGCGGCATCCTAACGGTGCAGAACGGTACTTGGGTGATGGACAACATCGCCAACGGCGCAGCAGGTAGCGGCGGAGGTATCCTCAACGACATTGGCGGTCAGCTCAGCGTGAGCAACAGCAACATCGTGGGCAACAGCGCCGTGCGCGCTGGCGGTGGTATTGAGCAGAATGCGGCGGGTTCCATGCTCATGCTGATGAACGTGGCCCTGGACAGCAACAGCACCGGGCCCGCCCCCGGGAACGGAGGCGGCCTGCACATCACCGGTCCTGGCGGCGCGACCGTCACGGGCGGTACCGTGAACGGCAACACAGCAACCACCGAAGGAGGCGGCCTCTGGAACGGAACAGGCAGTATGACGGTGATCGGCACCACCATCAACGGCAACACCGCAGCCGGTGCGCTGGCCGACCAAGGTGGCGGCGGCATCTTCAATCTGAAGGGAACGTTGACGGTGCAGAACGGAACGACCATATCGAACAACTCGGCAACAGGAGCGGCCGGCAGCGGTGGCGGCATCATGAACGATAGCACGGCCACCTTGGTGCTGCTGAACAGCACGATCACCGGCAATAGCGCCACGCGCGCAGGGGGCGGGATCGAGTTCTTTGCCAAAGCGGGGCAAACCGCAACGGCGACGCTCACCAACGTGATCATCGGTGGCAACAGCACTGGTGCTTCCCCGGGCAACGGAGGTGGTGTGCACATCACGGGTCCCGGGAACATGACGGTGACGAGCTGCACCGTGACCAACAACGCGGCAGCGGCCGAAGGCGGCGGGCTCTGGAACGGCAGCGGCACCATGACCATTGACGACTGCGACATCATGGGCAACGTGGCACACGGCTCCGTGAACCCGGCCATGCCCAACAGTGCGCTGGACCTGCAAGGCGGCGGCGGCATCTTCAACAACCTGGGCACCGTGAACATCGTTAACTCCATAGGGGCAACGGTGATCACAGGCAACACAGCGGACGGCGCCACGTTCGGCAGCGGCGGAGGGATCCTCTCCGTTGGCGGTTCCTTCAACATCACGGGCGCCACCATCAGCATGAACGAGACCGTGCGTGCCGGTGGCGGTATAGAGAACGGCGCATCGATGATGAGCATCACCAACTCGGTGGTGAACGACAACGACTGCTCGCTGGCAGGCGCGATCGCGGCGGCCACGCCAGGCAATGGTGGCGGCATCCACGTCACAGGCGCAGGCACCATGACGGTGACCACTTGCACGGTGGACGGCAACGCGGCCGGTAACGAGGGCGGTGGCCTTTGGGGGTCCGGCACCGGCACCTTGACGGTGGTGCGCAGCACGGCCAGCAACAACATGGCGCCCGATGGTGGCGGTCTCTTCCTGCAAGCTGGGCCAACGGGCGTTCTGAACATGAACTACAGCACGTCTTCCGGCAATTCAGCAACCAATGGCGGTGGCGTGCAGGTTGAAGGCGGTACGCTCAACATCACGGGCAGCACGATTGCCGCGAACTCGGCAACGACCGGTGGCGGCGTGAATGTGATCGCCACTGCGGTGAACGTGAACAGCGCGCTCATCGGTGACAACAGCGCAACCACCGGCCCGGACTTCAACGGTGCCTTCGCGACTGCCGACTTCACATTGCTGGAGAATAGCAGCGGTGCCACGGGCATCAGCAACGGCGTGAACGGGAACATCGTTGGTAGCGATCCCGGGCTATTGGCATTGGCCAGCAACAGCGGCAGCACTATGACCCACGCTCTTGGCTGTGGAAGTCCGGCGATCAATGCCGGGAACCCGCTCGACGCTTCACCGGACCAGCGTGCATTGCCCGTCTTCGGTGCAGCGCGCGATATCGGGGCGTACGAGGTGCAGTCGGCGTTCAATACGGCAACCCTGACCATCAACACCGATGACTTCGGCAGCGAAACCACCTGGGAGGTACGGACCGAACCCGACAATGTCTTGGTTGCCAGCGGAGGTCCTTACATGGACACGCCCGGCGGAACAGTGGAGACCGGGAACATCTGCCTCTCGGCCGGTTGCTACGACCTGATCGTGATGGACGCCGGTGGGGATGGCATCACTGGCGGTGGTTTTGTACTGACCGATGGCACGGGCTTGCGCATTATCGATGCTAACGGCGATTTCGGCAGCATGAGCACCTCGCCCAACGAATGGTGCGTGCCCATAGGGCCCACTTTCGTGAAGCCCAACTGGTGCGACCGCACCGATCTGGTGCGCAACGACTTCATCTACTGCCAGGGCGTTGCCGGGGCAACGGGCTACCAGTTCTGGTTCTTCGATCCGCACGGCTCGTACAGCCGCCGCATCCTGAAGCCCACCACCCAGTGCCGCTTGAACTTCCAGACCTCGCCCCTGCCGTTGAACTTCGACCTGAACGTGCGCGTGCGCCCGCTCGTGGGTGGCAACTACCAGGAGTTCGGCAAGGCCTGTCGCATCCGCTTGGATGATGGCATGATGCGCTCGGTGGAGTTCGGCACTGATGCTCCGCACCTGAGCATGTACCCCAACCCCAACCGGGAGAACACGCTGTTCATCGTCATCGACAACCTGAGCGAGGAAAGCACCACCGCCCAGATCGACGTGTTCGATGCCATGGGCAAGCGTGTGCTCGGCCAACAGACCGCTACGGGAGGAGGTACCTTGAAGACAGCCTTGAGCCTCGGTGGGGACTTCGGCACAGGCATGTACTTGGTGCAGGTCCTTGTGGACGGGGAGCTCTTCACCGAGCGCTTCATCCGCGAGTAACCTCTTCTTTCTCCCAATAAGGCGAAGGCCGCTCCGTACGGGGCGGCCTTCGCTGTTGCGCAACCGGTCACGCCGCTACGCGCTGCACGATCACCTTGCACGGTACTGCGCTCGTCACCACTACTTCGTGCACCACATGCAAGGGAATGCTGTGCACACTACCAGGGCTGAGCCGGGTGGTTGAGGCGGCAGTGCGGATCTCGCAATTGCCTTCGATGACAAGGAACTTCTCAATAACGTCGGTGTGCACTTCCTCAGGCGAACCCTTGTGCATCCAAACGATGGCCGTGAGTGCCTGGGCAGTTTGTCCGATCGGAATGAAGAACGGGTCATCGTAGTCTGCGGGCGGTACCATTTCCGGCAGGTCAAGCCATTGGGCGTAATCACTGCGGGAGCTACCGGCGTGCAGGATAGGCGGCGTGCCGGGCTCGTCCTGGTGCCAGGCAGCCGACTTCAATCGTTCCAGTATGCTGGCCTTCAGGTTCGGCTTCGTGACTTCCGTTGTGCACTGCGACGAACGCTCCAAAGCCGCCTCCAAGCGTGCCAGTTCTTCGCGTACCGCCGGGTGGTTGGCACATGCCCTCAGGACAGCGAAGCGCTCATCGGCCGGTAGCGTACCCAACACAAAGGCTTCCAGCTTGCCGCTGGCAATGAGTTGTTGGGCCTCGTTGGGCGTGTTGTCCACGTGTAAAGCCGCACTTACGGCTAAAGTAGGTCTGTTGGATCGGGCGTTCCCGGGGCTTCGACCAAAGCGATCAACTGGCCGGGGTTGGCGGTGGTCCTAGACGTTGAAGAGGAAGTGCATCACATCGCCGTCTTTCACGATGTACTCCTTCCCTTCCGTGCGCAGCTTGCCCGCAGCACGGCACGCGGCCTCGGTGCCCAAGGTGATGTAGTCATCGTATCCGATAACCTCGGCGCGGATATAGCCCTTCTCGAAGTCCGTGTGGATCACCCCCGCCGCCTTGGGCCCTGTGTCACCCTTGTGGATCGTCCATGCCCGCACTTCCTGCACACCTGCGGTGAAGTAGGTCTGAAGCTCCAGCAGGTGGTAGGCCGCACGGATCAGCTTGTTCACGCCGGGCTCGCTCAGTCCCATGTCCTGAAGGAACATGGCGCGCTCCTCGGGGCTGTCCAGCGATGCGATCTCTGCTTCGATGGCCGCTGCGATCACCACCACATCGGCCTTCTCGACAGCCACGGCCTGCTTCACGGCTTCCACATGGGCGTTGCCGGTGAGCACGCTCTTCTCGTCCACGTTGCACACGTATAGGATGGGCTTGGTGGTGAGCAGCTGTAGCTCGCGCACCATCTCCGGATCGTCGTTGGCTTCAACGGCGGCGCGGGCGCTCTGGCCCTTCAGCAGCACGGTCCTGATGCGCTCCAGCAGGTCCATGCGTTTGCGGGCATCCTTGTCGCCGGTTGTGGCCTGCTTGGCGATCTTGCCGATGCGGGCCTCAACCGTTTCGAGGTCCTTCAGTTGAAGCTCCGTGTCAATGACCTCTTTGTCGCGAACAGGGTTCACGTTACCGTCCACGTGCACAACGTTCGGGTCGTCGAAACAGCGCAGCACATGCAGGATGGCGTCACAAGTGCGGATGTTGCCGAGGAACTGGTTGCCCAGCCCCTCTCCCTTGCTGGCGCCCTTCACCAGGCCGGCAATGTCCACGATCTCCACGGTGGTGGGCACAATGCGCTGCGGATTCACCAGTTCGGCCAGCTTGTTCAGTCGGCTGTCGGGCACGGTGATGACGCCCACGTTGGGCTCGATGGTGCAGAACGGGAAGTTGGCCGCTTGCGCCTTGGCGTTGCTGAGGCAGTTGAAGAGCGTGCTCTTGCCCACGTTGGGCAGACCTACGATACCGCACTGGAGACCCATGTCCTTTTGAATTGGGGCGCGAATGTATCCGGCACGGGTACCTTGGCGCACCATGAAACAACTACCCCAACTTATTGGCGCTGCGCTCTTACTAGTTGGCTACGGACTTTCACAGACTGGGAAGATCAGCCAAGAGAGTCTTGCCTACAATCTGTTCAACCTGTTCGGTGCCATTTTGCTGCTGATAGATGCCATTCGGGCGAAACAGTGGGGCTTCATAATCCTCGAAGCGGCTTGGGTTATCCTCACAATCCCTGCGCTTTGGCGAGCCTAGACCTTTCCTCTCAGTAGCCAACGTGTTTTCCGGCTACCCAGCCTGTGGTCCACGCCGCTTGGAAGTTGAACCCACCGGTGATGCCGTCGATGTCCAGAACCTCACCGGCGAAGAACAAACCAGGCAGCGTACGGCTTTGCATGGTGTTGGGGTCCACTGAGGTGAGGTCCACCCCACCGGCCGTAACGAATTCCTCCTTGAACGTGGTTTTGCCTTGGGCGGGATGACGGTCGTTCACCAGGCGGTCCAGCAGCCGGTTGCGATCATGCTTGCCCACCTCGGCACAGGGCTTTGTTGCGGGAATGCCGGCCTTGTCCAAATGCCACGCCCATAACCGTTCCGGCAGATCGAACGGGCAAGCATTGATGACCTGCTTCTTGGGGTGTGAGGACCAGTCGTTGTCCATCTCCGCGCGAGCTTCGTTCTCCGGACGGCCCACCCAGTTCACCTGCACTGTGTAGCGGTACTGCGCGGCCTGCAGCTCGCGGGCTCCCCAAGCGCTTAGGCGCAGCACCGGCGGGCCGCTGAAGCCCCAATGCGTGATGAGCAACGGCCCCTGTTCTTCGAGCTTCAATCCGGCCAGTCGTACGACGGCCTTGGGTGCCACAACGCCCATGAGCTCGCTCATGGATTTGTCCATCAGGTTGAACGTGAAGAGCGATGGAACCGGTTGGACGATTGGAACACCCAAGTCCGCCAACCAAGCGTAGCCTTCGGTTTTGGGGTGGCCACCGGCGGCAACAATAACCTTGTCCATGACCAACCCTTGCCCGCCCTCGAGTTCGATGGCGAACCCACCTTCGGTCTTCCGAAGGGCCCGGACCCCGGCGTTCATCCGCAGTACCACACCAGCCTTGTGCGCCGCCGACCGCAACGCCTCAACAATGGTCCCCGAGTCGTCCGTTACGGGGAACATCCGTCCATCTTCTTCGGTCTTCAGCTCCACCCCTTGGGCCTCGAACCAGGCCACGGTGTCCTGTACGCTCCACTGCTCGAAGGCCTTTTTCAGGAATCGACCGCCCCGCGGATAGTGCAGGGCCAATTTCCGAGGTTCCGGTTGGTCGTGGGAGACATTGCAACGGCCACCACCGCTGATGCGGACCTTGGCCAGCACCTTGCTACCCTTTTCCAACAGTTCAACATGGGCTCCAAGCCAATGCTCCCTCACGGAAATGGCCGCGAAATACCCCGCAGCACCGGCTCCTATCACCGCGACCTTCATCAGGATGCCAAAGATGGTAGTGCGGCTGGTGCGCCCTGGTCAGGGCAAACCCTACTTTCACACTGAATTGCCACAAGGCATCGCCCCACCACCATGAGAAAGGCTCTACCGTTGATAGCGCTCGTTCTATCCGGACTGCATGTTGCAGCGCAGGAGTTCGAGCGCAAATACACGCTTGACAACACCCAATTGGAGGTGAGCAATGCATCCTTGCTCGCGGATGGAGGCTATGCCTTGGCCATGTTGGATTGGGCCACCAATTCGTTCATCGTCATGCGCACGGACCAAAGCGGTGAGCCGATCTGGGCGAGGTCCTTCGCGCAACAAGCAGGCATTAGCTTGGGAACAGCCTCCACCATGGGCCAATTCGCGAACGGAGACGTCTATGCGCTCGTGAACGGATACGGCTCAATGGGCGAAATGCGCACTTTGCTCCGGTTCTCCCAGACCGGTGTCCTCATCTGGTCCAAGCAACTACAGTTCGGGAACATGTACGATATGGACTACTCCTATCGTGCGGCCAAGGTCAGCGAACAAACCAATGGCGACTTGCTACTCAGTATCCCGGCCACCATGGACCCGGTCATTGCCAAGCTCAGTGGCAATGGTGCACCCATCTGGGCCAAGAGCTTCACAAGCACGGAGGACACGCTTTATGACAAGCACCCCACCTTCGATTGTGAACCGACGGACGATGGTGGCTGTGTGATCTGCGGCAAGGACCGCGACTGGCCTTTCGTGATAAAGGTGGACGCCAATGGCAACGTGGTCTGGAACCAGACCTATTATCAAGTGACCACCTATAGTCACCTTCGCAATATGGAGATCCTGCCGAACGGGGACCTGCTCTTCGCCGGTATGCAAGATAGCTACGCGATGATGATGCGGATGAGCCCTTCGGGAACGATCCTCTGGATGAAGCATTACATGGACGACTACTACTTCGAGTCGTTGCGCCCTTTGGATGATGGGACCTTCATGATCGCCAACGGGACATACGGATCCCTGCTGCACGTGAACGCCGATGGTGATGTCCTCAGCCGGTTCGTTCAGAATTCGAACATGAGCTCAGGTCTTTTTTGCTTGAGCGGCGAAGGTGGTGCGGCGCATCTTGCGGGGAACGTATACGATAACAACACCTGGGAGTCAAATGCCTACGCCGCGCGGTTCGCACCTGACAGTCCTCCTGGCTGCTTGTACACTGAAGCTTCGGCTACCGTTATTGATAATCTTGGCGTGGCCAACACGGTCGGTACCACGACCATGGTTCAGCAGACCGAGCCGATGGTCGTCAACGACCTCGCCATCGCTTTCCAGCCGGTCTCCATCGCCGATGGTGCGCTGTGCGGTATTGCGGCCGGTATCGAAGAAACCGGGAACAACGCGGTGACATTGTTCCCGACGCTCGTATCCGAAGGTCAGCCCTTGACCATTGACCTGGGTTCGTTCACGGGCGCCCAATTCCAGTGGGTGGCATCCAACGGCGCGCTGGTGAAGCAGCAGAGCTTGAACACCTCCAAGGGCACGCTGATCACGGTTGATCTGGCCACTGGGCTCTACGCGCTGCTGGCCACGAGCAACGGCATATTGGTGCATACTGCCCGCATCGTGGTTGAATGATCGCCATACGAACGCTAAGCGAAGGCGGGCCCTGGTCCGCCTTCGTCGTTCCCACCCTGAGGAGGTACTTTGGCGGCATGAAGAGCGCTGCCCTGTTCTTGCTCGTTGGAAGCACTGCCGTGGCCCAACCCCCGCCCGGCTATTACGACAGCACGTTCGGCCTGAGCGGCGAACCCTTGCGCCTAGCGCTGCGCGACATCATCGACAACCATAGTGTTCAGCAGTACAGCGCTCTTTGGGGGCTTATGCAGAGCACCGACGACCGGCCTGACGGTTATGTCTGGGACATCTACAGCGATGTCCCGGGCCCCAACGAACCCTACTTGTACACGTTCGGGGTCGACCAGTGCGGCACCTACACGGGCGAAGGCGATTGTTTCAATCGTGAGCACAGCTTTCCACTGAGCTGGTTCAACGACCAGCCCCCTATGAACAGTGACCTGTTCCACATTTACCCGACCGATGGTTGGGTGAACCAGAAGAGGGGCAGCTTTGTTTATGGTGAAGTCACCAACCCCGATTGGACCAGCCAGAACGGCAGCAAGGTCGGTCCATGCGTGAACCAAGGCTGCGGAGGACAAGATGCGTTCGAACCCATCGACCTGTACAAAGGGGACCTGGCCCGCAGCTACTTCTACATGCTCACGCGCTACATGGACCAGACCTCCACGTGGCCATGCCCGATGCTCACCGGAGGCGAATTCAGCCAATGGGCCCAAAGCATGTTGTATGCCTGGCATAACCAGGACCCCGTGGACAATAAGGAGGTTGACCGCAACAACGCCATTTTTGCTGTCCAACTGAACCGCAACCCTTACATCGACAACCCCCAATGGGTTGATGCCATTTGGGGGCTTAGCGCCGGGGTGGACGATGCTGGCGAACCCAAGCCTCGATTATGGGCGGTGGGCAACCGGCTGTTCCGATCCATAGCGGTTCCGGCCCAAGTGGATGTGCTGGACGCCACCGGTCGACCGATCTGGGCCGGGACCTGGGCTGCCGGTGTTTCCGAGCTCGAACTTCCCGGGTTGGCGGGCCTGTTCCTTGCACGTGTGGACGGGTCCGACGGGGTGGCTGTTTGCCGCTACTTCAGCGGGAATTGACCCCTAAACGGGTCCTTGCCGTGACTTTTCCCGACCAAAAGGCTTGCGGATATGGTCGGGACTGTGCAGTTTCACGGCCCTAACTGAAAACGAAGGCCATGTCCATCACAGACGCGAAGATCTCCGCCGCCCATAAAGAGCTGAAGGGAAAGCATGGAGGAGCCCCGAACGACTATTTCGGACTGCTGTATCTGGAGGCTATCGTTGGCCTTGACCGGGAGCAAGCGTCTGAACAGGTGGCCTTCGGCGGAAGCTCCACGGGCATCGATGGCTTCCATGTTGACGCCAAGAAGAAGACCCTCCACCTGTTCATCTTCCGCAACTCGAAGAATGCGGACACCTTCCGCCCTGCTTTCGAGCAACTTCTGGGTGGTGGTTTGGAGCACATTTTCAGCAATGCTTCGGCCGATGATGCGCTGACCAAGCGCCTCCGCAGGAGCCTTAAGGAAGACCGTGACAGCATCGACAGGGTCCAGTTCCAGTTCGTTTTCTTGGGCGACCCCGCTGAAGCCGAGCGCGGCATCGTGCTGGACAAACTGCGCGAAGACCTCGAGAACAAGCAGTTCGTCATCAACAACTACTTCTCCGGGAAGCGGGTCACCATGGTGGTGGTCTTCAAGAGCGTTACGGGCAAGAGCGGTAATTCGACCGAGCACCGCACACACCGCTTCGAGCTTGAGCTGGGCAGCGTGCTGAACGCCGAAGGCCCCGATGGTGAGAGCCTGCACGTAGGGTTCATGCGCCTTTGGGACCTGCACACCATGCACAAACAGATGGGCGACCGTTTCTTCGAGCGCAACATCCGGTACGGCATGCCCGAAACCAGCCCGGCCAACCGGGCCATGGAGCGTGCCTTCAAGGACATGCTTATCGATGGCAGCCAAGACGAGAGCCGCTTCCTGTTCGATCACAACGGAGTGACTTTCAGCTGCACCAAGTTCGCGCACAACGCCAACGGCGTGAGCGAGATCATTGAGCCCCGCCTGCTCAACGGTGCTCAGACGGTAACGACGATCAGCCGGTTCCTCGAAAAGCACGAAGACCACAAGGACATCAGCCGCATCAAGAACCGTTTGAAGCACATCCACGTGATGGCCAAAGTGGTGAGCGAAGCGCCGGACGAGTTCGTGGTGAGCGTGACGATCAACAACAACCGCCAGACCCCGATACAGCCGTGGAACCTGCGTGCCAACGATATGATCCAGCTGCAGCTGCAGGATGCCTTCCGCAAGCTGGGCATCTTCTACGAACGGCAGGAGCGCAGCTTTGAAGGGCACAGCGCCGAGGAATTGGAGGAACTCGGCATCAGTGAAAGCCGTGCCATCGGCCTGCTGAAGCTGGCACAGACGTTCCTGGCCAGCGAAGGCGAGATCGACAAGATGCGCAGCATGCGCACTGCCTTCGAGGACGACAAGATCTATGACATGATGTTCACCCCGGGCCGCCTCAATGCCGACCCGCGACGGATCGTGCTCTGCTACAAGATCCAAGAGCGTCTGGGCCGCATCACGAAGGAGATCCTGGACAAAGGCAGCATCAAGTACGCCTTCCTGCCCAAGGCGCGCCTGCTGTTGAACGCACTCATGTGCCAAGCCGTCCTCAACGACCCCAACTGCGACAAGTGGTCGGAGGAGCACGGCACCGACATGGTGGTGAGCGTTGACTATGTGAAGATGCTCTACAACATGGCGAGCACCAAATGCCGTCCGATCTTGAGCGAGCTCATCGCCCTGCCGCAATACGCGGACAAGGTGGCTGAGGAGCGCTACGATTTCCTGCGCACGCACGCCGCCTTCAAGCACGCCATGCGCATTGCTGAGGAGCGCTACGGATGGAAAGTGCAGAAGCTGCGCTGAGCGCGCCCAGTGGAACAGAACGGAAGAGGCCGCTCAACACGAGCGGCCTCTTTCATTGAAAGCGATCGGGGCGGTTACTCCCAGAACGTGACCTTGAACTCAACGCGGCGGTTGGTAGCCCGGCCGGTCGATGTCTTGTTGTCCGCGACGGGCATCGTCTCGCCGTGGCCTTGTGAACGCAGACGGTCGCCGGATACACCGGCCTTGGTTAGGTACTCGCGCACGGCAGCCGCACGGTCGTCGCTCAACTTCAAGTTCTTGGCATCGTCGCCCTGGTCGTCGGTGTGGCCATGGATCTCCAAGTTGTAGGTCGGGTTCTCCTGCATCACCTTCACCACCTCGTTCAGGATGGTGTTGCTCTCCTTCTTAATGGTGCTCTTGCCGGTATCGAACTTGACCCCGGTGAGCGCACGCTGGAACAACTGCTTCGTCTTCTCGTTGATCTCCGGGCAGCCCTTCATGCTGGCCACGCCTTTCTCGTTAGGGCAGCGGTCGATATTGTCGGTAACGCCATCACCATCGGTGTCAGGGCAGCCCTGCTTGTCGGCGGGTCCGCTCTTGTCCGGGCAAGCGTCCATGGCATCGGTAACACCGTCGCCGTCCTTATCGGGGCAGCCGTCGAGGGTAGCCAAACCAGGCACGTTCATGCACTTGTCCAGTTTGTCGATCACACCGTCTCCATCGGTATCGGGCTCAGGATGCAGCACAAGGCTTACCCCGTCCACGAAGTAGTAAGCCCGTTGGCTATCACCGCCTTCGATCACCTTCACTTTCTCCATACCGGCTGTGGGGAATGCTCCGATCACGATGAAACGCTCACCGCCGTCAGCCTTGAACGTACCCTTCACATCCACCCAGTTGGCCTTGTCCTTCAGCACCTCGCGGGTGAAGACTTGTGGCTTCACGTCAAGATAGTGGCGGTGAGCGTGGGCCAGTTGTACGGGTGAGCAATAGGCACCGATGCCGCTGACCGCGCGGTCGCTGTGCTCGCCCAGGCTCACCTTGAATGCGATATCGTACTCCTTGCCGGCCTCAAGCGGACCGGAAAGCTCGATCTGCATGTACTCGCTGTAATTCTGGTAGGCTTCGATCCAACGCTCGTGGTCGTGCGTTCCAAGGAACGTCCGTTTCCAGTTGTGCTTGCGGTCGTCCTTATAGGCCACGAAACCGGCATAATGCTCACCGTCGCTCGGTGCGGCGCTGCCGAGTTCATTGTCGGGGATGGCCGTGCTCTTGTCCTTGCAATCTTTCTGGAACACGTCGCAACTGCCAGCATTGGCATTGCTCCAGCCGGTGGCGTGGTCCAGTTGATCCCAGGTGGTGACCGGGGTTCCGATGTCTTCGAACCCGGAATTGCGCACCATGTTCTGGGCATGGAGTGCCACCGGGCCTGTACAAGCTGCAATGGCAGCCAGACGCGTAAGTTGTTTCTTCATAGCGGGAAGGTTTTGGGTTGAACAGGGTTTGCGACGCAACAATGGCGCGAAGGTCACAAAACCCTGCGAACCTCACTTGTCCGGCTCCACTTCCCTCACGCTGATCCCATCGATGTAGTAGTAAGCGTATTTGTTGTCCAGCCCCTCGATGATCCTGGTCTGGTCCATGCCAGCGTGCGGGAACACACCGATGCACAACCAGCTCTCACCACCATCCGCCACGAACGTGCCCCGCACTTCGGTCCATTTGTCCTTGTCCTTGGTGATGGTCTCTGTGTAAACCACAGGCTTCTCGGCCAGGTAGTGCCGGTGGTAGTACTCCATCTTCTCGGGGCCGAAATAGGCGCCGATACCGCTAACGGCGCGATCGCTGTTCTTCGAGAGCCGGATGCGATAGACCACTTCGTAGGTACGCCCCTCGAACAAGGCTTGCTTCATCTCGCATTGGATGTACTCAGCGTAGAGGTTCCAACCGGGTTTGAAGAGTTCCTCGGGGTCGCTGCTTCCCCAATCGAAGCGCACATCGTCCTTCCATGCGTGGAAGCCCGCAAAGTGCTCACCATCAAAGGGATCGCAAGAGCCGTATTCATTATCCGGAATGCCCACGGTCTTGGCGGGGGCACTTTTGCTGAAGAGCTCGCTCATGCCCAACGTGGCGTTGCCCCAACCGGTGGCCAAACGGATCTGGTCCCATGTGTTGGCTTCCTTGGTGATGGTTTCGAACCCGCCGTTCTCGATGAGTTCAACGCCTTCATCGGGCGGTGCGGTGGCAAAGGCAACGGACAGGGTCGCGATCACTACGATGGTCTTCTTGTACATGTGCGTGGGGTCGGTGTGAAAATAGGGCAGTGATCAGGAACCGTGCCGTTCAACGGAATGCGGCGAACGCCTTGCGGAACTTTTCCAGCTTGGGCCGGAGTACGACGCGGCAGTACCCTTGGTCGGGGTTGTTGGCGTAGTAATCGTGGTGGTAGTTCTCGGCCGGGAAGAACTCATCCAGCGCAACCACCTCCGTAACCACCGGGGCGCCAAAAGCCGCACTGCCGTCCAACGCCTGCTTCATGGCTTCGGCAGTTGCACGCTGGGCTTCGTTCAGGTAGTAGACACCGGATCTGTATTGCTCTCCTATGTCCTCGCCCTGCCGGTTCAGGGTAGTGGGGTCGTGCGTTCCCCAGAACACCTCCAGCAACTGCGCGAAATTGACCACAGCAGGATCGAACACGATGCGCGCCACCTCATTGTGACCGGTCGTTCCCGTGCATACTTCCTTGTAAGTGGGGTTGCGTGTGCGGCCGTTGCAAAAGCCGGGCGTCACGGAAGTCACCCCGCGCACCTCCTTGAAGACCGCCTCAACGCACCAAAAGCACCCAGCACCCAGAACCGCTGTTTCCATGTTGCCGCAAAGGTGGCGGCTAACGCGGTTCCTTGGATATGGCGTCACCCAACGCCTTGCCGATGCGTTCCACGACGCCCACGACCAAGGCGTTCCCCATGAAGAACGCACGCCGCGCGGGATCCACGCCGGCCGTGTGGCCCACGGGGAACATGTTGAGTGCTTCCAGTTCCTCGGGTACCAAGCGGCGGAGCCTCCCTTCGGGGGTGCGCACCACGTGCTTGAACCGGCTGGGTGCCGAGCCCCCTTCCTTGGTGATGATGGTCCGTGACGGGCGATCCAACGCATCCGGGAAGACCATGGCGCCCTCCGCATAGGTGTAGCGATGTCCGGTGCGGGCCGTCCGCTCTTCGCGCTTCGCTCCTTTCAGTTGGCGCCACGCGGGCAGTTGACCGGCTTGAACGAAGAACTCTTTCGGAACCAGCTTGGTCGGCACCAGCACCTGGCCCAGCGTAGCCACCGGACCGGAATAGGCAGCCTTCACCTTGCGGGTGCGCACGGCACCATCAACCATCATCCCGCTGTTCTGGAACGGGCTCTTGGCGCGCTTGGCGTTGAAGCGGTCACTGACGGTCCGTAGGTTCTTCTCCAACGTGAAACGATGCTCCTTCTCTACGGGCTCTTGCACTGGAAATGCCTCGTTCAGCAGGCCACCGATAGCCGCTTCGGAAGCAAACTCGGCCTGCATCCGCTTGAACAAGGGACTTGAGCGGTGAACACCCAAGATGAAAACGCGTCTTCGACGCTGGGGCATGCCATAATCCGCGGCGTTCACCACGCGCCATTCAACAGCATAGCCCAAGTCGCTGAGACTGCGGAGCATTACCGCCATATCCCGACCGCGTTGTGCGGCGGGCGAGGCCAGTAGCCGATCCACGTTCTCCAACAGGAGGTACTGCGGTTTTCGGCGCTTGCCCTTCAGTATGCGATGGATCTGCCACCATAGCACGCCCTTCTTGCCCACCAAGCCCTTGGAGTTGATGAGCGTGCTGGCCACTGAATAATCCTGGCAAGGGAACCCCCCTACCAAAAGGTCATGGTCCGGGATGTCCGCCACATCAACCGTGCTGATGTCCAGGTTCGAATGGCCCTTCTTGCCGAAGCGCGCCGTGTACACATCGGATGCATGCTGCACCGAGGTGCTCGGCTCCCACTGATTGCTCCAAGCTACCTCGAATTTCACCGATCGCCGCCCGCGGGAAGCTGCCTCCAGCCCGAGCCGGAAACCGCCAACGCCAGCGAAGAGCTCCACCACCTTCAAGGTGCTGGTCCGTGCGGTCCCGGCCGTGCGCTTTGCCATGCGGGGCAAAAATGCCCGCTGCTTCAAGGTGGAAGGCGACCGGCGCAGCGAACCACGAACACCATGGCGTTAGCACCAACGAAAACGGAGGCTTGTGGCCTCCGTTCCGGAGCGGGAAACGGGACTCGAACCCGCGACCCTCAGCTTGGGAAGCTGATGCTCTACCAACTGAGCTACTCCCGCTTGTGCGGCGAATGTAGGCGGAGACAGGACGACGGGATGCGGCCGGACGCAACCTACTTTTGACCATCCCTTAACGTAGCCCCGTATGGACCTCGGTTCCTTTGCCGCACAAATGGAAGACGGCGTGAGTTGGACGAGTTCGAAAGTGCTTGTGGTGGACGACGAGGTGGATATCCTCGATCTGCTGAAGTACAACCTGGAACGGGAGGGCATGCAGGTGAGCACCGCCCAGAACGGCCGTGAGGCTTTGCGCAAGGCGAAGGAGCTCAAGCCGCACCTGATCGTGCTGGACATCATGATGCCCGGCATGGACGGCGTGGAGGTGTGCATGCAACTGCGCCAACTGCCCGAGTTCCACGATACGCTGATCGTTTTCCTGACCGCCCGCGGCGAGGACTATTCCCAGATCGCCGGGTTCGAAGCGGGTGCCGACGATTACATCACCAAGCCGGTGCGCCCGAAGGTGTTCGTGAGCAAGGTGAAAGCCCTGCTGAAACGCAAAGGCAGCGGGCGCGTTGAAGACCAAGTGATGGAGGCCAATGGCGTGCGCGTCGACCTCGACCGGGTTTCAGTGCATGTGAACGGTGCGCCCGTCCAGTTGCCGAAGAAGGAATTCGAGTTGCTCAGCCTGCTGATCTCCAAACCAGGCAAGGTGTTCAAGCGCGAAGACATTTACGGCCAAGTGTGGGGCAACGACCTCTTCGTGGGCGACCGCACCATCGATGTGCACATCCGCAAGCTGCGCGAGAAGATCGGCGAGCAGAACATCAAGACGGTGAAGGGGGTGGGCTACAAGTTCGACGCCTGAGCATCGTCACTCCCACTTCTTCGCGAAGGCAGCGTCGACCAGATCGTTGCCTTTTTCTGTGTGCAGCGCGTAGTTGAATCCATTGTACAGGCTGTAGGCTCCGTATGCGCCATCGGCGCGCAGGGCGAGGAACCCGACCTGCTGACCGGTCATGCCCGGGTGCTTTCGCATGATGCGTTCGACGGCCTGTTTGCAAGCTTCCTCCGGAGCCACACCTTGCCGCATCAGTTCGACCACGGTGTGGCTGCCTGCCGTGCGGATCATAAGCTCGCCAGTGCCTGTAGCGCAAGCCGCTCCGGCTTCGCCGTCCACGAAAAGGCCCGCGCCAATAATGGGCGAATCGCCTACGCGTCCACGGATCTTGAAGGCCAATCCACTGGTGGTGCAAGAGCCGGCCAAGCGTCCGTTGGCGTCCATCGCGATCATACCGATGGTGTCGTGGTTGTCCTTGTCGCCGGAAGGTGCGGTCCGGTTCTCGACGTTCACCCGAGTGCTATCAACCGATCCATTCTTCGTCTTCCATTCCGCCCAGGCTTTCCCGATATCTTCGGGCATGGGCAAGTCATAGCGTTGGAAGCCGTTCTCCAGTGCCCAGAGCTCGGCCCCCTCTCCTACCAGCATCACATGCGGCGTCTTCTCCATCACGGCGCGCGCCATACTGATCGGATGTTCGAAGCGGCTGACGAACGCGACTGATCCAGCGCGCCCGTCGTGGTCTTGGATGCAGGCATCAAGGGTGACTATGCCGGTGCGATCAGGCATGCCACCCAAGCCCACGCTCCTATTGGTGAAATCGCTCTCGGTCACCATCACACCCTGCTCCACGGCATCCAGCACGCTCCCTCCGCCACGCAGCACACCAAAGGCCTTGGCGTTGGCGGCCATTCCATGGTCCCACGTGCTAAGGACGATGGGACCCTTGTTGCCTTGCAGTGCGGGAGCAGGTTCCGGCACTCCTTCCTCAGCACCCGAACACCCGGCGAGCAAGGCCGCGGTTCCGGCGAGACTGAGCTTCAGGAAATCCCTTCGGTCGTTGGTGTGGTCCATGCCGTCGAAGGAAACGAAAAAGCCCCTCCCGGCATTCGGGAAGGGCTCTCTCAAAAGGTTATTGGCTTAGTGGGCCACCATCACGCGCTGGGCGTAAGTGTTGCCATTGTTGGTCACGTTCACCACGTAAACACCGTCCACGAGATCCGCGGTAGCGAAGTTGAACGTGCGCTGGTACACTTCGCTGAGCACTTGCGTGCTCACGAGTTTGCCGTTCAGGTCGGTCATCGTGACGACGGTTTCACCCTTCAAGCCGTTGAACGACAAGGTCATGAGTTCATTGGCGGGATTGGGGTAAACGCTCATGCCGGGAAGCGACTCGTTCTCGAAGAGACCAATGATCACGTTTCCATCCACGCGGATGGCTACATCGTCCACAAGACCATTGAACGCACTTGTTCCGTTCTCCTTCCCTTCGATCTTCACAGCGTGTGCGGCGCCATTGGCAAAGCTGGTGATGTCGATGGCCCACTCTGTGTAATCAACATAGGTGGTACTGTCCACAGCGGTAACCATGCCCACTTCCGTTCCGTCGATGTAAGCTTTCACGTAGTTGCCTGCAGTTCCGTCACCCACACCGGCGATCTTGAACATCATGATCAACTCCACCGTGGTGCCGGTAGGGATCAGAGCTGACTGCTCCAAAGAGCCGATCTCCGTGTCAGCTCCAGAGCCACCGTACCAAGCATAAATGCTCCTGCGAAGGGTGCACAAGGACCACCACAGGTTCCACAAGCGGCGTCGCAGAGCGGAGTTCCGAAGGTTGCGGATGCTTCGGTCCAAGTACCGGCGCCAATGCCAGCCTCAAAACCTCCGTCCGTGATCTGAGCTGCCACAGGCAGCGTAACGGCCATTGCGGCCAAGAGGGTAATGTGTTTCATGCGTTCTGGTTTGTGGGACAATGTTAGATCCCCGTCCGTCACTTCCCGAACCAGTGGTCGGCTATTATTGTCAACAAACCCCATGTCCATGACTTCCGCCGGTGGCCAGCGTTCCGCCCTTTGGCCGCTTATCGTGCTCACCACCCTCTTCTTCATGTGGGGCTTCATGACGGTGATGAACGATGTGCTCATACCACACCTGCGCGAGGTCTTCCCGGACATGCCCTGGTGGCAGACGCTCATGGTGAATTTCTGCTTCTTCGGGGCCTACTTCGTGGGGTCGCTGTTGTACTATTTGAAGTCATTGAGCGGGGTGGATCCCATTGCCCACTTCGGGTACAAGCGGGCGGTCATTGCTGGCTTGCTCGTTTCGGCCTTGGGAACTGCGCTGTTCGTTCCCGCCACCTACGTCAATGCCTTTGGCTTCTACCTCTTCGCCTTGTTCGTGCTTGGACTGGGCTTCACCCTCTTGCAGATCGCGGCCAATCCGTTCGTGGCCATCATTGGTAGTCCGGAAGGCGCTAGCAGCCGCCTGAACATGGCGCAAGCGTTCAATTCATTGGGCACCACATTGGCCCCGATCATCGGTGGCACGCTGATCTTCTCGGTCTTCAAAGGCGCCGATGCCGTGCGCTGGCCGTACGCAGCGTTCACCGGGCTGCTGCTGCTGCAAGCTGTGTGGGTGCACTTCACCAACCTGCCCGAACCACCGCACGTGAGCAGTGGCCGCAGCAACGCCTGGCGGCACCCTCAACTGCGCTGGGGCATGGTGGCCATCTTCTGCTACGTGGGTGCCGAAGTGGCGGTGGGCAGCTTGCTCATCAACTTCCTGAAGCTGCCCAGCGTGCTCGGCATGCCCGAGGACAGCGCCAAGCACTACCTCAGCCTGTACTGGGGCGGCGCTATGACCGGTCGCTTCCTTGGTGCACTGGCATTGAACAGGAGCCTGGACAGCATGCGTTACGTGTACATGGCCCTGCTCGGCGCTGGCATGTTCGTGCTGTTGTTCGTGTTGAACAGTGGTTCGCGTTTCGGTCTGCAGCATGCCTGGCCCATGGCGGTACTGATAGCAGCCAACTTCCTGGCGTTCGTTGTGGCCGGACCGAACCCTTCGCGTGCGTTGGGCCTGTTCGCTGTGGCGGCCATGGGCCTGCTGGGTGTCGTCATTGCCACCGAAGGCGCTTGGGCGATGTGGGCCATCGTGGCCGTGGGCTTGTTCAACTCCATTCTGTGGAGCAACATCTTCACGCTTGCCATTGACGGTTTGGGCGATGATACCTCGCAGGGTTCTAGCCTGTTGGTGATGATGATCGTTGGTGGTGCATTGATCCCGCCGCTGCAAGGCGCCATCATCGACCTGATGAAAACCGACGCGGACCCTGGCCGTGGATTCCCGCTGAGCTTCGTGCTTCCAATGCTTTGTTATGCCTTCCTCGCTTGGTACGGCTTCCGCGGATCGAAACACCACGCGCAGGCATGATCCTGGGCATCGACATTGGAGGCACCACCAGCAAGTTGGGTTTGGTGCAGGACGGCAAGGTGATCACGCGCGCCCGCATCAGCACCACCGGCCATGCCGATGATCATGCTTTTGCCGATACCCTCGCACACACCGCTCGTGAATTGGTCCGGGCGCATCATGATGTACCCCTTCATTCCATCGGCATCGGTGCGCCCAACGCGAACCAGCTAACGGGCATCATCGAGATGGCGCCCAACCTGCCATGGAAGCACGATGTGCCCCTGGCCCGCATGATGAGCGACCGGTTGGGCGTTCCTGCCACATTGGGCAATGATGCCAACGCAGCTGCGCTCGGCGAATGGCGCTACGGCGCCGGGCAAGGCATCGACGACCTCTTGGTGGTGACGCTGGGCACAGGGGTCGGTAGCGGCTTCATCGTGAACGGAAAGCTGGTGCTCGGAAGCGCTGGCAACGCCGGTGAACTTGGCCACATGATCCTAGTGCCGGAGGGCCGGTCGTGCACCTGCGGTCGCAGCGGATGCCTGGAGGCTTATGTGAGCATTCGCGGCATGATCGCCACCTATGCCGAGGCTGGCGGCACGGCGGAAGTCAAGGATGTGAAGACCATCGCCGAACGGGCGAACTCCGGTGATGCTGCGGCGGTCGAATGCTTCAAACGCACGACCGATTGGCTGGCCATCGGCCTGGCGAACGCGGTCTGCGCGACAGGCCCGCAGCGCATCGTGCTGTTCGGGGGCATAGCGCGCAATGGCGAACTACTGCTGGCACCATTGCGGGAGCGTTTCCACGCGGTCTTGCTCAACATTTACCGCGGCCGGGTGGACCTTACAGTGAGCGCGCTGGAGGATGATGATGCGGCGTTGCTGGGGGCGGCGGCGCTAGGAACGATCTGATCGACACGATGACCTACACGGCACCTCACATTGTAGCTGGTCGACCCAGTGGGTCGACGCTACGGTTGCACGCACTGATGATCTGTGCAACCATTTTGACAACGGCCATGGCGCAGGTGAACCCCGCGCGCGAACTCGTTAACCCCTTCATCGGCACCGGTGGCCATGGCCACACCTTTCCCGGTGCCTGCGTGCCCAACGGTCTGGTACAACTAAGCCCCGACACACGCCCCGACGGCTACAACGACTGGGACGGCTGCGGTGGCTACCACTACTCCGATAGTCTCATCTACGGCTTCAGCCACACGCACTTGAGCGGCACCGGTGTGGCGGACCTGTGCGATGTGTTGTTGATGCCGATGAGTGGTGAATACTCGCTGTATCCAGAAACCTACAAGTCGAAGTTCTCGCATGCGAACGAATCTGCCCATGCAGGATACTATAGGGTCAGCCTCGATGAGGAGAATACGGATGTTGAGCTTACGGCGACACCGCACGTTGGACTGCACCGCTACCGATTCCCCGGCGAGGATGAGGCCCATGTCATTGTCGACTTGAGCCATCGCGACATGGCCTTCGACTACAACATGGAGGTAGTGAACGATTCGGAAGTCGTCGGCCATCGTCGAAGCAGGTCTTGGGCGAGGGACCAGCAGCTGTTCTTCATCGTTCGCTTCAGCAAGCCCGTCATCGGATATCACGACTACAACAACCAAAAGAACTCCGCCGTGTCCGAGGGTGTGTACGTCTTTCCTTCGGTCGCCGCCCTTTCATTCGGGTCGTTGAAGGGTGAACCCCTCATCGTCAAAGTCGGCATCTCCGCCGTGAGCATAGAAGGCGCCCGAGCCAACATCGAAGCCGAAGTGCCGCATTGGGACTTCGACGTGGTGCGCAAACAGGCCGAGGACGCTTGGAACGCGAAACTGAACAAGATCCAAGTGAAGGGCGGAACACAGGAGCAGCAACGGGTGTTCTACACCGCGCTCTACCACAGCTACGTGGCACCCTACGTCTTCAACGATGTGGACGGGCACTACCGCGGTATGGACGGCGAGGTTCACCACGCCGATCACAACGTGTACACCGTCTTTAGCCTTTGGGACACCTTCCGCGCGCTGCATCCGCTCATGACGATCCTTGAGCCGGACATGACCAATGACTTCATCAGGACCTTTCTGCTGCACTACGAACAGGGCGGCCGCTTGCCGGTGTGGGAGCTATGGGGCAACGAGACGGACTGCATGATCGGATACCACAGCGCGAGCGTGATCGCCGATGCGCACGCGAAAGGCATCCGGGATTACGATGCAGTGGCGGTGCTGAAAGCGATGATCGCCGGTGCCACCCGCGACGAGCCCGGCCTGAATGCGCTCACCAGCAAAGGCTTCATCAGCAGCGAGGACCAGAGCGAGAGCGTGAGCAAAACACTGGAATACGCCTACGACGACCGTTGCATCGTGTCCATGGCCAGCGAACTGAACATCCCCGATGGCGCTTTGGAAGGATGGAAGCTCGATCTGCTCAACGACCGCGGCCAAGCCTTCGAAAGCCTTTACGACCCGGCTACCGGTTTCTTCCGGGCACGGCGCAACGGCGGCTTCGTGCCTTCGTTCGATCCCTTCGAGGTGAACTTCAACTACACAGAAGCGAACGCATGGCAGTACAGCTTGTTCGCACCGCAGAGCGTCTGGGGATTGATCGATCTGCACGGCGGTGAGGAGAAACTCGAGGCACACCTGGACAAGTTGTTCAGCGCTTCCTCGTCCACCTCCGGTCGGGAGCAAGCCGACATCACCGGGCTCATCGGTCAATACGCGCATGGCAACGAACCCAGTCACCACATGGCGTACCTGTACAACCACGTGGGCAAACCCGAGAAGACCCGGGCCATCGTCAAGCGCATCCTGGACGAGCAATACCACGACGCACCTGACGGTCTCAGCGGCAACGAGGACTGCGGCCAGATGAGCGCGTGGTACGTGATGAGCGCGTTGGGGCTCTACCAAGTTTCGCCCGGCATCAGCACCGAATACGACCTCGGTTATCCGCTCTTCGATGAAGCACGCATCGTTGTCGATCCGGAACAAACGTTCACCATAACGGTGCAGGACAGCACATGGGCACAGTTGGATGAAGTGGCATGGCAACGGAAGCTTGCCCCGGATCGGAAACGGACCAGGAAGGGCAGCATTTCGGCCACACCCACCAAGCCGGACCATTCCGCGACACACTTCCATCCTACTCGTTTGGACCATTCCAGCATCGTGGCTGGTGGAAGTATCAACTTCGACGTAGCTCGTGTGGCAGAATTGCGCCGTAGGAGGTCCGAACCCGTGGTTTTGGACGGCGCGTACATCCGCAAGTGCCCGCGGCCCGGAGCGCCGATCATTGAGGCTGCCAAGTCAACCTTCACGGACAGCCTATCAGTTAAGGTGGTGGGCTGTGGCACGTGCACGATCCACGACGCTGCAGGCCAACGCGATTGCCCAGTGAACGAACCGTTCACCATCACCAGCACATCGCGCATCGAGGTGAAATGGAGCGAGACCTTCCAACCGGTAGTTGGGCAGTTCACGCGCATTGACGGCAGCATGGCCATCAAGCTCGGCTCAACTTATGCCAACCAATACGCCGCCGGTGGCGACAATGCTCTGGTTGACGGACAGCGTGGCGGCCCCGACTTCCGCACCGGCGAATGGCAGGGCTATCAGGGCCAGGATGTGCTGGCCACCATCGACCTCGGCAAGGTGAAACGCTTGAAGCGCTTGGGCATCAGCATGCTGCAGGACAGCCGCTCGTGGATCTGGTACCCCGAGTACGTGGACGTGGCGTGGAGCTCGAACGGCCGCACATGGAGCAGCGTTCAACTGACCCATAACGTTGACCGCCGTTCGGAGGCATCGCAGAACACGGAACTGTGGAGCGCGCTCATCGGCAAGAAGGCCCAGTACATCAAGATCATGGCGAAGAACGCCGGCCAGTGCCCGGATTGGCACCTGGGGAAAGGTGGCGCCAGTTGGATCTTCCTGGACGAGGTCCTGGTGGAGACCGAGCCGTAGGCGTTTTTGTTTTCCACCGTGCGGGTTGAAGAACTCGTTCGTTGATGCGCGGTGGACCCATGGAAGTTGCCTTCACTTCGCAAGGCCCCATCACCATGCCCATCATTACTCTCACCACCGACATGGGCATCAAGGACCACTACGTGGCCGCGGTGAAGGGCGCTATCCTCACGCAATACCCAGAGGCCATCATCGTGGACATCTCGCACCATGTGGCGGCGTTCGACATCACACAGGCCGCCTTCGTGCTGCGCAACGCGTTCGGTGAATTCCCGCGCGGCACCATCCACATCATCGGCGTGAACCCCGAGGCCGATGGCCGCACCCCGCACGTTGTAGTGCGCCACGATGGTCACTACTTCGTTGGTGCTGATAACGGCATCTTCAGCCTGCTGTTCGAAGGCAAACCGCACGAGGTTTTTGAACTCACCATGAAGCTCGATGCGGACCACTTGGCCTTCCCGGTGAAGAACGTCCTGTGCAAGGCGGCCTGCCACATTGCGCGCGGCGGAACCCCGGAAGTGATCGGCCGCAGGACCACGGAGCTGCGCGAGCTTATCGGCTTCCGGCCTACGGTGGACGACCGCAGTATCCGCGGCACCGTGCTGTATGTGGACGGCTACGGCAACGTGGTCACCAACATCACCAAGGCGCTGTTCGAGGAGCAGCGCAAGCGGCGTGGTTTCTCCATCAAGAGCATCAAGCCCGGCGTGGAGATCACCGAACTGCACAACACGTACAGCGATGTGAGCGAGGGTAAGCAAGTTGCCTTCTTCGGCGACACCGGCTACTTGGAAGTGGCCGTGAACAAAGGCGTGGACGGCTCGGGCGGTAGCGCTTCGCGGTTGTTCGGGCTGAAAGTGCGGGACAGCGTCCGGGTGGAGTTCCAGTAGGGGTCGATCACCGCAACGGCGCAGCGGTCGCAACGCGAATACCGAACACCCGTTGTGCTCGTCGGGTCGTTGCGGTTTTCCTTCCTCAACTTCGCCCGCATGGTTGTACGCATGGTGAAAATGACCTTCCGAGCGGGTCAAGAGCAACGCTTCCTGGAACTGTTCGAAGGCTGGCGGCACCGCATCAGGCCCTTCCCCGGCTGCCGCTACTTGGAGCTGCTGCACGACAAGAAGGACCCTCGCGTCTTCTTCACGTACAGCGAATGGGACGCCGAACTGGACCTGGAGAACTACCGCCGCTCGGACGTGTTCGCCGACGTTTGGCCCACGGTGAAAGCCATGTTCGATGCCCCCGCCGAAGCTTGGACCGTGGAGCGTTTACACCGCATGCCATAGGCGGCCATCTTTGTATCCATGCGCCTCGCATTGTTCTCCTTGCTCGTTGCTCCCCTGCTGGCCGTGGCCCAAGGCCCGGCCGATGAACACCTCTTGAACGCCCAAGCCGCCTACACAGCTGGCAATTGGAGCGCCGCGCACGCATTGGCCGATAGCGCCATTGCTGCCGATCCGACCTTGGCCAAAGCCTGGAAGCTCCGCGGCGATTGCAAGCAGAAGCGCAACGAGCACAAGGCATCCCTTGAGGACTATTCCCAAGCCATCAAGCTCGACAAGTCCGACGCCAGGGCGTACGTGAGCCGCAGCGCTGCCCGCATCACCACCGGCAACCTCAACGGAGCCCTCACCGACCTGGACAAAGCGTTGGAGCTGACCCCGGACGATGCGGACATCCTGTACAACCGCGCCTGCGCGAAGTACATGGGCGGCGATAACCCCGGTGCCCTGCGCGATGCCCAGCGTGCCATGAAGTTGAACGGCCAGTTCGCTGATGCCCTGTTCCTGAGCGGCGTCATCAAAGGCGAAGAGCAACGCACGGAAGAGGGAATGCAAGAGGTGGAAGCCGCGCTGAAGATGAAGAGCACCATCCCCGGTGGTGCCATGGCGCTGGCCATGCTGCTCTACGACGAAGAGCGCTGGGAGGAAGCCATTGTGAAGCTCGACGACGTGATCGCGCGGGCCGATACCGGCGCCGCTGAAGCCTACTACTACCGTGGCGACTGCTACTACCAGCTCAAGGACAAACAGAAGGCTTGCGAGAGCTGGCGCATCAGCGCGCAGAAAGGCGACAAGGACGCCATCTTCATCCAGAAGAACTACTGCCTTACCGACGCCGACAAGATCCCCAAGAAGCCCAAGAAGGGACGGAAGAAGAGCGTGATAGAGTTCTGACCGGTCCTCCTAGGGACCGAACTAAATAGTCCCGCCGCGCCCATCGAACTTTCCGTCTATGTCCACAAGTGGAGGTGGCTCGTGCAGAGCGGTCTCCCAATCATCGAAAGGAGGGTTCACCACATAGTTCGGGTCGCAGTATGCGCGCAAGTAGTCAGTTGCACGCTTCTCCGCCCATTTCGCATTGACCACGGCTCCTTCAGAATCCAGTTTGATCACATTGGCATAGATGGCGAACACCTTCTCAATGACACTTGGTGCTGCGCCATAGAACTTCATGTAGTCAACTCCTTCGAGCATGTAATGAGTGCCGCTGGACATGAAGTAGGCAAACGTTCTCAGGGCACCACTGAACGAATCACCGAGGTGTCTCGCGGGATCGTGCTCTGGCATCATAGTCATTGGGTCAGAAGGAGAAGGCATTGCGGTCGAAGGCGTCAGAGCATTGCAACACCCCCCTCCAACTCATGCTCTCTCGCCCCCGTGATCCTCACCTCCGCAAAGTCGCCGATGCGCAGTGACCCCATCCCCGGCCCTTCCCCGGTGGGGAAGGGAGCAAGCGGGATGAGGACGTCGTTGTCCACCTCGGGTGAATCGTGCTCGGTGCGGGCGTGGTAGAAACCGCCCTCGGCCTTGTCCACCAGCACACGGAATGTGCGGCCCACCTTGGCCTGGTTCAGCTCGTAGCTGATGCCGCCTTGCACCTCCATCATCTCGTTGGCGCGTTGCTGTTTCACCTCGAAGGGCACATCGTCCTCGAAGGTGTGGGCGTGCGTATCTTCCTCGTGGCTGTAGGTGAAGCAGCCTAGCCGGTCGAAGCGCATGCGTTCGATCCAGCGCAGGCCGTCCTCGTGGTCTTCTTCAGTTTCGCCCGGGAAGCCGGCGATGAGCGTGGTGCGGATGGCAATGCCCGGCACGCGCTCCCGGATGTCCTGTACCAAACGCTCGGTCTTCTCTTGGGTTATGCCACGGCGCATGCGCGTGAGCATGCGAGTGCTGCCGTGCTGTAGGGGCATGTCCAGGTACTTGCAGATGTTGCTGCGGTCCCGCATCACATCCAGCACATCCATGGGGAAGCCGCTGGGGAAGGCGTAATGAAGGCGGATCCAATCGATGCCTTCCACATCGCTCAATTGCGCCAGCAGCTCGCTCAGGTTGCGCTTCTTGTAGATGTCGAGCCCGTAGTACGTGAGGTCCTGTGCGATGAGGATCAGCTCCTTCACGCCTTGCGCGGCCAAGCCCTTGGCATTGGCGACCAACTGCTCCATGGGCGTGCTCACGTGCTTGCCGCGCATGAGCGGTATGGCGCAGAACGAGCACTTGCGGTCGCAGCCCTCGCTGATCTTGAAATAGGCGAAGTGCGCGGGCGTGGTCAGCAGCCGCTCCCCCACCAGTTCGTGCTTGTAGTCGGCCTTTAGGGTCTTCAGCAGCCTCGGCAGGTCGCGCGTGCCGAACCAGGCGTCCACCTGTGGGATCTCGGCCTTCAGCTCGGGAGCGTAACGCTGACTGAGGCAACCAGTCACGTACACCTTCTCCACCAGTCCCTGATCCTTGGCCTTGGCGTAGCTGAGGATGGTGTCGATGCTCTCCTGCTTGGCGTTGTCGATGAATCCGCAGGTATTGATCACCACCACATTGTGCTCCCCGTTCTCGCTTTCGTGGTCCACACTGATGCCGTTGGCCTTCAACTGGGCCATCATCACCTCACTATCGAAGGTGTTCTTCGAACAGCCAAGGGTAACGACGTTCACCTTGGTGGGCTTGAGGGTCTTGGCTTTCATGCGGGCCGCAAAGGAACGGAACGGCACGGGGTGTAACCCTTCCATCCTGACCGGCGTTGAAGGCCCCGCCTCAATGAGCCAGAACCACATCCAATACGAAGGCCGCCTCAGTTCCGAGGTGCGTGTTCAGCTGATCGACCTGCTGAACGTCGTCTCGCTCGCCAACATGGGCAAGCGCAACGACCTGAAAAAGCTCTGCGGTATCGCGTTGGAGCTGCTCGACAATGCCCAGCGCTATTGCAGCTCCGGTGGCGTGAACTTCGAATGGCGCATCGAGGGGAACCACCTCGTGGTGAGCATTTCCAACCACGCCATGCGAGAGGATGCCGAGCGTTTGGTACAGATCGTGGACGGTATCAACAGCATGACCCCCGACCAGGTGGCCGATGCGTTCCGCCAGCAGCTCACGAACGAGAGCTTCGGAGCGAAAGGCGGGGCCGGCCTCGGTTTCCTGCAGATCGCCAAGAAGACCGGAAGCCGCCTTGTGGCGACCGCACAGCCAGCCGCCGAGAATAGCAACGAATACCTGTGCACCAGCCAAGTGGCCGCACCCTTGAACTAAGCCCTCATGAACCCGTTGATCATCCCCCAAACCGACAACACGCCCGGCGTGTGGTTCGAGCCTGCCAGCGACACGTTGGAACTCACAGGCTGTTCCATCCCGGAGAATGCCAGCGAGTTCTACCAGCCCGTGCTCGATTGGCTGGCCAACAACCTGGTGGACATCACCCGTCCCATTCCCTTCCGCGTGAAGCTGTCGTACTTCAACAGCACCTCCCTGAAGGCCCTCTACATGCTGCTGAAGCAGATCAAGGATGCCAACACCATGGGCAGCCAGGTGACCGTGGAGTGGCACATTGAAGAGGACGATGAACTCCTGCTGGAGACCGAAGCCATGCTCAGCGAAATGCTCGGCATGCCGATGACCGTGGTGCCGGTCCAGGACCGCGGCAACGCCAAGGCCGTTTAGGTCCTATTGTTTGAAAAGCGCCGCCGCGAAGGCGTGCCGATCGAACACCTGAAGGTGGTCGATGCCCTCTCCCACCCCAATGTACTTTATGGGCACTTGGAACTGATCGCTGATACCGATCGCCACGCCGCCTTTGGCCGTGCCGTCCAACTTCGTGAGCACCAACCCTGTGACCTGGGTTGCGGCCGTGAAGGCCTTGGCCTGCTCGAAGGCGTTCTGGCCCGTTGAAGCATCCAGCACGAGCAACACTTCGTGCGGCGCCGCGGGGACGACCTTCTGCATCACGTTGCGCACCTTGGTGAGCTCGGCCATCAGGTTCACCTTATTGTGCAGGCGGCCAGCCGTGTCGATGATGACCACCTCGCTTCCTTTCGCCTTGCCGCTCTGCACCGTATCGAAGGCCACGGCGGCCGGATCGGCGCCCATGCCTTGCTGCACGAGGGGAACCCCAACACGCTCGCTCCAGATGCGTAGTTGGTCCACGGCCGCTGCACGGAAGGTATCGGCCGCCCCCAACAGAACGCTCCTGCCCGCCTTCTTGTAGGCGTTGGCCAGCTTGCCGATGGTGGTGGTCTTACCCACGCCGTTCACGCCCACCACCATGATGACGTGCGGTCCGTCCGTCTTGGGCAGATCATAGCCCGGGTTCTCCGGGTCCTTCATCAGCGCTGCGATCTCCTCGCGGAGGATCCCGTTCAGCTGATCGGTGCCTACGTACTTGTCGCGGGCCACGCGGTCCTGGATGCGCTTGATGATGCGCAGCGTGGTGTCCACGCCCACGTCGCTCTGCACCAGCACGCCCTCCAGCTCGTCCAGTACGTCATCGTCAACGGTGCTCTTGCCCGCGATGGCGAGTTTCAGCTTGGCGAAAAAGCCCGTGCGTGAGCGCTCAAGGCCCTGGTCGAGGTCTTTTTTCTCGGCCTCCGTGGGAGCCGCCTTCTTGAACAGTCCGAACAATGCCATGGTGGGTGCATGAAAAAGCCCCGACGCATCGGGGCCTCTCCGGAATATCAGGAACGTTCGATCACTTCTTGGCGAGGGCCTTGTCCACCTCTTCGCTGGCCATGATCTGCTCTTGGAACTGGTATCCGCCGGTCTTGTCGCTCTTCACCATGCGGATCACTTTCACGAACACCTTGGCGTCCGCTTTCTTCAGGGTTGCAACGGTCTTCTTTGCCATGGCTTACTTGATCTCTTTGTGAACGGTCATCTTGCGCAGGATGGGGTTGTATTTCTTCAACTCCATGCGCTCGGTGGTGTTCTTGCGGTTCTTGGTGGTGATGTAGCGGCTGGTGCCCGGCTGGCCCGAGTTCTTGTGCTCGGTGCACTCCAGGATCACTTGTACGCGGTTGCCCTTCTTGGCCATGGCTCAGCGGGTGTCTGTTGGTTTACTTCAGGTAGCCTTTCGCCCGGGCACGCTTCAGCGCCTCGCCCAGGCCGATCTTGCTGATGGTGCGGAGACCATTGGTGCTCACGCGCAGGTCCAGCCAGCGCTTCTCGTCCTCCAGCCAGAACCGGCGGTCCTGCAGGTTGGGCGCCCACGTGCGGCGGGTCTTGCGGTTGGAGTGGCTCACGCTATTGCCGGTGATCACATGCTTGCCGGTGATCTGGCACACTTTGCTCATGGCTCGTCGAATTGGGCGGCGAAAGTAGGATAAGTTCCAACACGATGGTACGGGGTGCTCCGACCTGTCTTATCAACCACCCGATAGTTGTTTCCTGAGCAGGTTGAGCGCGCTGCGGGCGGCCCGTTCAATGACCAGATCACGGGTGCCCGGGAAGTTGCCCAGCTTGCTCACCACCCCGTTGGGGCCCGCCACGGCGAGCCAAACCGTGCCCACGGGCTTGTCGTGGGTGCCACCATCCGGGCCGGCGATGCCCGTTGTGGCAATGGCCCAGTCGCTCCGTAACGCCGCCCGTACGCCACTGGCCATGCGCTCGGCCACTGGCTGGCTCACCGCGCCGTTGATGTCCAGCATGTCGCTCGGGATGCCCAATTCCTCCATTTTGACCGCGTTGGCGTAGCTCACCACGCCGCCGATGTAATAGGCCGAGCTGCCCGGCACCGAGGTGATCAGATGGCTGAGGTAGCCGCCTGTGCAGCTTTCCGCAAGGGCAAGGGTCTGACCACGTTCCTTCAGCATCCGACCCAGTACCTCCTCCAGGGTCTCCTCTCCTTCACCGAAAATGAGCTCCGGTATGGACCGGTAAAGCGCATCGGCTTGGGCGTTCACCCTGGCTTTGGCGCCTTGCTCATCAGTGTTGGCATAGGTGGAAAGCCGGAGTTTGACCACCCCTGGAGAAGGCAGGTAGGCCAGTTTGATCGCTTCCTTGGCCAACCCATCCTCCCAATCGGCAATACGCTCGGCCAACAGGCTCTCCCCCAAGCCGGCAGTGAGGATGGTGCGGTGCACGATCACCGGCGGCTTGAAGTGCAGGCGCAGCTTGGCCAAACCATGCTCCTGCATGATCCCCTTCATCTCGTAGGGGACACCGGGCATGCTCAGGAACACCCGCCCACCTTGCTCGAACCACATGCCGCTCGCCGTGCCTCTTGAATTGGGTATGGCAACGCAGTTCTCCGGCAGATCAGCTTGAGCACGGTTGACCTCTTGTAGGGTTTTGGGGTCACGGCCCATACTGGCGAAGAGCCGTTCGATGTGTTCTTCAACGATCTTGTTGCGAACCAGCCGGGCACCGAAAAACTCGCACAACGTGTGCTTTGTTATGTCATCCTTGGTAGGCCCCAGCCCACCGGTGATGAGCACCACGTCGGCCACACTGGTCCGCAGCGCTTCGATGATCTCCGAGCGGTCATCGCCGATCACGCGCGAACGCAGGGACCGGATACCAATGAGCGCCAACTGCTGGCCCAGCCAAGCCGCATTGGTGTTGATGGTCTGGCCGATCAGCAGTTCGTCGCCGATGCTCAGCACCTCAGCGGTCACCTCATGTGGCTCAGCCATGGATGGTGGCGGTTTTACCGTAGCGGCCAACTACTTCGGCTTCGTATTCCAGGAAGGCTTTCCAACGGGCATCAACGTCCATGCGCGGGGCAACGCTGCGGGCAAAGCCGATGAAGGTGGCGTAGTGCCCGGCCTCGCTCTCCATCAGTTCCCTGTAGAACGTGCGAAGCTCCTCGTCGCTGGTGCGCTCGCTCAGGAGCTTGAACCGCTCGCAGCTTCGTGCTTCGATCATGGCGCTGAACAACAGTCGGTCCACCAGACGCTCTTCACGGGAACCATCCTTGCGAACGAACTGCAGAAGGTCGTTCACGTAGTTGTCCTTGCGCTCCGGGGTGAGCTGCCAACCGCGCGCCTCGATCCGGTCCACCACCATGCCGAAGTGCTCCATCTCCTCACGGGCAATGCGGGTGAGTTCCTGCACCAGGTCCGTGTGCTCCGGATAGCGGACGATGATGGACATGGCATTACTGGCTGCTTTGTGCTCGCACCACGCATGGTCCACCATGGCTTGGCGGAGGTCCTGTTCCACCAGATGCACCCAACGCGGGTCGGTGGGCAGTTGAAGGTTCAACATGGCGGCAAAGATGACGATCCGGCACGGCTACTTTCGGCCGCAGCTATGTCCGCCGGTCCTTCGCAGTACGGGTCTTTCGTCATCTCGCTCGATCTCGAGCTGATGTGGGGCGTTCGCGACCACCGCACGATAGCTGACTATGGTGCGCATGTGCGTGGCGTAAAGGAGGCCATTCCCGCCATGCTCGATCTGTTCGATGAGTTCGGGGTGCGGGCAACGTTCGCTACGGTCGGTCTCTTGTTCAAACCCGACAAGCAGGGCATGCTCAGTGCTTCACCGGCCTTGAAGCCGAGCTATGCGGACGCCAACCTCTCCCCGTTCAATGGTCACTTCGGGCAGGTCGGCCAGAGCGAAGCCGATGACCCGCACCACTTCGGCACCAGCCCGCTGCATATGATAGCAGCCCGCCGACAGCACGAGATCGCCACGCACACGTGGTCTCATTACTACTGCCTGGAACCCGGCCAGACCGTTGAGCAGTTCAAGGCGGATCTGGCATGCGCCAATACCGTTGCGAAAGAGCAAGGGCATATGATCCGCAGCATCGTTTTCCCGCGCAACCAGTATGCGCCAACCTATTTGGAAGCATGCGCTGAACAAGGGCTGAAGTGCTACCGGGGCAATGAGGACCACTGGGTGCACCGGCCGGTGCCCGATAGTGGTCGCACACCATTGCGGCGTGCCATTCGATTGCTGGACCATTACGTGAATGTCACAGGTCACCATACACCGCGTGTTGACGAGCTGAAAGGGACGCTTCCGGTGAACGTGCCCGCCAGTCGGTTCCTCCGGCCGGTGTCGAAGCAGCTGGGCATGCTTGAACCTTTGCGATCGAGGCGCATTACCAAGAGCATGACCAATGCGGCGGAGCGCCATGGCATTTATCACCTCTGGTGGCACCCGCACAACTTCGGTGTAGACCTTCAAGACAACATCGCCTTCCTGCGGAAAGCGCTGGAACATTTCAGGAGCTTGGAACGAACGAAAGGCATGCGTTCCGAGACCATGTGGCAGGTGGCGCAACGCATCGAACCCAGCTTGGCATGAGCCCGCAGCGAGTTGTTGTGGTGGCTGGGCCGGGTGCACCAACGAACATCCTGCTCAACCGTCTGCGCAACCGCCCTGATCTCGTGGGCGTGGTCATGGAGGGCCCGCAGGACAAATGGTTGTTGATGCGCCGACGGGCAGGTCGTATCGGTTGGTGGAAGATGCTCGGTCAACTTGCTTTCGTCTATGGCATTGTGCCGTGGTTGCGACGGGAAGGTGGTGCCCGCAAAGCGAGCATCCTCGAACGACATGACCTGAGCGATGCTGAGGCGACCGGGTTGGGCCCACAGCGTGTAGTGTCCATCAACTCCGATGAAGCCATTGATGCCGTGCGGAACTTGGAACCCACGATCGTCGTGGTGAGCGGGACGCGCATCATTTCGCCGAAGGTGCTCAGCGCGGTCGGTGTTCCGTTCCTGAACGTCCATGCCGGGATCACGCCACGTTACCGTGGGATACACGGGCTCTACTGGGCGCTCTATAACAATGACGCGGAGCATGGAGGTGTGACCGTGCATCGCGTGGACAGCGGCATCGACACCGGCAGCATCGTCGCACAAGCCAGGGTCGCGCACAGCGCCGAGGACAACTTCACCACTTATCCGATGCTCCAGCTCGCCAAAGGCTTGGAACTGCTGGAAGTGGCTCTGGACCAAGCTGCTGGTGGTGGGCTGTCGAGCGTGACCAACGAAATGGACAGTAAGCTCTGGCACCACCCCACTTGGCTGCAATACCTAGGAGGCCGCTGGACCAAAGGCGTGAAGTAGATGCGTGCCGTCCCTTTCCATGTCGTGCTCATGCTCCGTTGCGTTGCGCTCTGGCTCGGCTTCTTCAGCGCTCATCGGTTGGTCTTCCTGTTGTTCGGGCACACGTATTCGTTCCAAGCATCGGCCGGTGAATGGTGCCAAACGTTCGCCAATGGCTTGAGCATGGACCTCAGCGCGGCCGGCTACATGCTCGCACTGCCGGTGCTGTGCTGGTGCATCGGTGCCTTTACCGCTGGCGCCTTCTTCCGGAACTTGGCGCATTGGCTGCAGGTCGCGCTGCTCGTGTTGTGTTCCTTGGTAACCGTCAGCGATATCGGCTTGTTTGCTGCATGGGGCACCCGCATCAACCATAAGGCCCTCTCCTATCTCGTTTATCCCGACGAAGCCATGGCCGCTGCCGGCGGTGCACCGGTACTGTGGCCTTCGTTGGCGGTTTTCCTTTTGCTCGTGGTCGCTTTGTGGCTGCTGGGAAAGTCGCGGCTCAAGGAACCGGTTGCAGGTTCAAGCTTCATGGCCCGCATCCCACTGGTGCTCTTCCTACCGGGTCTGGTGGTCCTGGCGATCCGTGGTGGATGGCAGGACTATCCCATCAGCCGGAGCTGGGCCTACTTCTCGGACAAACAGGTGCTGAACCTCGCGGCGGTGAACGGCACATGGAACGTGCTCGATGTGCTCTTTACGCCTGCGGAATATGCGTCGAACCCATACTCATATCTGACTTCCGAAGATGCGGAAGCCAGCGTGTCCAAAGCCTATCCAGCACCGACCGCACCTGCACGAAAGATCCTCACCACCGACCGACCGAACATCGTACTGGTCCTGTTGGAGAGTTGGAGCGGTGATGTAACAGCGCCCATCGGCGGCGAGCCCAATGTGTCGCCCAACTTCACCCGGCTGTGCAACGAAGGCTTGCTGTTCACCAATTTCTACAGCACGGGTTTCCGCACGGAGCAAGGCCTGTGCGCGATCTTGAGCAGCTTCCCGTCGCAACCGAAGACGACCATCGTGCGCCAGTTCGGGAAGTTCGACCAACTGCCAAGCCTGGTGCGTACCCTTGATAGCGCCGGATACAACAGCCGTTACACGTACAGTGGGGATGTGACGTTCGCGAACACACGCACCTACTTCCAGGCCATGGGGTTCGACGTCATCCACGACGAGACCACGATTCCCGGAAAACAACGCACACGCTGGGGCGCTTACGACGAAGACCTCTTCGCCTTCGCGTTGGAGGACATGCGCGGCATGCAGGAGCCCTTCGTGAACGTGCTGATGACCGCAACGAACCACGAGCCCTTCATCGCGGATGTGAAGAGCCCGTTCACCGGCAAGCGCGAACCCGACCGCTATCGCAACACGGTGCACTACACCGATGAATGGCTTGGCTGGTTCATGGAAAAGTCCAAGCAGGAAGCGTGGTATGAGAACACACTCTTCATCATCGTGCCGGACCACGGGCATTTCCTCCCCCTCTATCGCCAACCGTTCGAAGCTGCGCGGCACCACATCCCGTTGCTTTTGACAGGACCCGCGCTATCCCCGGAGATGCGAGGTGGGCGCAACACCACGTTCGGCTCCCACAGCGACATGGCAACCACGGTGCTGAACCAGCTCGGCCTATTGCACAGCCCTATCCCGTGGGGCCATGACCTGCTCGGCCCCGGTCCTCACTTCGCCTATTGGAGCTTCGACGACGGCTTCGGCATTGCAACGGATGAACGGACGCTCGTTTGGGACAACGTCGCGCAGCGCTACTTGGAACAGCTCGGCGACACGCGCGCCAACGCGGACAAGTCGGAGCAACTGGCAAGAGGTCAAGCCATCACACAGGTCCTTCTGGACCGGTACATCGGCTTCAACGGACAAGGGCGCCGTTGAGCGCCCTTGTTCGTTCAGGTCCTTGGCATCATTCAACGAGGAACACACCGTCGCCCACACCCTTGTTGACCAATACCTCGCTCACCACGAAAGCGAAGCTCATACCGGCCGTTTGCTCAATGAGGTGGGGGAAGAGGATACCGCCTTCGGGCCGGAAATCCTTGAATCCGGTGGTCACCGTAATTACACCTTCGGCTGTCTGCTTCATCCTTACTTGGCGCACTTTCAGCGATGTCGTTCTGCTGTAATACTCCGTGAGCTGGCTGCCGTTGTCAAGCAGCAAGGTCATCTTGTAGCACTCTTCACCTTCGATGTCGGCAATACCACTAAGGATCAGCCGGCCCATGCGCTGGTAGGTCAGCTCCGGGAACGCGGGTGCCTCGAAGGCGATCTCCTCCAGTTCCAGGTCCACCAGTTCTTTCTTGCCTTCTTGACCAACGGTGATCCCGCGCACACCATCGTATACGGTCTTCTGTAAGGTGATTGGACCGGCCTTCATCTCACTTGCGTATTTGTTCCCTGCCTTGTTCCAGGTCGTCGCGGTCACCGTCATGCCTTGCACAGTTGCGTTCATGGTGGTCTTCAGGTCGCGCACCTCCAACAGCTTGCTCTTCCCACCGATAGCGGAGAAGTAGGCCTCCAGCACTTGCTCGGCCTTCATTCCCGCCGGCGGTGGTTGCACCGTCTCCTTGAACACATCGCCATTGATGTCGTACAGCACCACCTGTTTCTCGAAGCTGTACTGCACAAGCCCGTTTGCCACCTTCTCGCGGTCGCCCACCACCAGCACGCTGCTGTTGTCGGGGGTGAGGAACTTGCGCGCGGCAGCCTGCACCCCTGCGATGGAAACCGTGTCCAAGCGTTGCAAGTAGGTGTCATAGTGATCCGGCTTCAGACCGTACAAGTACGTATTGAGGGCGAAGCGTGCAATGGTGCGCGGATCCTCCAGCGAACGAGCGAAACTGCCAGCCAAGTAGCTCTTGGCCAACGATAGTTCATCCTCCCGGACAGGGTTGAGGCGGATGTTCTCGATCTCCACGATGAACTCGTTCACCGCGCTGTCCGTTACTGCTGTGCGCACACTTGCACCGGCGCTGAAGCTGCCGGCATAGCGATCAGCATCGAGGCTGCTGTATGCCCCGTAGGTGAAGGCATTGCGCTCCCGCAGGTTCTGCATCAGGCGTGCGTTGAACACACCACCACCGAGGATGGTGTTGAGCACCTGGGCATCCACTGCATCGGGGTCCCAAGGGTGCAAGTGCACTGGGAACACCACCCGGATCAGCGATTGTGCAGCACCAGGACGGTCCACCAATGCGACACGCCGTTGCGCAGGCGCCACAGGCGGTTTGTTCACGGTACGGATGGGGCCCAATCCCTCCACGACCTCCACACCGTCCGGACCCAACACGGGTTCGCTCACGGTGTTCACGGCCCACATGCTGAAGTACTTCTTGGCAGCGTCCTGTGCTTCCGCCAGAGTGATGTCACCAACGAAAACGAGGTAGCTGTTCGCCGGTTTGAAGAAGCGACGGTAGTACGCATCCACCTGTTTCCGCGTGATGGCCTGCACGGTTTTCTCCGTTGCTGCTTCACCGTACGGGTGCCCCTTGCTGAAGGTGAGCGAACGGCCCACCAGATCGGCAATGGCATCAGGGTCGTCCTTGCGGCTTTGGATGCCGCTGAGCATGCGCGTCTTCGCCTTCTCGAATTCGTCCACCGGGAAGCTGGCGCTGCTGACCACTTCATACACCAGGTTCATCAGCGGCGTGAAGTGCTTCTTCAGGCCGCTGGCATACACACCATCGGCCGATCCGCTCAGCGTGGCGCCCATCGCGTCCACTTCCTCATCGAGTTGGGCCTTTGTATGCCGGCGCGTGCCGCTGGTGAGAAGCTCGCCAACGAGGTCTTGGTAGCCGGTGGAAGTCCCTTGCAGGAAAGGCTCCACATCGAACTTCACCTGCACGTTGATGGTGGGCAGTTTGTGGTTCTCCACCACGATCACCCGCATGCCGTTGTCGAGCATGAAGGTGCTGTGCTTGCCCACCTGCACCTTGGGCGCTGGACCGGGTTTCGGGGCTTTGGTGCGGTCTATTTGTGCGGTCGTCATTGCGGGAAGGAGGACGGCCGCCGCGAGGAGGGCTGAAAAGCGGGCCATCAGTTCTGTGCGTTTTGGGAAACGTAGTGCAACACCACGCGGTTCTGCGGAACGAAATATTGCTTGGCCACCCGCTGGATGTCAGCGGCGGTAACGGCCAGGTAGCGTGCCAATTCGGTGTTCACTTGCTTCGTGCCGCCGTGGAAGGTGTAAGCGCTGGCCAGGTTCTCGGCCACGCCGGTGATCCGGCTGTTCGCCTGCACGTACTCCGTCTCCAACTGGGCCTTCAGCTTGGCGAGTTCGGCCTCGCTCACGGGCTCCTTGCCCGCGCGAGCGAACTCGTCGTTCATACTGGCTTCAACACTGTCGGGATCCACACCCACCGCGGCAACCGCGAAGGCGATGGCCAGTCCGGGATGCTCGAACGGCAGGCTGAACGAGCCAACGAACAGGGCCTTCTCTTCCTGGTCCTTCAAGCGCCGCTGCAAGCGCGACGAATTACCGTTGCTCAGCAGCCGGTTCAACATGTCAACAGCGTAGAAGTCGTCCGTACCGTTGGCCGGTATCCGGTAAGCCTGCACCACCGCGGGCAGCTGGATGTTGTCCTTGACGATGTCGCGCACCTCGCTTCCGAGCTCCGGCTCCACCACGGTCACTTCCGGGATGTCCTTCCCCTTCGGGATGCCATTGAAGTACTTCTTCACCAGGTCCTTGGCCTCGGTGGGCTTGATATCGCCTGCGACCACCAGCACGGCGTTGTTCGGCACGTAGAAGGTGCGGTAGAAATTCTGGTAGTCGGCTTCGCTGGCCGCGTTCAGGTCCTCCATGAAGCCGATGGTGGGCCACTGATAGGGATGCTTCGCGTAAGCCCGCTGCAGCACTTCAATGAGAATACTGCCGTAGGGTTGGTTCTCATAGCGCTGGCGCCGCTCCTCCTTCACCACCTCACGCTGCGTATCCACGCCTTTCTGGTCCACCTTGGCGTGCAGCATGCGTTCGCTCTCGAGCCACAAGCCCAGTTCGAGCTGATTGCTCGGCAACACCTCGTAGTAATAGGTGCGGTCGCCGTTCGTATTGGCGTTCAGCACGCCACCGGCCTTCTCCACGTACTTGCTGAATTCGCCCCGCTCGATGTTTGCCGAGCCCTCGAACAGCAGGTGCTCGAAGAAGTGCGCGAAGCCACGGCGATCGGGCTGTTCGTTCTTGCTGCCCACGTGGTACATCACGCTCACGTTGACGATGGGCGTGCTGTGATCTTCGTGGAGAATGACGTGCAGGCCGTTGTCCAGGTCGAATTCGGTGAACTCGATGGGCCTCATTTGCGCTGAGGCTGAAACGGCCAAGGCGGCCGCCACGGGTGCCATACTGGCTCTGTTCATGTCGTTGGTTCCGTTCAAAGGGCCGCTAATGTAGCCGGGGTGCCGCCAGTGAGCGGCTACTTTTGGGCGCATGGTGAAGGTTGATGCACCTGCATTGTCACCCACTGCCCGGAAAGCGGCACGGGGTCGCGCTTGCTTGTTCCTGCTCGCCTTGATCGGCCCTCTGCTCGGGCTTGCGGGCTTGCTGGGACATGGGCTGTGGTGCTGGGGCTTTCCGCTGTACGGCTTTGCACTTGTGCCATTGGCTGATGCCCTGCTGCCAGCAAAGCACAGCGCCTACACTGAAGAAGAGGAAGCCGCCGCACTGCGCGAGCCGTTGTTCGACTGGATCGTGTACGCCATTGTGCCCATCCACTGGGGCCTGCTCGTCCTGTTCTTCTTCACCATCAACGAACCGGGCCTGAACGTTTGGGAAGTCGCGGGGCGCATCGCCACCATGGGCATGCTCTGCGGGGTTTACGGCATCAACGTGGCGCACGAGCTCGGCCACCGCGCCAAACGGAGCGCGCGCAACATGGCCCGGGCGCTTCTGCTCTCTTCGCTTTACATGCACTTCATTGTGGAGCACAACCGTGGCCACCATAGGCACGTGGGCACACCGAAGGATCCCGCTACCGCACGCAGGGGTGAAATGCTCTACTCGTTCTGGGTGCGGACCATCGTCTTCAGTTGGATGAGCGCATGGAGCATTGAAACTGGACGGCTGCGGAAGGCCGGACTTGGCGTGTGGAGCCACCACAATGAAATGCTGCGGTACAGCGCGCTCCAATTGCTATTCTGCATTGCGGTTTGGTGGGCCTTCGGCACGTTCACGTTGCTGGCCTTCCTTGCGGCGGCGGGCATCGGTGTGCTCTTGTTGGAAACCGTGAACTACATCGAGCACTACGGTCTGATGCGCGTGGCGCGCGCCGATGGCAGCTATGGCCGCGTGCAGCATGCGCATTCGTGGAACAGCGATCATCCCCTTGGCCGCATCGTGCTCTTCGAACTAACGCGCCACAGCGACCACCATCACACGGCCAGCAAGAAGTACCAAGTGCTGGAAGGCGTTGAAGCCGGGGCGCAGCTGCCCACGGGCTATCCTGGCATGATGCTGCTGAGCCTTGTACCACCGATATGGACCGCTGTGGTCCATCCGCGCCTCGACCGCCTGCGTGCCCAACACCCCGAACTCGCATGAGCGCCGCAACCGGCTGGATCAGCACAGCCGAGCGCTTGCCGCAGGACGGCGAGCGTGTACTGTGCTGGCTGCCCAAGAACACCGTCTTTCTGCCCGGCAAAACAGGAGCAAGCGAGGAACGCCATGCCGTCATCATGAAGTTCGCGCACGAGCACTTCCTGAAGAACCCCACGAAGACCGGCTACGCGGGCAGTCCGCATTTCTGGCTGGGCGAAGGTGGCAGCAACAAGTTCTTCGACGATGTGACGCACTGGAGGCCGCTGCCGGAGTCACCGTAGGACCGCGCTACCGCCGGACCTACCTTGTGCCGAAGCCACTTCGCGCACTCCGATGAGCCACCTGCCACCCTTCATCACCGACCTCGGACTGATCCTGTCCGTGGCTGCTGTGACGACGCTGGTGTTCAAGCGGATCAAACAACCCGTGGTGCTGGGCTACATCATTGCCGGGTTCCTGGTAAGCCCTCACGTGGCCTTCATGCCCACGGTGATCGATGAAGCGAACGTGCGGACCTGGAGCGAGATCGGCGTCATTTTCCTGCTGTTCGGGCTCGGTTTGGAGTTCAGCTTCAAGAAACTGGCGCAGGTGGGCGGCGCTGCGGCTGTTACCGCATTGACCACCGTGGCCTTCATGCTGTGCGCCGGCTATGCAACGGGCCAAGCCTTGGGCTGGAGCAGCATGGACAGCCTCTTCCTCGGCGGCATCCTGTCGATCAGTTCCACCACCATCATCATCCGTGCCTTCGACGAGCTGGGCTTGAAGACGCAAGCGTTCGCACGGCTTGTTGTGGGGGTGCTGGTGATCGAAGACCTGGTGGCCATCCTGTTGTTGGTGCTGCTGAGCACAGTGGCCGTGAGCCAGCAGTTCAGCGGTGGTGAGCTGATGCTGGAATTGGGCAAGCTCGGGTTCTTCCTCATGCTGTGGTTCGTTGGTGGCATTGTGCTGATCCCCACACTGCTCGACCGCACGCGCCGGTTCATGAACGACGAGATGCTGCTGATCGTCTCCATCGCCCTGTGCCTCACCATGGCTTACCTGGCATCACTGGCCGGGTTCAGCGCGGCGCTGGGGGCCTTCATCATGGGGAGCATCCTGGCGGAGACGCTACTGGCCGAGCGCATCGAGCACCTGCTGATGCCGGTGAAGGACCTCTTCGGCGCGGTGTTCTTCGTTTCAGTTGGCATGCTCATCGACCCGCAAGTGCTGGTGGCGGAGTGGCCCACCGTGCTGCTCATCAGCGCCGTGATCCTCATCGGGCAACCGCTGAGCAGCGGACTGGGCGCCCTGCTGGCCGGGCAACCGTTGAAGCGCTCCGTGCAGGCCAGCATGAGCCTGTCGCAGATCGGGGAGTTCTCGTTCATCATCGCAACGCTGGGTGTTTCGTTGGGGGTCACCAGCCCTCTCCTCTACCCTATTGCCGTGGCCGTGTCCGTCGTCACCACGTTCGTGTCACCGTTCATGATCCGCGCGTCATCGAACACAAGTTCGCTATTGGAACGCAAGCTGCCCTCGGCTTGGGTGGCTGCCGTCGAACGGTACAGCCAGCAGACCGAACAGGTGAAAGTGACCAGCGACTGGCGGAAACTGTTGCGCGCTTATGGGCTCAATCTGGCTGCGTTCCTGCTGCTTTCCCTGGCGCTGATCTTCATCGGAAGCCGGTACCTGCCGCCCCGGCTCGAACCCGGCTTCGGTTGGTTCGACGGTAGGTTCATTGCCGGACTGATCACCTTATTGGCCATTGTTCCGTGCATCTGGGCCATGTCGTTCCGGCGCATCCAGCGCGATGCTTACCGGCACCTCTGGCTGAACAAACGATCGCTCCGCGGGCCGCTGGCGGCAATTGAGGTCGTGCGCCTTTCAGTGGCCATAGTGGTGTTGGCGATCCTCGTGAACGAGTTCTTCGGGACGGGCACCGCGTTCATCGCTGCGCTCATCGTCCTCGTGGCTGCCATGCTCATCCTGCGTACACGGCTCCAGTCCTTCTACCAACGCGTGGAGGAGCACTTCCTATTGAATTTCTACCAACGTGAACGCCGCAAGCAACGGCCTGCGCTGGCACCGTGGGACCTGCATTTGGCCGAGCTGGAGTTGCCACCTGCTTCGGAAGCGGTGGGCAGAAGCCTTGTCGAGTTGCGGCTGCGCGAACGCTTCGGGGTGAACGTGGCGCTCATCGAACGCGGTGAGCGGACCATACCGGTGCCTCCACGCGACGAACGTTTGCTCCCCGGCGACAACCTCGTGCTCATCGGCACGGATGAGCAGCTCGCCGAAGCGAACAAGACCCTGACGGCCGAACCGAACGTTGAGGAGTCCTTGGTGGAGAAGACCGACATCCAGTTGGAGAAGTACCGCGTGATACCCCGCTCCCCGCTCATCGGGCTCAGCATCCGCAGATCGGGCATACGCGAAATGGGCCGCTCACTGGTGACGGGCATCGAACGCGGCGACGAGCGCATCATCAACCCCGAGAGCGATGCGGTGTTCGCGCAGGACGACCTCATCTGGCTCGTTGGCGATGCTGAAGCCATGCATGCCTTCATGGCCGGTGGCAAAGGCACCTTGGAATGAGCGCCGCTACTTTCGGTGCGCAATGATGACCCTGCGTTTCTGGCTGGCCGTACTGCACCTCATCGCATTGGCCATCGGCATTGCTGCTGTGTATGGCCGTTGGCGAGCGCTGAAACGGACGAAGTCCACTGCCGATCTACCCGACGTTTTCGCTGCGGACAACTGGTACGGCTTTGCGGTCATCATCTGGCTCGTGACCGGTCTCGTGCGGGCTTTCGGTGGCTATGAGAAGGGCACAGCCTACTACCTGGACAGCCACTGGTTCCTTGGCAAGATGACGCTCTTCACCATCGTGTTCCTCCTGGAGCTCTACCCGATGATCATGCTCATCCGTTGTCGGCGCGCGCGCAAGCAAGGTGGTCTCATCGACCTTGGGAAGACAACACTGCTGGCCCGGCTCACCGTGGCCGAGCTGCCGCTGCTGATATTGATGGTGGTGATGGCCGCGGCATTGGCGGGGGGGTGTAGTTCATGTGTCCATGCGGCCATGTGCTCATGGTCGCATGGACACATGAACACATGGGCACATGGACATGGTTTTCTTTTGCGCACCATCTTCGCCTAAGCCATGGTCCTCCGCCCCGCACAAGCCTCGGAGCTTTCCGCCGTCTGGACCATCCTGCAATACGCCATCGAGCAGCGGCGCTTGGACGGTAGCACCCAATGGCAGGACGGTTACCCCAACCCGGACACCGTGCAAAGCGACCTGGACCGCGGCGCGGCCTACGTGCTGGAAGAGAACGGCGAACTGCTGCTCTACGCGGCGATTCTCTTCGAACCCGAACCCGCGTACGAAACCATTGAAGGGCGTTGGCTCACCAACGGACCGTATGCGGTGCTGCACCGCATAGCCGTTTCGCCACAAGCCAAGGGCAAGGGCATTGCCACGGCGTTCTTCCGCATGGTGGAGGATCTATGCCGTGAACGCGGCGTGCCGAGCATCAAGGTGGACACCAACTTCGACAATGCGCCCATGCTGCGCATCTTGGACAAGCAGGGCTACACGTATTGCGGAGAGGTGTACTTCAGAGGTAAAGCACGGAGAGCTTACGAGAAGGAAGTACCGATCAGAAAATGAGATGATCACTTCAACACCTCCTTCACCCGGTCCGCTGCCTCCTGCAAGGCCACCGCGCTGAGCACCTTCAGGCCGCTCTTGTCGATGAGGTCCTTGGCCTCCTTGGCGTTAGTGCCTTGCAGACGCACGATGATGGGCACCTTGATGTCGCCGATGTTCTTGTAGGCGTCCACCACGCCCTGCGCTACGCGGTCGCAGCGCACGATGCCGCCGAAGATGTTCACCAGGATGGCCTTCACGCTGGGGTCCTTCAGGATGATGCGGAAGCCCTTCTCCACGCGCGCTGCATCGGCCGTGCCGCCCACATCGAGGAAGTTGGCCGGCTCGCCACCGCTCAGCTTGATGATGTCCATTGTTGCCATGGCCAGGCCAGCGCCGTTCACCATGCAACCCACGTTGCCGTCGAGTTTCACGTAGTTGAGGCCCGCTTCGCCGGCTTCCACTTCAATGGGATCCTCCTCGGTCTTGTCGCGCATTTCGGCGTAGTCCGGGTGACGGTAGAGGGCATTGCCATCGAGGCGCACCTTGGCGTCCACGGCGATCACCTTGTCGTCGCTGGTCTTCAGCACGGGGTTGATCTCGAACATGGCCGCATCGCAGCCTTCGTAGGCCTTGTAGAGGTCGGCCACGAACTTGCTCATGGCCTTCTTGGCCGGGCCGGTAACGCCCAAGGCCGTCGCGATCTTGTTGCACTGGAAGGGACGCAGGCCCACGCGCGGGTCCACGAACTCCTTCAGGATCTTCTCGGGATGGTGCTCGGCCACCTCCTCGATGTCCATGCCGCCCTCGGTGCTGTACACGATCACGTTGCGGCCGCTAGCGCGGTCCAACAGCACGCTCATGTAGTACTCCTTCGTTTCGCTGGGGCCGGGGTAGTACACATCCTCGGCGATGAGCACCTTGTGCACCTTCTTGCCCTGCGGGGGCGTCTGCGGGCTCTTCAGCATCATGCCGATGATGGCCTCGCTCCTCTCGCGCACCTCATCGATGCTCTTGGCCAGCTTCACGCCACCGCCCTTGCCACGGCCACCGGCGTGGATCTGCGCCTTCACCACCCACCACTTGGTACCGGTCTCCTGGCTCAAGCGCTTGGCCTGGTCCACGGCCTCGTCGGCGTTGTAGGCCACCAGACCACGCTGGATGGCGACACCGTATTTCTGAAGGATGCTCTTGCCTTGGTACTCGTGAAGGTTCATCGGTCCGTTCGTTTCGGGCGGCGAAGTAAGGTGATGGCTTTGAACACTTTGCACGGGTCGATTCGCCTTCTTTGCACAGCATGATCACCGCTAACGGCATCCGCAAGCGTTATGGCACCCTGGAAGTGCTCAAAGGAGTTGACCTGCACGTGGCGAAGGGCGAAGTGGTGAGCATCGTGGGGGCCAGCGGCGCGGGCAAAAGCACCCTGCTGCAGATCATCGGCACCCTCGACAAGTCGGACAGCGGCACGTTGGCCATCGACGGTGCGGACATCGGCCAGCTGGGCACACGGGCACTGAGCGCCTTCCGCAACAAGCACATCGGCTTCGTGTTCCAGTTCCACCACCTGCTGCCGGAATTCACGGCCTTGGAGAACGTGATGATGCCTGGCCTCATCGCCGGACGCAGCATGGGCGATTGTGCGCCGCGTGCCGAAGAACTATTGGCCCGCTTGAACGTGGCCGAACGCAAAGAGCACAAGCCCGGTCAGATGAGCGGCGGCGAGCAGCAGCGGGTTGCCGTGGCCCGCGCCCTCTTCAACAGCCCCAGTGTTGTGCTCGCCGATGAACCCAGCGGCAACCTGGACAGCGCCCACGCCCGCGAGCTGCACCAGCTCTTCTTCGACCTGCGCAAGGAGCTCGGCCAGACCTTCGTGATCGTCACCCACAACGAAGAACTGGCCGACATGGCGGACCGGAAGCTGGTGATGAAGGATGGCGTGATCTGAGCATGCATGAAAACGACGGTGCCACTTATCCTCATCGTCCTGAGCCTTCTTGGCTGTGCGAACGAGAACAAGTCTCCGACGTCTCAAGCCCCGGCGGTTCCAACGATTGGAACATCCGAAGTGGTCGCTGCGGAAAGCGCACCCTCCGCTCCCATCGCCCGCCCCTGGCTCGCCACGGGCATTTCCTTCAATGGCAGTCTGGACCCCGATTTCCCGAAGGATGCCGGCATCCGCATGCACTTGAAGGACGATGGCACGTACACCATGACCGGTCCTGGCGCGCAGACACAAGGCGCTTGGAAAATGGAGACGGCCAGCGAGCTGCACCTGATGGACAGCAGTGCCGGAGGCGTGCAGCGCTTCGCGGTGGATACGCTCACGAACGAGCGGCTGGCCTTGCGGTTGATGGATGAGCAGAATGCGGTGGTGGTGTTGTTGTACAAGGCGGAGTAAGACCCTCGGGCTTTTATTCGCGTGATAGACACAACGGTCAGTTGGCCGAGGGTCCATCGGTAACGCTGCACACCATGGAGGCTGGTATCGCACACGGAGGCACGGAGACACGGAGCGCCCCTGCCATGCTGTCGTTCAGGATCCTCCGTGTCTCCGTGCCTCCGTGTGACCTTTGTGTTGGGCAGCCCACGGGATTGCACGCTCAAGGGGCCCTCGCCTCCGTTACTTTGGGCACAGAACTCCGCCCATGAAAACGCTTCCTGCCCTCGGCTTCGTCCTGTTGGCCAATGCCCTGCACGCCCAGGTGGACATGAACGCCATCCTGCAGCAGCAAGGGTTGAACATGCGCATGGAGGACGATAACGACCCCTTCGTGCCCAACGCGTTCACCGGCAGCTTCCGCATGGAGACGCACCTGTTCGAGAACGGCGCCGAGAAGAAGGACAGCCCCATGAACATGCGCTACTGGAGCAGCCCGGAGATGAGCATGGTGCAGATGGCCCTGCCCGGTCAGCCCAGCGAAGGCATGAAGCTGCTCACCGACCACAAGGGCAAGTGGCAATACATGCTGATGGCCGACGCCAGTGGCAAACGCATGGCCATGAAGAGCAAGAAGAAGAAGATGGTGATGACCGGTCAAGCGCAGGATGCCCCCAACCCGGAAGTGAAAGTGACCGTGACGCGGGAGACCAAGACCATCGACGGGCACCTGTGCACCAAGGTGATCGGCACCAGCACCAAGGGCACCTGGACGGGTTGGGTGGCCATGAAGCTCACCTCGCCGATGAAGGACATCGCGAAGAGCGTGGACATGGGCGACCGCGACGTGGCCGCGGAAGTCAGCAAGCTGAACGGCTTCCCGCTGGAGTACGAGTGGCTATCGACTGATGGCAAGGAGCGCGTGGTGTGCAACGTGCACGAGCTGAGCACTACTGCGGTTGATGCGGCCACCTTCAGTTTGGACGGCTACGAGGTGGTGGTGATCCCCGGCATGTGAATGGCGAGCAAGCTCGACACCCTGGAACAGGTGCAGGTGCACAGCCGCGCCGAGTGGCGCGCGTGGCTGAAGAAGCATCACAAGCGCCCCGAAGGCATCTGGCTCATCACCTACAAGAAGCACGTCGCTGACAAGTACCTCAGCTTCGAGGACAAGGTGCAGGAGGCGCTCTGCTTCGGGTGGATCGACAGCACGCCGCGCAAGCTGGATGCCGACCGCACCATGCACTACCTGAGCCCGCGCAAGCCGGGCAGCGTATGGAGCGCCATCAACAAGGCGCACGTGGAACGGCTGGTGGCGCAAAAGCTCATGACCCCCGCCGGCCTTGCGAAGGTGGAAGCGGCCAAGGCCGATGGCTCATGGCATACGCTCACCAGCATTGACCGGATGGAAATGCCCGCCGACCTGGCCAAGGCCCTTGCCCGCAGCAAGACCGCGCAGAAGCACTTCAACGTCTTCCCGCCCAGCGCCAAGAAGATCATCCTGCATTGGGTGACGAGCGCCAAGACCGAGGAGACCCGGAAAAAGCGGATCGCGACGACGGTGGAGATGGCGGCGAAGAACTTGCGGGCGAACCAGGTCCCGAGGAAGGCCTAGTTGTTCAGTGGGCTGCACTCGGCACGTGCAAGGCCAGCCCACACACAGGCCGACCCAAGCGCGTGCGTTGCTCTGAACCCGAGGCGGTGCGAGACCCAAGGCGCGCGACCGAAGAACGCTCGGCACAGCCGAGCGTTGGCCCAAGTGCGTTCCGCGAGCTTGTCGCTTCACGCGAGCTGCTGCTAGGGGAATCACTTGTTACATCTCTCCGCGCTGGTCGAAGGGAAGCAGCTTAATCCCGTTCCAGTTGGTATTCGCCCGGGTCGGGGCTTCCCATTGGATTTTTCCGTTCCGAGGATACCCCACTTGGTGGAGCTTGTAGCGATACGTCTGTTCCACACGAACAACCTCCAAACGTGCTACTCGCTGTAGCTCCCCGAATGCATCGATGACTCTTGGATGGACAGCGATGTTGCATTGTTCGCTGCGCATTCCCTGGCTCGGGTACACGATGCAGTCGACGTCATCACCGTAGAGGGAGCTATCGGCTAGCATGGAAGAGAGAGGATATGGTGATTCCTCCTCAGCAAACAGGTGGGCTACATACTGGTACAGATTTTCAATGTGGCCGCCGTAAGCCCCCAATGATTCCGTGTGTCGTGCAACGGCCAGATGCTGGTTGACAGCATATCTAAACCACGGGTTGTGCGAGGGCATATTGCCAGGCAGAAATCCGAGTTGGAGAATCTGGCGGGTGCAATGCAACGACCACTCGCTGAGGAACACTTCGTCCCCTGGACCAGGTCGAACTTCCAAGAAGGCAGTGAAGGGCAGATCCGACCCGTAGAACACCGGTCGGTCTTCGAGGTTTGCACGAAGGCGATGCACTTTGGTTTGGTCGGGGTTCGGGTAGCTGTATTGCGAAGGGTCGTCCGGATTGCCGGGGTTCTTCCGGGCACGGTAGAAAGCACGGCCAATGTCACTCGACTTGATGCGGGCCGCTACGAACGGACAAATGACGACAGCATCGAAAAATGCTTGCTTGATCTCCGCGGTGGTAGCTTCCGACAGGTCTCGTTCGCGAAGTGCGCTCAACCGGCTGAGATAATGGTCTAACGACGGCAGGGCTTGCAGAGCACGATGCACTGGGGGTCTGTTAGATTAAGTGTGTCACGATCTTGATCACTGATGTTGTTGATGTAGTTGGGTTTTCAACGAGGGGGTCTGGGGGAGACTGATAACGTGTTGATCGGTGTTGGCCAGTTGTGGATCGAAGCGCGGTCCGAAGAGCAAGCGTAACTCGGCTGCGATCTCACGCCAGGCGAAGATGGGCTTTGCGGCCATCTTCTCCACGATGCGCTGCTGGGCCAAGAAGAGCAGTTTGAGCAGGGCCATGTCGTTCTCGAAGACGCGCTTGGTCTTGGTGTATTTGCGCAACTGGGCATGGAAGCCCTCGATGGGGTTGGTGGTGTAGATCGGCCGCCGGATACGCTCGCTGTACCGGTATTGGCTGGCCAGAAGCGGCCAGTTGATGCGCCAGGAGTTCACCGCTTGCGGATAGCGCTCGCCCCATTTGTCGCTGAACACTTCCAGTGCTTGCAGGGCACGCTCCTCGTTGGGTGCCCGGTAGATGGCCCGCATGTCCTTGACCACTTCCTTGTAGTGCTTGTAGCTCACGTACTTCAAGGTGTTGCGCACCTGATGCACAATGCACAGCTGGATGTCGCTCTGCGGGTACACCAGCGCGATGGCCTCGGAGAAGCCGCTGAGGTTGTCGATGCACGCGATCAGCATGTCCTCCACCCCGCGCTGGCGTAGGTCGTGCAGCACGCTCAGCCAGAACTTGGCGCCTTCGTGCTGGCCAACGTAGAGGCCAAGCAGGTCCTTGTGGCCATCGGGGCCCACGCCAAGGGCGGTGTAAACGGCTTTGTTCACCACGCGACCCTCTTCCTTCACCTTGAAATGGATGGCATCGAGCCATACGATGGCGTAACGCGCTTCCAAGGGGCGCTGCCGCCATGCCTGCACATCGGCGACCACCTGGTCGGTCACCGCGCTGATGGTGGCTTCGCTCACTTCGATGCCGTAGAGGTCGCGCACATGGTCGCTGATGTCGCGCTGGCTCATCCCCAGTCCATAGAGCTTGATGATCTTCAGGTCCAGCTCGGCGTTCAGAACCCGTTCCCGTTTAGGCAGCAGCAGTGGGTCGAAGGTCCCGTTCCGGTCCCGCGGGGTGGCGATGTCCACCTCCCCGTGTGCGGTCTTCACCCGCTTGCGGCCGTGCCCGTTGCGCCGGTTGGCCTTGCCGGTGTCCTCTTCCAGATGCGCGCTCAGCTCTCCCCGTAGGGTGGCTTCCATCAGCCGTTTTACCAAGGGCGTCAGCACCCCTTCGCTGCCGCTGAGCGGCTTGCCCAGAAGCAATTGCTTCATGGCCTCCTTCTCGAAGGCTTCGTAATCGAACTTGTCCGTCTTGTCTTCCATGGGTCAGGGTTTGAAGTTCGCAACTCCGGCCTGACACACTTTACTGAACAGTCTCCGCTTGCGCTCTGAGGCCACAGCAACCTTGGTGATTTTAAGAGAGCTACGCAAACACTTTCCTGAAGCTTTCAAAGCGTGAGCTAGCACCGCCACAGCTCCGGGGGGCGTAAAGCCCGTGGTCCCGTGCCACGGGTTGCTGCACTCTTCCTCAGCACCTCTCCGATACTCACCGCATCACCACCTGCGCGCGCCCAGCGCTCCCGCCACCGGATACCAGCACGGTGTAACACCCGGCAGCAAGTCCGTTACGTGCCAGCACCACAGTGCTTCCAGCCATCAAGGTCTCCTTGCGCACCAAGCGTCCTGCTGCATCCATCAAGCGCAGTAGCAGCCGCCCTTCCATGCCGGACAGGTCGAGCACGGTCTGCTCGTCCATCGGGTTCGGGGCGAGCAACAAGGTGGTTGGCGGCGGGGCCTCGCCCACACCGGCTTGCACATCGGTCAGGAATTCGATCTGGTCCGCGTTGAAGAGGAAGTCCTGGATATCGGCGAAGACGGTGCCGTTCACGGAGAGCTTCACATACGCTGGGTCAGCGAGGCCATTGCCGCCCATGTCCTGCAACAGCAGGTAGTGGCAGGTGTTGTTGTCCAACTGCCAGGTGTATTGGTAGGTGGTGTTGTCGGCGTAGGCACCCAGCGCTACTTCGTCAATGACCATCGCATCGGGGAACCGGCGCAGCGACCAGAACGTCTGCTCGGCGTCGTTGTCGGTAAGGAACTCCATGTTCACAGTGGTGCCCGGCGCTACGGCGCTGGAACTCAAGCCTTGGTGGATCAGATCGTTCTGGGGTTTGTCATCGGGGTCCAAGAGCCGGATGCCGGCCGTGTGCAGGCCGATATCCACTGGCACCTGGGCAACGGTGAGTTCCTCATAGGCGTAGGTGGCAAGGGCACCGCTCCAGAAAAAGGTGTCCACGGCGGTGGCGTTCGTTTGGTCCTGGTGGTAGTGGACCGTTGTCTCAATAGCGGCGGAGGAGAGGGTATTGGTGCCGGTGTTCTGCAGGCGGATGTTGATCTGTGGCGCCGAACCATCGCAGATCCCATGGTCGGGGATGTAGCTCAAGGTGGCATCGTTCTGTGTGGTGGCCGTGTACATCGCGCAGTACTGTGCATCCTGCCACATCTGGGCGGTGGTGTACTGCCAGCCGCCGATCACCTGCCTGTTCGGGCAGATGGCATGCACGTGCCCATAGCCGGGGCATTGCAGCAGGGAGATCACCGAGGCATCGTCGATGATGGGGTAGGGCGTGCCGGTAATCCAATCGCCTTGGGTGGCACCGCTGATGCCCTGCAATTCGTTCAACCCCGTGTTCGCATCCGATTCGATCAGTAGCACCATCACCTTGTTCTCCGGCGTTCCAGGACCATAGAGCAGGTAGAGGCTGTCGAGGGTTTCGCTGGTGTGGATCTCCCAGCACGTGATGCACCATGTCGCGGCGATGTCGAGATAGACCGTGTAGCCCTGGTCCAGGTAGCTGTAGAGGTTGTGGCTGTTGCCGTTGATGTCCGTTACCGTGAAGTCCGGACAGATGTCCCACTGCCAATTGTGCTGGGCCTGCGTTGCTGTGGAAAGGAGCAGGGCAAGGGCGATGGTTGTGCGCATAGGGCAAGACCGTTGAGCGGTTCAAGGGATGGACGAGGTGGTTTGGGCGAAGATGCCTGTAGGGGGCTCATCATATTGGACGAGGGGGAGGGGGCTTGTGGGCCAATGCGCAACGCGCTGCTGAGGAAAAGGGATGATCACGGGGCCACAAGCCCACGACCGAAAGCCAATCGGCACGCGCAAACCCAGCAATCGCAAAGTGTTGAGCCGAGCGGCTGCTTGCGAAGCCGAGCGGCAGCCGAGTGCGATCAACCCCCACAGTGCAACACGCGAGCAAGTGCGGCGGTATTCCTGCTGAGATCAACGAACGAAGTGTACTACACGAGCGAGGGCGGGGAGGTGTGATACGCGAGGATGCGCGGGGGAACGCCCATGCAGTCCGGTGTTGAGCATAGATTGCAGCATGGGCGAGGCGAGCAATCAAGGTTGGGATGTGCCAGTGCAGAGACTGTTCAGTAAAGTGTGTCAGGCCGGAGTTGCGAACTTCAAACCCTGACCCATGGAAGACAAGACGGACAAGTTCGATTACGAAGCCTTCGAGAAGGAGGCCATGAAGCAATTGCTTCTGGGCAAGCCGCTCAGCGGCAGCGAAGGGGTGCTGACGCCCTTGGTAAAACGGCTGATGGAAGCCACCCTACGGGGAGAGCTGAGCGCGCATCTGGAAGAGGACACCGGCAAGGCCAACCGGCGCAACGGGCACGGCCGCAAGCGGGTGAAGACCGCACACGGGGAGGTGGACATCGCCACCCCGCGGGACCGGAACGGGACCTTCGACCCACTGCTGCTGCCTAAACGGGAACGGGTTCTGAACGCCGAGCTGGACCTGAAGATCATCAAGCTCTATGGACTGGGGATGAGCCAGCGCGACATCAGCGACCATGTGCGCGACCTCTACGGCATCGAAGTGAGCGAAGCCACCATCAGCGCGGTGACCGACCAGGTGGTCGCCGATGTGCAGGCATGGCGGCAGCGCCCCTTGGAAGCGCGTTACGCCATCGTATGGCTCGATGCCATCCATTTCAAGGTGAAGGAAGAGGGTCGCGTGGTGAACAAAGCCGTTTACACCGCCCTTGGCGTGGGCCCCGATGGCCACAAGGACCTGCTTGGCCTCTACGTTGGCCAGCACGAAGGCGCCAAGTTCTGGCTGAGCGTGCTGCACGACCTACGCCAGCGCGGGGTGGAGGACATGCTGATCGCGTGCATCGACAACCTCAGCGGCTTCTCCGAGGCCATCGCGCTGGTGTACCCGCAGAGCGACATCCAGCTGTGCATTGTGCATCAGGTGCGCAACACCTTGAAGTACGTGAGCTACAAGCACTACAAGGAAGTGGTCAAGGACATGCGGGCCATCTACCGGGCACCCAACGAGGAGCGTGCCCTGCAAGCACTGGAAGTGTTCAGCGACAAATGGGGCGAGCGCTATCCGCAAGCGGTGAACTCCTGGCGCATCAACTGGCCGCTTCTGGCCAGCCAATACCGGTACAGCGAGCGTATCCGGCGGCTGATCTACACCACCAACCCCATCGAGGGCTTCCATGCCCAGTTGCGCAAATACACCAAGACCAAGCGCGTCTTCGAGAACGACATGGCCCTGCTCAAACTGCTCTTCTTGGCCCAGCAGCGCATCGTGGAGAAGATGGCCGCAAAGCCCATCTTCGCCTGGCGTGAGATCGCAGCCGAGTTACGCTTGCTCTTCGGACCGCGCTTCGATCCACAACTGGCCAACACCGATCAACACGTTATCAGTCTCCCCCAGACCCCCTCGTTGAAAACCCAACTACATCAACAACATCAGTGATCAAGATCGTGACACACTTAATCTAACAGACCCCGCAACGGCGCAACGACCCGCCAGATCAAGGGTCGGCCCCGCTACCAGCCCGGCCCCATCGTGGCGCCCGTCGCGCCGTTGCGGTTAGAATTTTAACCCGCTTGGTACTCGCGCCCCCGGCTACTTTTCGCACCGAACCACGCACCGCATGCAACGCATCCTCTGCCCCACCGATCTCAGCAGCGCTGGCGACCACGCCATCGACACCGCAACCGCCATGGCGCAGCGCACCGGTGCGCACGTGGACCTGCTGCACGTGGTGCGCCATGCCGATGAACACGGCAGCAGCATGACCGACCTCGGCCAGATCGCCGCCATGGTGCGCACCAAGGGCATCGAGTGCGAAGCGCTGGTGCACGAGGGCGACATCTTCCACGCCATCCCGGGCGCCATCGCCGAGGGCCACCACCAAATGATGGTGCTCGGCACCCACGGCCTGCGCAACCTTAAGCAGCAACTGCTCGGCGCCGATGTGCTCAAGCTGGTGCGCAAGGTGCACGTGCCCAGCATCGTGGTGCAGGAGAAGTCCTCGCCCAACCCCATGTCGCGCATCGTGATGCCCGTGGCCGGACACAAGGACGTGAAGCACCTCCTCGATGCCGTGTGCGCCACCGCCAAAGCCTTCGGCGCCGAGGTGCACGTCTTCCAAGCCATGCGCCCCATGGACCAGCCCAGCGAGCAGCTCCTCCTCAACAAGCGCGACATGCTCTACCGCCTCCAGGCCGAAGGCATCGTGCACGTGGAAGCCAACCTGCCGCCCGAGACCTTCTCCATCGGCTATGCCCAGCACATCATCGGCTACGCCAAGAAGGTCAACGCCGGTCTCATCGCCGTCATCGCCGATGCCTCCCCCGATATGCACCATATCGCCGACGCCGAGAAGGAGCGCCTGCTCTTCAACGATGCAGGCATTCCAGTGCTGTGCGCACGTGACGGGAGCCAGATGAAGTGAGGACCGTGAGGGCATTCGGTTTAGCCCTGAAGTGGTTTTGGCGCCTGTTCGGGTTCTGTGTCCTGACGACCCTTACCCAGATAGGTGGACTTGTCCTCGTAGCATCGCTGTTGCTCCAAACTTGGATCGATCGAAAGCACAAGCTCAACCACCCGCGTACCGCAGGCATAATCCTGTTCCTCATTTCCTACGGACTCGCAACCGGTTTGATCGTTCCGCTTCTGGCACCAGCATTCGGTCGGCGTCCCCTACCCATGGGCGCCGAAAAAGGACTGATGCCGAGGACGATCTGGACTGTTGTTTTGAACCGGCATTACGTCTCCACAGAACTGTATTCGGTATTGCGGGACGTGGAGCGTGGCACCCTGAGCTCCTACCCGGGAAGCACGATCCTCTATCTTGATGCGTGTTTCCCTTTTTGGGATGGATTCCCTCTCCTGCCTCACCTCAGCCACAACGATGGAGACAAGGTCGATATCGCCTTCCGCTATCGGAGATCCGATGGCACCACGGAGTTCTGGTCCACGCCAACATTGATCGGATATGGCTCCTTTGCCGATCGGTTCCGTGGTGAACGCGACACGCATGCGGAGTGCGCAGCCAGAGGCTCTTGGTGGTACAGCAGGCTAGGGTTACTTCCCAAGAACAGAGATCTCAGACTCGACGAAGCTCGCACGAAAGAACTGGTGGAACGGTTCGTTTCGGACCCACGGATCAATAAGGTCTTCGTAGAGCCGTTCCTGGCAACGCGATGGGGATTGTACAACAGCAAGATCAGGTTCCATGGTTGTCATGCTGTCAGCCACGCAGACCACATACATGTCCAGCTGTGATCCACTTCTTTCAACATCCAGGCATATCGAGGACGGAAATCAGATGAAGTGATGGGCGGCACGATGGCTGCTGGCCGCAGTCACTTCCCCAACCACTCCCTCAACTTCGCCTGATAGTCCGGGAAACGTGCCAGATCGCTGTGGTGGCCACGCGGGAAGGCCACCATCTCGCGGTGCACCGTGGCAGGCACGGCGGCGTACAGCTTCAATGCGCTGGTGTACGGCACCACATTGTCGCGGCGGCCGTGCATGATGAGCACTGGGCATTGCACGCCCTCCACCGCCCTGTCGTTGCGGAACGGATAGCGCAGCAACAGACGGTACGGCAGCAACACGCTGTAATGCAAGGCCACATCGCGCAGGTTCGCGAAAGGCGTTTCGAGAATGAGGGCTTTGGGCCTGTTGGCCGCCGCCAAGGGCGTTGCCAGTCCGCCGCCGAGCGATCGGCCGTACAACACCGTGCGCTCCTGCGACCAGTCCTTCCGCAACTCATCATACCACGCCTGTGCGTCGGCGTGCAGGGCCGGTTCGCTCAGTCGGCCACGGCTCTTGCCGTAGCCACGCGGGTCGGGCATCAGCACATCGTAGCCCAATTGCGTGAAGCGGTTCGCCCGGCGCCCCCAGCGCCGCAAGCTGCCCGTGTTGCCGTGGAAGTAGAGCACCACGCCTTTCGGTTGTGGCGCTTTGAAGTACAACGCATGCAGCACCACGTCCGGCCCCGGCCGCAACCACCGCTCCTCATGTGGCGGATGCCCTGCGCGGAACTTGAACCGGAAATCCTGCGGCAACCGGAACCGGATGAAGATGAAGCGCTCCTGCGCCACCCAATAGAACAGGCACACGCCCACGTACGCCAACGCGAGCAGGCCCATTGCACTGAGAAAGAAGGCGGTCACGGATATTGAAACGCTGATCCGTTCCGAAGGTATCGCGCACCCCAAGCAATGTCGTTCGGGGTGGCCGCAGTTTGCCCACGCGTGCTTGTATCGGCAGGCAGTCGCGGGGGGATGTCCACGATCAGCGCGGCCGCGCCCGGCTCGGGGCGCTTGTGCTGAAGGCCCGTGCGAGCCGGGCTGCGGCTTTGATCGTGGTTGATTTTTGGCTCCACCTTTTCATCAAGGAAAAGGTGGAACGCAACAAGGCCTGGGAAACGCTTTGGGCGATTTGGCTCGGAGCCTTGGTCATCTTTGGCCGCATGTCCCGCTACGCCCTCCTGGTTCTGCTGTCCGCACTGTGCGCCGGGCAAGCGTCGGCGCAGTTGGTGGGCAAGAAGGATCTTGTGACGGCCGTGGGCATCGGCGGCGCTTGGGGAGAACTGCGCAGCCCATTACGTGCCTTCGATGTGCCCGGCGCCTACGGCGGCAATTTCAGCTTCGCCTTCGGTTATGCCTTCAACACCAACTGGGGCATGGGCATCCGCTACGATCGCCTTGGCTTTGCCGAAAGCGTGGACACCATGGCGCAGGCGCGCATTGCCCTGTTGCATGTGCACGGCACCTACCGTCCATGGCAAACCGATCTGCACGCCATTGAAGTGGAAACCGGCTTCGGCTCATCGGCCTTTGCCTTCCGCGGCTTGAACGAGCGCCTGCCGCAGGAAGCGAACAGTTGGTCTGCCAACGGTAGCGTGCGGTATCTGCGCCAAGTCCACAAGAGCATTCTCGGTTTCGTAGCCCTGCGCGGGCACACCACCGGGCGCGCTGTGCTCTCCAGGTCAGGCGCCGCTGGCGCGATCAACGAGGACACCTCCTTGACGGTCCACTGGCGCGCTGTCATGCTCACCTTTGGACTTGCGGTGAGGTGGTGAGCGCCTGTCCTGATCAACACTCCTTCACACGCTGCGCAAGCACCCGCCAAGCCACCACCGGATAGATTCGCCGTCCACCTTGCCGTATGGACATCCGCATCAACAACCTGAGCCGCAGCTACGGAGCGCAGAAAGCCGTGGACGACATCTCGTTCACGGTGCGCACCGGCGAAGTGCTCGGCTTCCTGGGCCCCAATGGCGCCGGCAAGACCACCACCATGAAGATGATCTGCGGCCTCGTGGCCGCCGACCAAGGGAACATTGAAGTGGGCGGTCGCGACGTGGTGAAGAACGCGGGGGAAGTGCGCAAGCACATCGGCTACCTGCCGGAGAACAACCCGCTCTATGTGGAGATGCCCGTGCTCGACCTGCTGCACTTCACCGCCAAGGTGCAGGGCGTGCCCAAGGACCAACGCATCGCGCGTGTGAGCGCCATGGTGGAGGCCTGCGGACTTGGGCCCGAACGACACAAGCGCGTGGAAGAACTGAGCAAAGGCTACCGCCAGCGCGTGGGCCTTGCGCAAGCCATGGTGCACGACCCGGCCGTACTCATCCTCGATGAACCCACCACCGGCCTGGACCCGAACCAGATCGTGGAGATCCGCGAACTCATCAAAGAGGTGGGCAAGGCCAAGACCGTCATCTTCAGCACGCACATCCTGCCGGAAGTCGAGGCCACCTGCGACCGCATCCTCATCATCAACAAAGGACGCATCGTTGCCGACGGCGACCCGCGCTCGCTGCGGCAGCGTTCCGAGGGGCGGCATGTCCTGCGCGTCCGCATTCCTGTGGCGGATCCCGCGTACGTCTCCCCCATCCTCTCCGGATTGCCCGGTGTAGAACACGTGGAGGCTATAGGCGAAGGCGTTTTCATCCTCCAGAGCGGCAGTGCGGACACAGCTGCCGAGGTCTATCAGCTCTGCTCGCGCAGCGGATGGCTGCTCACCGAACTGAGCCCCATGGAAGCACGCTTGGAGGAAGTCTTCCGAAACCTCACGCTCAACTGACCCGATGATGCGCAAGACCCTCATCATCGCACGGAAAGAACTGGCGGCCTTTTTCGATTCGCTCATCGCGTACGTGCTGCTCGCGCTCTTCCTGGGCTTCTGCGGTTTCCTCACCTGGATGTGGCCCAGCGGCAACATCTTCATGCAAGGCACCGCCGGGCTCGGCGCTTTCTGGGGCTCGGCCTATTGGGCGCTCTTCATCTTCATCCCGCTGCTCACCATGCGCTCAGTGGCCGAGGAACGCCGCACGGGTACTCTTGACCTTCTGCTCACCAAGGCCCTCACCGATTGGCAGATCGTGTTCGGGAAGTTCCTCGCCTGCCTGGGGCTGATCGCATTGGCCCTCGTTTGCACACTGCCCTACTGGGCCAGCATCGCTTACCTCGGTCCTGCCGACCACGGCGCCATTGCCTGCGGATACCTTGCCCTGCTGCTGATGAGCGCGGCCTACATCGGCATCGGCATCTGGGCCAGCAGCCTCACCAACAACCAAGTGGTGGCCGCGCTGATCGCCCTGGTCGCCATCTTCTTCTTCCACTTCCTATTCGGTTTCGTGGTGGAAGGTGAAAGCGGCATGGCGGCCTTGGTGCTGCATCGCTTGAGCGTGGATGCGCACTTCGCCAGCTTGAGCCGCGGTGTGCTGGACAGCCGCGATGTGCTCTACTTCGTGAGCATAGCCGCGGTCGCGCTCGTGCTGGCCGAAGCCAACCTGGCCAAGCGCAGTGCGGTTCGGAGCCGGGGCAAGGTCCTTCTCTACACCTTGGTCCTGTGCACGGCCGTAGTGCTGGTCAACATCCTTGGCGACCGCTTCAAGCTGCGAGCGGACCTCACCGACGACGGCCGCTATACGCTGAGCTCCGCCACACGCAACCTGCTGGCCTCCCTGCCCGAGCCTGTTACGGTAACTGCCTATTTCAGCGAGGAACTGCCCGCCGAACCTGCTGCCGTGCGCGAAGAGTTCCGCGACCTCCTCACCGAGTTCCACGATGCATCGGACGGCAACCTCGTCTTCGAGTTCGTTGACCCCGGAAAAGACGAAGAACGTAAGAAGGAGGCGGCCGATGCCGGTATCCGGCCGCTCACCATGAACGTGCCGCAGAAGGACAAGTTCGAGCAGATGCTCGCCTACATGAGCGCCCACGTGAAAATGGGCACGCGCGACGACCTCATCGAGGTGGTGCAAGGCACCAGCATGGAGCACACGCTCGGCATGGCGGTGAAACGCGTGAGCATCGAACGCAAGAAGACCATCGGCTACGTGCAAGGGCACGGTGAGCCAAGTCTGGCCGAGATGCCCGAGGTGTATGAGAGCCTCAGCGTGCTTTACGAAGTGGCCACCATCCCCCTCCCCGATTCGCTCTCCATGCCCGATCGTTTTGCGGCACTCGTGATCGTTGATCCCGTGGATTCCTTTCCGGAACATCACTTGCGCGTGCTGGACGAAATGCTGGCGCGCGGACGACCGGTGCTCATTGCCTATAGCAACGTCGCGAGCGACCTGGGCACGTCGCCCATGCTCGACATTCGCAAGAGCAACCTCGTGCCTTGGCTGGCCGGCAAAGGGGTAACGGTACAACCACGGATCGTCAGCGATGAGCAATGCGGCCAGGTGCAGGTGAGCCAGCAGCGCGGCAGTATGCTCTTCCAGGTGCCCATCGCCTTTCCGTGGTTCCCTTTGGTGCGCGCTTTCGGTGGATCTCCCATCACCACGGGATTGGAAGCCGTTACGCTGCAGTTCTGCAGCCCGTTGGTGCAGAGCGAACGCACCGATGTGACCTTCACTCCGCTCCTCAGCACCAGCGAACACTCGCAGGCATGGGAAGCCCCGCAGTTCGTCGACCCGCAGCGGCAATGGACACCGCAGGACTTTCCATTGAGCGGCCTGACGTTGGGTGCCGCAGTGAGCGGGCCGCTAGCGGGCCCCACAACAGCCCGGATGGTAGTGTTCAGCAACGGCCGGTTCGGTGTGAACGGCGCTCAGGGCCAGCAGCAGCGATTGAACCCGGACAACGTGAACCTCTTCGTGAACGCCGTGGACTGGCTGGTGGACGATACCGGGCTAATCGAACTGCGCACCAAGCAGGTCAACTTCCGGCCGCTCCGCGCAGTGACGGACGCAGAGCGCAACACCTTGAAGTGGTTGAACCTTCTGCTTCCGATCGTTTGTGCCCTGTTCTACGGCCTGTTGCGAGCTGCCTGGCGCAAAGCACAACGCAAACGGAGGATGGACCCCGGCCATGTTCACTAGGATCGGCACGAAGGGACTGCTCATTGCGGCCGCACTTCTGGCCGGTTTATGGCTGTTCAGCAAGTACGGTGGTGGCGCAGGCCGGGGAACCGTGCGCAGTGTGGTTGTTGAGGTGGACACCGCCGAACTGACCAGTGTGACCATTCGGCCCAGGCGGTTGAAAGGTGCCGAGTTGGAGTTCCAGCGTAATGGTGGCATGTGGACCGTGACCGATAGCATTGGGACGTACACCGTGGACAAGGCATCCTTCGACATGGCGCTGAGCGGATTCCAACGCCTTAGGACCTTGAGGATGGGTGGAAGCATGGCCAAGCATGCCTCCAAGTATGAACTGACGGACTCCGCGAGAACGTCCATCACCTTCCGTTCCGGCGATGACGAGCCCATCACCGTCAATTGCGGCCTTGTGAACACGGAAGCGCGCGAAGCGGGCGAAACGTTCGTGAACGTGGACGGCGAAGACCGCATCCACGTCATCGAGGGCAGTATCACGCACGCCTTGGACCTGCCTACAGCATCGTGGCGTGAACACATCCTCATTGGCGGCACACCTGCGGAGTGGCGCAAGGTGCAACTACGCTTCGGCGATGGTACCGGCTACGAAATGGTCCGCACCGGCGCCTCCTGGACGATCAACGGTGAAGCCACGGACCCCAACCGCACCGATCAGTTCATGAAGGCCCTCAGTGAGGGGCGCAGCAGCCGCTACGCCGACAGATCGGATGTGACGGGCCTGTCACCGATCTATACCATAACCATAGAACCGTCGAACACCGGGCCGATGGTGGTGGAAGTCTTCGACGTTGGCGCGCATCTCGTGCTCATCAAGCGCGGCCGCCCTGACCTGAAGTTCTGGTTGGACCGTGAGCGCGACATGCAACGGCTCTACCGGCCTGCCGAATACCTCCTCAACAAGGCACAACCGCATCCGGCGCACTGACCACAACGAAGAAGCGCGGCCCTGAGGCCGCGCTTCTTCGTTCAAGACAGGCGCTATCAGCGCAAGACCTGGATCTGCTTGGTACGGGTCCAGCGATCCGTAGTTAGTTGCACGGCGTATTGGCCGTTGCTCAAAGCCGTCAGATCGAAGGTGGTGATGTTGCCACTGCCCAGAACGGTCAACTGCTGGCTCAGCACGGCACGTCCGCTCAGGTCCAACACATTGGCCGTAACCACACCCGTCCAGTGGTGGTTCAAGCCGATATTGAGCGTGCCTTGGTTGGGGTTCGGGAAGAGCACGAAGTCGCTCTCCGTGGGCTCCTCATCAACGTTCACGGCGCCACAGCTCACGTACCACAACAGTTCATCGTCCACCTGTCCGCCCGCGCAGCTTCCTGTACCATCGCTCAATACACGGATAGCAAGCTTGTTGCCGGGGTTGAAGGAGTTAACGGCCAGCCCGGTCATGTCGCCACCATTGTTGCCATTGAACAGCAGAGCGCTCAGGTCATCGGACCCGTTGTACACCACCACTTTGTCACCGTCGAGCATTTCCCCTTGCAGGAACTGCACTGTTATGGGGCCGGGGTTCAAGGCTTGGTAAACCCACCATGCTTCATCATTGTTGGTGTAGCAATAGGTCTGGTTGATGCCGCAGGTGACGATGACACAAGCCGAATCGGTTTGAACGAGTTCACCACTGTTGAACCGGCAGAGACTGTTCAACCCGTTCTGCACACTGATCTCCACGATGGTGTCATTACCGAAAGGCCCGATGGTGTAGGAACCCATCGGCACGTTCTGCAGCGTGTCGGTGTTCAAGCTGTTCACGATGTCCACATCGGTGGCGTTGCCCGTGCCTGTCACGTTCACCAGGATGCTGTACTCACGGTGCGGGCAATCCGGCACCACGGTGAAGGTGGCACCGGGGTTGAGGCAATCCAGGCAGCTAACGGTGTAATCCATCGGTGTGAGGCCACCACTGAAGCAGCTGGTGAAGCCATTGCTCGTGATGCTTATCGTAAGGACGTTCTGCGCATTGGTGCTCACGAAAATGAGACCTGCCAAATTGCCATTAGCGTCCCCGAACCCTTGATAAAGGATCGGGGCTTGATCGTCATCACCGTCGTAGATGGTCAATAGATCACCGAACGTGGACATCTGGCCGGCGTTGATAACGATCGCGACCGGATAGGTGGTTGCGCTTTGGTAAACGAAGTACGAGTTCTCGTTGTCCGTGTAACAGTGGGTGTAGTTGTCAGGTCCGCAGCTCACGATCGGACAAGGGAAGTTGGTGATGCTCGGCGAGAAGGAATCACAACCGGGGTCCTGTAGATTGACCACGCTGTAGCTCACGTTGGTGTTCAGGGCGAAGGGCCCAATGGTGTACGTGCCTGCACCAACGCCTGAGATCGTTGGTGCACCACCTGTATTGGTGATATCGACCGATGTGGCCGTACCCAAGTTCGTAAGCGTGACGTCGATAAAGAACTGGTTGTTGGCGCAGTCGGGCACAACATCGTAAGTGCTTTGGGGTGCCCCGGAACAGAAAAAGTTCAAGTACCAGTCGTACCCCGACGTGGTCCAGTAATCATCGAATTCAATGTAATAGGTCTGTCCGGCAACGGCTGGAAGTCCGGCCACCTCGCTGGCGAAACCGGCGCCACCTTGTGTCATCGGGCACGTGTCGTCCGCATTTCCAATGCAAAGCAGGCCCCCGCAGGCCCCTGAGTAAACATTCAGGCGGGTATCGGCTCCCCCCAAGCAAGAGCCCACGGTCCAGGTTCCGTTGCCGCTAGGTGTGTAGCTGTACCAATCACCATTCGTGGCTCCTGCGGCACAAATGTTCGAGGCACCGAATCCGGTCGCGGGACCGTCTGCGGTGTACGTGCCAGGAGTAACAGGCACCGCCAACGTGCAATCGTCGCCTTGGGCAAAGGCGGATGCACTGATGAGCAGGGTGGCCAGGGAGAATGTGGTGACGCGTAGTGAACGAGCAAGCATGCGCGTAGGGTTAGCGGTTTTGTGCGGTCGCGGCCGAAAGTAACCATGTGCCCGGCTCCCCGGACAACTGATCGTCCCCCTATCAACGGAGGAAGGTGGAAAGCTGCGGGACAGCGTCCAAAGGCTCCATCCTGAACCGCTTGGGATGGCCCGGCACGAGCGGGAACCAGTTGTCGGAAGGCTGCTCACCGCGACCGGTCACCACTTCCACTAGGCGGACGGGCACCGGGCAACTGGCCTCCCACTCACCAGGGGAAGCGGGCACGGGGGTCAGGGTCAACTCCGGTTTCGGGGCGTTCATGGTCTTCAGCACTTCGGCCCGGTGGCAACGGGCATCCGCACCGCAGCCGAAAGCAAACGCAACGACGCCCTGCGGAAAACCATCCTTTGGCCATTCCACCAATCGCTTCTTGCCCGAGCCTTCCAGGCGGTGGACCTGTCGTTCGAGCAATAGGCCCGCATCCGTCCAAAGCTCCAGCACCACGCTATCGCCGTTCAGTTCGGTGTCACTCCAAAGCTCCAAGGCCGTTCCGCCGGTTGCGGTCGGCTCGAAGGCCAGGACTCGATCGGCGTAGCTGCGTTTCACCTCGTAGTGGGCCGCCTTCCAGCGACCGTCCACGTCGATGGTGCTCCAAGTGGGTGCGGCCCACACGTCGTTCAGCTGCCAGTAGAGGGTGCCCATGCAGTGCGGCTGGTTGGTGCGGTGCGCCCAAATGGCAATGCGGTAGGCCTCGGCCTGCATCACCTGGCTGCAATCGATGAAGCGGCCGAGCGTGGTGGGCTTCTCTCCCATCTCGCGCTCGATGGCCGTCCAGATGGGCTTGTCGGTCTTGTAGCTCTTCTGGCGCTTGGCCAGCATGGGCGAGCCGAGGTACAGGTGCTCCGGGCCGATGTAATGCGCCAGTGTCACGCTATCGGGGTAGCTCTGGAAGCCGTACTCGCTCACAAAGCGGCCCACGTTGTTGCGGAAGGAGGAGAAGGCGCTGTCGCCGTGCCACACCCCCCAGTAGTGCAGGTCGCCGCTCTTGAGGCCCTCGGCGGAGCCCCAGTTGCTGAGGGGGGAGGACGGGGTGTAGGAGGATTGTGCCATCCCAGATACCAATGCTGAAAGTGCTTCCCGCCAGAGTCTTCTGTTTGCTCCAATGACTTTGGCTGAATCCGCACCGTGAAGGGCATACCGTTCCTGCCAGCCCCAATTGTCCCAGGCCACGTCAAGTTCGTTGTTGCCACAAAAGAGGGCCACGGATGGGTGACGGGAAATCCTGCGCAACTGCTCCAACGCCTCGATATAAGTGCTCAACAAGATCAACTCGTTGTCAGGCACAAGATTGGCCAGCATGAAATCCTGCCAGACAAGTATGCCGGCGGTATCGCAGGCATCAAAGAAGATATCAGGAGGATACACACCCCCTGCCCAAACGCGGAGCATGTCGGAATGGCTTCCCTGTGCTACCCTGACGATATCCAACCAAGACGAATCCGAGGAAGCACGCGGCGGAATGACATTGGCTCCCTTCAGGAAGCGCCCTCTTCTATATTCGGTCAACTCAAAAGGCGCGTCTTCGGTACCCCATCTTTCCCAGTGACGAGATCGCGGAATGCGGCGTGTGTAAACCGATTCGACACCACGGTTGGTTCGCAGCTCAACTCGAACCTCCAATGTCGCTAGAAGCCCGGCCCCCTCAGGAATGTTGGTTTCTATCAAGTGCTTCCAAGCTCGTTTCAATGTTGAGCGATCAACCAATCTTCCATCTACCCAGGTCCAGTACTCCGCACCCCGCATTGAACTGACCCGTGTGTAATGGGGCACGATGGTCAACTTCCCATTAGAGCCTGGTCCCATGACCAGCATGTTATCCAGCAGCGCTTTGTTCCATCCTCTCAATCCGACCTCCCTCCATATCCCACAACCCACCAGCCTCGGCGCGAAGTCCCAACCGAACTGGTAGGCGGCCTTGCGCACGTAGGGGCTCACACCGCTGGGGTCGTTGTCATGCGGTAGTTGGATGCCATAAGCGTCGCGGAGCTTTGCGCCCTCATTGATGGTGCTTCGGAAGACGACCTTGAGTTCGTTCGCACCGGACCGCAGCAACTGCTTCACTGGCCACTCCCACTGCCGGAACATGTTGTCGGCTTTGCCGAGCAGCGAGTCGTTGAGGTAGACATCAGCGAAGGTGTCGAGGCCCTTGAAGACGAGGTCGATGTTCTTCTTGTCGGCAAGCGTGTCACTCAGTGTGAACGCACGGCGGTAAACCCAGTCTTCGTTCTCCACCCATTGCACGCTGTCGATGTTGGCGTTGCGCATGGGGTCGGGGATCAGTCCGTTGCGGAGCAAGTCGTCGTGCACGGTGCCGGGAACTTCGGTGGGAAACCACTGCTCCTTCCCCACTTGCTGGAACGACCAGCCATCATGCAACGGAACGAACACTTCCTGCGCAGCGGCCCCGCCCGCCAGCAGCCAAAAGCCAACGGCCAAAAGCCAAAAGCTCTTCTCCCTCATCTCAACCCCGCTTTCACCAAGGCGTTCAATACCCCTTCGATCTTCGCAACATCGGGCTCGGTGCTGAAGTTGGCCGCACTACCGCCGATGCCCAGGGCATGGCCGCGCTCCACCACCATGCTGCTGCGGAAGGCCGAGAAATGGACTTCAGGCACGCCGGTGCGCTCCACCACTTCCACCACGTTGCCGGGGTTGATGCCGCCAGCCGCCGCTACGATGAGCGCGCCGTTGGCATGGCGCACCATGGCGTGCAGGACATCGAGGCTGTCCATGGCCGCAGTACCACCGCCCGATGTGAGCACGCGCTGCACGCCAAGGTCGATGCAGCGGACGAATGCCTCGTCGATGTCGGGTGAGAACTCGATGGCCCGGTGGAAGGTGACTTCGCGGCCATTGGCACCCATGAGCACACCGCGCACCAGTTCGGCGTCAGGCATGCCGTCGGCATCCAGTGCACCTGTGACAATGCCGCAGTGATCATCGCCGACGCCGGTCATCAGTGCATCGCGCAGGAGCACCTGTCGTTCATCCTGGGTGTATCGGAAACCGCCGGGGGTCGGGCGCACGAGCACGCGCTTGCGCGCGCGCACGCGTTCCTGCAACACGTTGAGCAGCCCGAAGCTGGGCGTAACCCCGCCGCAGGCCAGCCACTGGCACACCTCTATGGTGTCCACGCCGAGGTTGTCGGCCACCACCGCCTCATCGACAGAGGCCACACAGACTTCCACCACCACGCGCATGTGCTTGCATCCCGATGGGTCGGGTGTGCGAAGATGGACGATGCCCGGGCCCCTGTTCAGATCTTTTTCGGCCCCTTCGCTTGGCAGGATCAGAACTCATTGCTTAATTGTCCGGCAGGAATCTGACAGAATATCCGTCAAGACCCTTCTGAACACTACACAAAACCCTCACGATACCATGGCTGCTGAGATCAACAAGGACAAGCTGAAGGCGCTTCAGCTCACGATGGACAAGATGGAGAAGACCTTCGGCAAAGGCGCCATCATGAAACTGGGCGACAATGCCGTTGAGCAAGTGGAAGTGATCCCGAGCGGAAGCATCGGGGTTGACCTTGCATTGGGTGTTGGCGGCTACCCCAAGGGCCGGATCGTGGAGATCTTCGGACCGGAGAGCAGCGGTAAGACCACGCTGGCCATCCACGCCATCGCCGAGGTGCAGAAGAAAGGTGGCATTGCGGCCATCGTTGATGCGGAACATGCGTTCGACCGGTTCTATGCCGAGAGCCTCGGTGTTGACACGGAGAACCTGCTGATCAGCCAGCCGGACAACGGCGAACAAGCGCTGGAGATCGCTGACAACCTGATCCGCTCCGGCGCGATCGACCTGTTGGTGATCGACAGCGTTGCTGCTCTGACGCCGCGCGCGGAGATCGAAGGAGAGATGGGAGACAGCGCCGTGGGCATGCAGGCGCGCTTGATGAGCAAGGCACTGCGCAAGCTCACGGGCACCATCAGCAAGACGGGCTGCTGCTGCATCTTCATCAACCAGCTGCGGGAGAAGATCGGCGTGATGTTCGGCAACCCCGAGACCACCACCGGCGGTAACGCGTTGAAGTTCTACGCCAGCATCCGCATCGACATCCGCCGCATGACGCAGATCAAGGACGGTGAGAACGCCATCGGCAACCGCACCAAGGTGAAGATCGTGAAGAACAAGGTGGCGCCGCCGTTCCGCAAAACGGAGTTCGACATCCTCTTCGGCAAGGGCATCAGCAAGACCGGGGAGATCATCGACATGGGCGTGGAGATGAACATCATCAAGAAGAGCGGCAGCTGGTTCGCCTACCAGGACAACAAGCTGGGCCAGGGCCGCGACGCCGTGCGCCAGCTCTTGGAGGACAACGTGGAATTGTGCGAAGAACTGGAAGGGAAGATCAAGGAAGCGGTGAAGACCGCTGAGGTAAAGGTGGAAGCCTGATCTCACCACAGAGGCACAGAGGCACGGAGCAAATGTTCGAGCAGGGTTCCTGACAGGTTCATTGCTCGTCGCTCTTGGCGCTCGGTCTTGGTGGTTCAACGTGTTGAGCCTTCTACTTTCGAAGCCCCGGTTGTAAAGGGTCCGGGGCTTCGTCTTTTCCCTCTCATGAAGGATACTCTCCTGTTCTGCACCGTGGCCTTGGCACTAGTGGGCTGTACTGGTCCGACCAAGACTTCCACCGACGTTCTACCCGCTGCGCCGGTGGACAGCTTTGCCATCCGACTGGCCGATGTGGGTGACCGCATTACGCAAGCGCCCAACAATGCAGCGCTCTACGCCGAACGGGCGGCGCTGCTGCAGAGCCGCGACAGCGTGATGCCGGCGATGAACGACTTGGTGCGTGCCGTGAAGCTGGACAGTGCCAACGCGACCTATCGACTGCGCTTGGGAGAGCTTATGTGGTTCACACGGCAGGTGGACCAAGCCAACTACCAATACGAGAAGGCACTTGCCATTGACCCGAACAACGCGGAGGCGATGTTGAAACTGGCCGAGATCCAATTGGTCCTGCGCCAGTACCAGAAGTGCATGGACCTGACCAACAACGCCCTGCGCATTGACGCCCGTTCGGCCAAGGGTTACTTCCTGAAAGGCTGGGTGCACAAGGAGACCGGCGATACATCGAAGGCCATCAGCAGTTTCCACACGGCAGTGGAAATGGACCCGGACCACTACGATGCGCTGATCCAATTGGGCTTGATGCACGCGAACCGGGGTGAGACCTTGGCACTGGACTTCTACAATTCGGCCTTGGCCATACGACCGAACAGCACGGAGGCGCAGTACAACAAGGCCATGTTCGCGCAGGAGAACGGCATGGACAGCCTGGCCCTCGCTTGCTACGCGCAGATGATGGAGGCCGACCAGAACAATGCCTTGGCATACTACAACACGGGGTTCATCCAATTGGAACATCTGGATGAGCCCGCGATGGCCGTGAAGAGTTTCACCGGCGCCATTGAGCGCTTACCGACGTACCATCAGGCGTACTTCAACCGGGGGGTGGCCTACGAGCGGCTGCTACGCAAGGACAGCGCAGCGGTGGATTACCGCAGGGCACTGGCACTGGCGCCGGACTACGAAATGGCTGCGCACGGCTTGGAACGGGTAACGCACTGAGGACCCTGTATCACCGAAGCAGAACGTTAGCTTCGTGCGAGCAGCACACAAGCCGCGATCATTACAATGGGCATTCTTGTCAGCGTCATCATCGGGGCCGTTGCGGGTTGGCTCGCGGGGCAGATCATGAAGGGCAGCGGCTTCGGGCTGCTGATGAACATCATTCTGGGGATCGTGGGCGGCTTCATCGGGAGCCTTGTCTTCGGACTGCTGGGGCTGGAGACGAGCAATTGGATCGGCGCCATCATCTGTGCCACGGTGGGTGCTGTCATCCTCATTGCGATCGGAAGGGCGGTCAAGAAGTAGGCGCGGCCCGTTACCGGCATGTGAGTGCTCGGCCCCGATCCGTTTTGGTGCTCAAGCACGCTTCTACCCCGAATACCGGTTCCTTTCGCCGCAGCATCCGCGTCGATCGGTATCATTGATCCATGGAACCCACCGTGGAGGAGCTGGAGAAGACCTACTCCCAGTACAACACTGAGGAGTTGGTGCATCTGGCTACAAAGTCTGCACATCACCTGCGGCCTGAAGCCCAAATCGTGATCCGATCCATGCTCAACGCGCGTGGCGTGAACGAGTTCGTATTTGAAGGTATGGACCTGATGCTGCGCCCATTGGATGAGGCCAAGATCACCGAACAGGTCAACCTCCTGCGCTCCCTGCCCTGCCCGACCTGCGCCAACAACTCGGCACCGCTCAACGCCATCCTTGCGAGCCGGGCCATCAGTTTCATCGTCATGACCACCTTCGAAAGGACACCGGTTATCGGCTGTGTCTCTTGTTTGGAGCGCAGAGCGAACAAGGCAAGCATTATTTCCGCACTAGCAGGTTGGTGGGGCATCCCCTGGGGGCCCATCCGCACCGTTCAGGCACTGATTCAGAACCACGGCCAGAAACGCGCGGTCATTGCCGGCACCCCCACGGAAACACTGTTCGCCTTCGTTGTTGAGAGCACCGGGAAGATCGAGGCGCTCAAGAACGACCGGGCCAAACTCCTGGTTGCGATCACTGAACCGCTCTGAGCACGACAGGCTTTCGTTACCGGAGGTGACAATCGGTGCCGTGACCGGGACGATGGAGCAACCCTTCACCCCGAATGATGGCACCCAAGGTGGCGCGGACGATACGGTTCAGTGCGTGGCCAGTTTGCGCACCATCTCCTGTGTGAGGCTCGATGCATCCGGGCCATAAGCGCTCACGAGGATGCCCTTCACCTTGTCGTCCTTGGAGCTGATGGCGTAGATGATGCTTTGGTCTTCGGGGTCGGAGTTGCCTTCGAAGCGGTGGAACTCGTCTATCTCGAATTCGGCGGGGTCGAGGTTGATGCCGCGCGCATTGCAGACGACACAGTGCCCGGCCACCGTAAGGTCGTCGGTGTAGCCGCGGCGCTGGAGGTCGTTGACGGCCTCGGAGAGCGTGCTGTAGGCGTGGCGCATGGAACGAAGGTAGTGGCGCATGGCACCTCAATGAGCCGCATGGTCGTGTGCCGCATGAGAAGGACATCCGATCCGATTATTTTTGAGCCATGTCATTCACCAAAGGCGGAAGTGCCCAACTATCCGACGACCAGGTCAAGGAGTACATCCTTGACTTGCCGGCGAAGCGCCGTCTGGCATTGATGGAGGAACTGCAGCAGGCTGGAGTGAAGGCGAAATGGGAGGCCATCTTCGCTGCGTTCAAGCCGAACCAGGTTACGCAGCGTGCGATCGATCGGGAAGTGAAGGCCGTGAGAGCGAAACGTCAAGCCCGTCGGCGCGGTGAAGCGGCTTCAGGTCGTCGTTGACCCCAATTTGATGATCAGCTTGCTGATCGGAAAGCGTGTCAGCAGGCTCCTGAGCGTGTTCAGCGACGAGCGCTTCCGAGTGGTCTTGCACGAGGAATTGCTGGGCGAGTTCGAGGAAGTTGCCCGGCGCACCAAATTCAGGAAGTACTTCCCAGAAGCTGCAGTCGAAGCGTTCATCGTGCAGCTCCGCAGCGAAGGAAGAGTGGTTGATCGCCTTCTAGTGGTCGAGAAGGTCTGCCGCGACCCGGACGACGATTACCTACTGGCACTGGCGAAGGCTGCAAAGGCCGATGTGCTGCTTACTGGTGATGATGACCTCCTTGTGCTGAAAAAGCACGGCCGCACCCGCATCCTGAACGCGCGCGCTTTCGTGACGGAGTATCTGTGATCGCGGCCATGCGCAGGTTTTGGCGGGCACCCTGCGATGGTATAGGGACCCTGATTACGAGAAGTGCCGCAGGCTACCATGCTCCTTTTCTTGTTGAGCGTAGGCGCAGCCTACGCTCAGCTTACCGCGCCTTCGAGCACGCTACGCGCAGTGGGGAACGGACGAAACCCGCACGCTTCAGTGCGTGGCCAGCTTGCGAACGAGCTCCTGTGTGAGGCTCGAGGCATCGGGCCCGTAAGCATTCACCAGGATGCCCTTGATGTCGCGGGACTTCGAGCTGATGGCATAGAGCACGCTCTGATCCTCGGGATCGGAGTTGCCCTCGAAACGGTGGAACTCGTCGATCTCGAACTCCGCCGGATCGAGGTTGATGCCGCGCGGCTCGCACACCACGCAATGGCCAGCCAGCATCAGGTCATCGGTATAGCCGCGGCGCTGGAAGTCGTTCACGGCTTCGGATAGCGTTGAGTAGGCAGGAGGCATGCGCCGAAGGTATCGCCGTGACCGAATCGCGAATCCGATGCAGCGGGGTGTTCCGAACTCGCCACGGATCGCAGATCCGCGGGAGCAGTCCTATTCGCAACGCCCTTGCGCATTGAAGAACCGAAGACCTAGCTCTGGATGTTTGACACGCATTAGGTGCAAGAGATTCGGAATTTGAACAGAGGAGTAGTTCTGCTCCCCCGGCATACCGAAAATGCCTTGGTCGTTATTCGTGGTCAGCAAATCGAGCACATTAATCTCCTCACCGGTCGATGACCAAGCAACAATGTGGACCACTGAGCAACTCTGTCTTGGCGGATAATTCGTCGGCTCTAAAGTTCTAAGGACGGACATCAGACTACTTCTCAGTTCAGCATCACAAAGAAGTCCAGGTCCATAGTTCAGAAGCCTCAATTCAACGCGGTCAGCGGAACCGAAGGAATTCACGATCTCTGATCTTGAATCCTTCACCGAAGCCCTAATCCCTATCGCTAACCACACGATGAGGAAGGCTGTGATTAGATATCCACTGAGCTTCCACTTCATGAGCAGATGACGAGAGTCAAACCATCATCCGAGTCAAAACACGAGCAATTTAGTATCACCCCACCAACTCCTTGTTCCTGTTCGGGATATCATCCTTGCTGAACGCCACCTTCTCATCCTCTTCCTTCAGCTTCAGTACAAGGGCGAGCGCATCGGGCACCACATCGCTGCAGAGCGTGAGGAAACTGCCGGGTTTGGCCGTCGAGATGGCGTGACGGATGGCTTCTTCCTCCTTCTTGATGATGATGTAAGGCTTGTTGGGGTCCACCTCCTTGATGCCCTTCACCATGAGCGCGATGATCTCGTCGTCGGTCTTGCCGCGCAGGTTGCGGTCCTGGCGGATGATGATCTCATCGAACATCTGCGCGCTGAGGCGGCCGAGGTTCACGGTGTCCTCGTCGCGGCGGTCGCCCACGCCGGCGATCACGCCCACCTTCGGGCTGTCGGGGATCTTGCTGAGGAACTTGCCCAGCGCCTCGAAGCCGTGCGGGTTGTGGGCGTAGTCCACCACCACCTGGAAATTCTTGAACTGGAAGAGGTTCAACCGGCCCGGCGTCTGGGCGGCACCCGGCACGAAGGTGAGCAGCGCCTGGCGCAGGTCCTCGATCTTCACGCCCTGCACATACGCTGCCAGCACGGCCGGAAGCACGTTCTGGATGTTGAAGACCGCCTTGCCTCCGTAGGTGATGGGCACGTTCACCGCCTTCTCGATCCGCAGCTTCCATTCGCCCTTGCTGATGGTGATGAAGCCGTTCTCGTAGATCGCGGCGAGGCCACCGAGCTTGCAGTGCTGGCGGATCAGGCGGTTGTTCTCATCGAGGCTGAAGAGGGCGATCTTGCAATCGCACTGCTTGCGCATGGCCATCACGAGATCGTCATCGGCGTTCAGGATGGCATAGCCCTCGCGGCGCACGCTGCGCGGCACGGTGCTCTTCACGTGGGCGAGTTCCTCCAGGGTGTGGATGTCCTTCAAGCCCAAGTGATCGGCCGCCACGTTGGTGACGATGGCCACGTCGCAATGCTCGAAGCCCAGGCCGCTGCGCACCAAACCACCACGTGCCGTCTCCAGCACGGCCATATCCACCACGGGTTCCTTCAGCACGAATTGCGCGCTCGCCGGGCCCGTGCAATCGCCCTTCATCAGCAGGCGGTTCTGGATGTACACGCCATCGCTGCAGGTCATGCCCACCTTGTAGCCCACGCTGCGCATGATGTGCGCCGCCAGTCGCGTGGTGGTGGTCTTGCCGTTCGTTCCGGTCACCGCGGTGATGGGGATGCGGCTCGGCGCACCAGGCGGGAAGAGCATGTCCACCACGGGTTCCGCCACGTTCTTGCCGATGCCGCCGGTGGGGTCCAAGTGCATGCGGAAGCCGGGGGCGGCATTCACTTCGAGCACGGCGCCACCTGACTCGTTCAGCGGCAGGCTGATATCGTCGGTCATGATGTCGATGCCGCAGATGTCGAGGTCGATGATGCGGCTGATGCGCTCGGCGAGGAAGACGTTGAAGGGGTGGACGACTTCGGTCACATCATCGGCGGTGCCTCCGGTGCTGAGGTTGGCGGTGGCTTTCAGGTACACCACTTCGTCCTTCTTCGGAACGCTGTCCGGGGTGAGCCCCTTCAACCCGATCAACTTCAAGGTGTGATCGTCGATGTCCATGCGCGTAAGCACGTTCTCATGCCCGAAACCACGGCGCGGGTCCTTGTTCACCTCTTCGGTGAGCTGAGCGATGGTGTGTTTTCCATCGCCGACCACACACGCAGGCGTGCGTTTGGCCGCGCAGATGAACCGGTGGTTGATCACCAGCAGGCGATGGTCCAGCCCGGTGATGTAGCGCTCCACGATGACGCTGCGGCTGATCTCCTTGGCTTTGGCCAGTGCGGGCACGGCTTCTTCCCAAGTCTTGATGCCGATGGTGGCCCCTCTCCCATGGTTCCCGCCGATGGGTTTGATCACGCAGGGATAGCCCACCACTTCCAGCGCGTCTTTCAGACCTTCCTCGGTGCGCACCACGCGGCCTTTGGGCACGGGGATCTCGTAGCTCTCGAGCAGCTGTTTGGTCTCCTCCTTGTCGCAGGCGATCTCCACACCGATGTTGCTGGTCTTGCTGGTGATGGTGGCGCGGATACGCTTCTGATGAATGCCGTGGCCGAGCTGCACAAGGCTTTGGCCGTTCAACCTCAAGTAGGGAATGCCTCGCGACACGGCTTCTTGCACGATGCTACCTGTGCTGGGTCCGAGGCGGCTCTCTTCGCGCAGCTCACGCATCTTCTGGATGTCGTCTGCGAGGTCGTACGGTGTGCCGTCGATGAGTGCTTGAGCGATGCGCACGGCCGCTTTCGCAGCGAACATCCCCACCGGTTCTTCGATGTAGCTGAACACGACGTTGTACACGCCCTTGTCGCGGGTACTGCGTGTGCGGCCGAAGCCGGTGTCCATGCCCGCCAGCGTTTGGATCTCCAGTGCGATGTGCTCGATGACGTGGCCCATCCAGGTGCCGCGCTTCACCCGCGACCAGAAGCCGCCTTCGTGGTCCTCGCTGCAACGGTGGCTGACCATGCTCGGCAGCAACGCCGTGATGCGCTCATAGAACCCGGGGATCTTGTCTGTGGGCTTCTGCTCCAGGTCCTCGATGTCGAGGCGCATGACGATGAGGTTGTGGCGGCGCACCGACCAATAATTCGGGCCGCGCATGGCTTTCAGCTCCAGGATCCGCATAGTATCAGCCGTAGCCTACGGCAAGGGTGATGGTGTCCGCCGTAGCCCACGGCGAAGGTTGATGACAAGGGTGTTCTGCGGGTCAATATAGGAGCGGCGTTGTTCATACTTCGCCCGCACGGGTGGAAGGCCCACGATGCAGTCCTCTATTTTGGCGGCCTCGGGGGGCGGGGGTAATCAGCAAGCATGGCACCCAAAGGCAAGCTCATCGCCATCGGCGGCAACGAGGACAAGGGCAAGGACCCGGAGGCCGGTCACAACACCAAGGTCTTCACTCACAACTTCATCGAGGAAGGTATTCTGCGCCGCGTGGTGGACGAGATGGGTGGCACGAGCGCCCGCATCGCCGTTATCACCAGCGCCAGCAGCATCCCCGATGAAGTTGGCGCCAACTACATTGAAGCCTTCGGCCGGCTGGGCGTGAAGGACATCGACGTGCTCGACATCCGGGAGCGCAGCCATGCGAAGATGGACATGATCAAGCGGTTGGCCAAGGCCGATGGCGTGATGATGAGCGGCGGCAACCAGTTGCGGCTCACGACCATCTTCGGCGGAACGGCCTTCCTGCAACTCATGAAGCGCCGCTACGAGGAAGAATCCGGCTTCGTGATCGCGGGCACAAGCGCCGGGGCGATGTGCATGAGCAGCACCATGATCTACCAGGGCCACAGCAGCAGCGGGCTCATCAAAGGCGGCGTGAAGCTGACCACCGGGGCGGCGCTGATCCATGACGTGATCATCGACAGCCACTTCGTGGAGCGCGGGCGGTTCAGCCGCCTATCGCAGGCAGTTGCCGCCAACCCGGCCGCCATCGGTATCGGCCTAGGCGAAGACACGGGCGTGGTGATCACCGACTCCGACATGCTGGAGACCATCGGCAGCGGGCAGGTGATGATCTTCGATGGCCACGAGATCAGCTACAGCGACTACGCCGACGTGGAGGAAGGCGAGCCCTTCAGCATCGAAGGCATGAAGGTGCACATCATCAGCAAGGGCCACAGCTACAGCGTGAAGCAGCGCATGTTCACGGCGGTGAAGGTGCACGCAAAAAGCTAGTCAGCACCCCGCCCTCTCCGCTATCCTATACCGATTGCGTTCCGGCGAATTGCGGCTGAGGCGGCCTTCCTCGAAGCGCACTGCAAGCGGATGCGCTGACGATACTCAGACCCCGAAGGGGTCAAAGACATTAGCAACCCAAGCAACACCGCAACACGACCCTGAAAGGGTCGAAGAACCCTATCGCATGTCTACCTACCTCAGCCTGCATTACCATGTGGTCTTCTCAACCAAGAACCGCGTTCCCTGCTTGACGAAGGACTGGCGCGATGACCTGCACAGCTACTTGAGCGGCACCGTCAAAGGACTAGGCGGATTCCCGCAAAGCACCGATGGATGGAACGACCACGTGCATCTATTGTTCGGCTTGAAGGCCACCCACGCCGTTGCCGATGTTGTCCGTGAATTGAAGAAGGCATCCACAGCTTGGGTGAGAGATGCCGGACATGTGCAAGGTTTCGCCTGGCAGGAGGGTTACGCGGCCTTCAGCGTCGGGCATCGGGAACGCGCTGTGGTGCGCGCTTACATTGATGCACAGGAAGCGCATCATCGTGTTCGAGGCTACAGGGATGAACTGCTCGCATTGCTCGACGAGAACGGCGTTGAATACGACCCCCCGTATTTCACCTGACGACGCCATGGATCGCTGGTAGTTCTGCGACCCCTTCAGGGTCGAATACGCGCTCGTTGTGATCGGCTAATGTGTGCGACCCCTTCAGGGTTGAATTCACGCTCGGTGTACATGCCGAACGTATGCGACCCCTTCAGCGTCGAAGGCGCGATCGTTTTGATCGGCTAATGAATACGACCCCTTCAGGGTCGAATTCACGCTCGGTGGACACGACAGAGGTACGCGACCCCGCAGGGTCGAAAGCCAACGGTAGGCTTTCGTCCATTATCTGCAACCCTCTCAGTGTCGAATGAACGCGCTTGGTGCCTGGTTGAGCCGATCTCAACGTCCCTTTTCGGGGGCAGACATGTTTCGTATCCACCGCTCAGCACCCCACCCTCTCCGCTATCCTGTACCGGTTCCGCTCCGGCGAATTGCGGCTTACGAGTTCGGCCACGAAGCCCACCGTGAAGAGCTGCACACCGATGACCATTGCCGTGAGGCCCACGAAGAACAGCGGCTGGTCAGTGACTTTCGGCGCTAGCGTGCCCAGCACCCAACTGTGGTAGGCCTTGCTGGCTAGCAACCACGCAGCAGCACCGGACCCGAGCACGAACATGAGCGTACCCAGGGCACCGAAGAAGTGCATGGGCTTCTTGCCGAAGCGGAAGATGAACGCGATGGTGAGCAGGTCCAGGAACCCGTTGATGAAGCGGTTCAGTCCGAACTTGGTCTTGCCGTGCTTGCGCGCGTGGTGCTTCACCTCCTTCTCCCCGATGCGCCGGTAGCCCTCCTTGTGCGCGATGAACGGGATGTAGCGGTGCATCTCACCGAACACTTCGATGTTCTTCACCACTTCGCTTTTGTAGGCCTTCAGCCCGCAGTTGAAGTCGTGCAGCTGCACCCCGCTCATGCGCCGCGTGGCCCAGTTGAAGAGCTTGGTGGGGATGGTCTTGCTCAGGGGGTCGTAGCGCTTCTTCTTCCATCCGCTCACCAGGTCGAAGCCGTCCACGGTGATCATGCGGTAGAGCTCGGGCAATTCGTCCGGATCGTCCTGCAGGTCGGCATCCATGGTGATGACCACCTTGCCCTGTGCCGCCATGAAGCCTTCGTTGAGCGCGGGGCTCTTGCCGTAATTGCGCCCGAAGCGGATTCCTTTCACGCGGCTATCTTGAATGCGGAGCCGGTTGATCTCCTCCCACGACCCGTCACGGCTGCCATCGTCCACAAGGATGATCTCGTAGTTGAGGCCCAACCCTCGGATGACGCTGTGAAGGCGCCCGACCAGCTCGTCCAACGACTCCTTCTCCTCGAACAGGGGGACAACGATGGACAGGTCCATGCGCCAAAGGTGCGCAACGCGCTGTTGTGTTCGCTCGGGCGAGCTACTTTCGCCCCCGGGGCAAGTCTCGTACGTCCAGCTCCCGCTCAATCCCCCAGGGCCGGAAGGCAGCAAGGGTCGGCGGTCGATGCGGAGCGATGCGATCAGCTTGCCCCTCTTTTTTTGTGCCATGTCCACCTACAGGAAGGTCGTTCTGGTCACCGGCGGCAGCAGCGGATTGGGTTTGGCCATTTGTAGCCGCCTTTCAGCCTTGGGCCATACGGTCTATGGCACCAGCCGGAAACCTGACCGCGACCCCAGCGGCTGGCGCTTGATCGCCATGGACATTACGGACGAAGGGTCCGTGGAGCGCGCCGTTCAGGAGGTCCTGCTTCGCGAACAGCGCATCGATGTGGTGGTGAACAACGCCGGCTTGGGCATACAGGGTGCGGCGGAAGACATTGACGTAGCCCTGGCGCAGCGGCTCTTCGATGCCAACGTGTTCGGGGCGCATCGCGTTTGCCGTGCCGTGCTGCCCACCATGCGGCAGCAACGCAGCGGCCTCATCATCAACGTCAGCAGCATAGCCGCCAACTTCGGCCTGCCCTACCGCGCTTTCTACAGCGCCAGCAAAGCTGCACTGGACCGCTACAGCGAGGCCCTGCGCATCGAGGTGAAGCCCTTCGGCGTGAAGGTGGTGACCGTGCAGCCCGGCGAGTTCAAGACCAACATCGCCGGTAGCCGGCTGAAGCCGGAACGTGTGTCGGAGCCGTACGCCAAAGGGTATGAGCGCGCCATGGAAGTGCTGGGTGGAAGCCTGCACTACAGCCGCGACCCCGATGAACTGGCGCAGGTGGTTGCGAAGATCATCGCATCGCCGAAGCCGGGAACGGTGTACCGGGTGGCCCAGGGCGTTCAAAAGCTGAGCGTTCAGTTGAAGAAGCTGCTACCGGGCCACACCTTCGAGCGGATGGTGGGCAAACACTACGAGTAATGCCCTCGGCGTTCGGGCATGCTGTTGCCGCGCTGGCCATCGCGAAGGCCTCGCCAAGAGTGGCCTTCACCGTGCGCACAGCTCTGCTCGGCGTTCTGTGTGCCGTTGTTCCCGATGCCGATGTCGTCGCCTTCAGCTTGGACATCCCGTACGAGCATGTGCTGGGCCATCGCGGCATCACGCATTCCTTCGCTTTCGCGGCTGTGCTCGCTTGGATGGTGGGCTTCTCCTACCCCGTTGCCCAACGATCGTTCGGGCTTTGGCTCGTTTTCTTCCTCGCCACGGCCAGCCATCCCCTGCTGGACATGTGCACCTCGGGTGGGTTGGGTTGTGCTTTGTTCGCCCCGTTCCACAACGCCCGGTACTTCTTCCCGTGGCGGCCGATCGCTGTTTCACCAATTGAAGCCAGCGCCTTCTTCGGGGAATGGGGCCTGCGGGTCCTCAAGAGCGAAGCCCTGTGGATCGGACTTCCGTCATTGGCTGTGGTGCTGGTGTCCACATGGTTGAAAACGCGACGGAAGGTGCACTAGCTGCCCGCCTACATTCGCGGCCTTCCATTCCGGAGCTCCCATGAAGTTCTTCATCGATACGGCCAGTTTGGCACAGATCAAAGAGGCCCACGACCTGGGCGTGCTGGACGGTGTTACCACCAACCCGAGCCTGATGGCGAGGGAAGGGATCAGCGGCGAGGAGCGCGTGCTGAAGCACTACGTGGACATCTGCAATATCGTGGACGGTGATGTGAGCGCCGAGGTGATCTCCACCGATTTCAACGGCATGGTATCCGAGGGCGAACGCCTGGCCGCCTTGCATCCGAACATCGTGGTGAAGGTGCCTATGATCAAGGAAGGCGTGAAGGCCATCAAGCACTTCACCGGAAAAGGCATCAAGACAAACTGCACCCTGGTGTTCGGAGCCGGACAAGCGCTGCTAGCTGCCAAGGCCGGGGCCACCTACGTTTCACCGTTCATCGGCCGCTTGGACGACATCAGCCAAGATGGGGTGCAGCTCATCTCACAGATCCGGCGCATCTACGACAACTACGGTATGGCCACCCAGATACTCGCGGCCAGCATCCGTCACCCGCTGCACATCGTGCAATGCGCCGAGGTAGGTGCCGACGTGGCCACATGCCCGCTGAGCGCCATCACCGCATTGTTCAATCATCCGCTTACCGACATGGGCCTGGAGAAATTCCTTGCCGATCACCGCAAAGCACAAGCAGCGAAGTAGGGACCGTGGCCGTAGCAACAGTGTTGGCGGTGCATCCGAAAGACCCGGAAGCCCGCAAAGTGAAGGAGGTGGTGAGCGTGCTGGCCGATGGCGGGATCGTCATTGCGCCGACGGATGCCGTGTATGCGTTCATCTGCAGCTCGCAACAACCCCGGGCCATCGAACGGCTCGCTTCCCTCAAAGGCGTTCGTCCGGAAAAGGCTGAATTGTCGCTCATCTGCCGCGATCTGAGCGATGCGTCGCTTTATGCCCGCCAGATGGACACTGCCGTCTTCCGCATGATGAAGAAAGCGCTTCCAGGGCCTTACACGTTCATTCTTCCAGCCACGGCAGAGGTGCCCAATCTCTTCAAGGTGAAGCGGCGCACCGTGGGCATCCGGGTTCCGGCCCATCCGATCCTCCAAGCCATCCTTACAGAACTCGGGCATCCTCTCGTTGCGGCCTCGGTGCATGGCCCCGATCCATTCATCACGCACGCCTACAAGGTCGAGGAGATCCAAGAGCAGTTCGCAGCCAAGGTCGATCTGATCATTGACGGCGGCCCGGGGGCCATCGTTGGCAGTACTGTCATTGATGTTACCGGAGCCGAACCGCACATCGTGCGTGAAGGCGCTGGCCCGGTAGAGGGTCTATTCTGAGGGTATTTCGCGCAGCTCGCGCCAGGCCTCCGGCAAGCATTCAACAATGTCGGTTGCGGTCATGCCGTCGCGACCGATTTTCTGCGCCGCGAGGGTGCCTGCCAAACCATGCAGCCATACGCCGGTGCGTGCTGCCTCGAAGGGCACCATGCCCCTGGCCAAGAGTCCGGTCAAGAGGCCGGTAAGGACATCGCCGCTTCCACCCTTGGCCATTCCCGGATCCCCCGTGGGGTTGAAATGCACCGTGCCGTTGGGTGCACAAACGGCAGTGTGAGCTCCCTTGAGCACAATGACCAAGCTTCTCTCCATCGCCTCGCGCGCGGCACGCTGAACACGCTCCATTGAGCTGCCATGCGGCCCGAACAGCCGATCGAACTCCTTCGGATGGGGCGTCAAAATGGTTCCGGGCCGCAGCAGCTGCAGCAAGCCCCTCTCGGTCGCCATCGTGTTCAGCGCATCCGCATCAAGGACAAGGGTCCCGTGGTGTCCTGAAAGCAAGGACCTCAGGTACCCACCTCGATCGGTACCCAAGCCAGGTCCAATGCCCATGGCCGAGAACGCAACGTGCATCCCATCGCCCTGCACCTGCACCACGGCTTCCGGGGCAGCGACATGAAGAACGCGTAGACCGTCCTCAGGAACAACGGCCGTAACCAAGCCGGTTCCGCTTCTGAGCGCAGCGCGCGTTGCAAGAACAGCAGCGCCCAGCATTCCAGGGCCGCCCGCCACGATCGCCGCATGACCATGGTCGCCTTTGTGAGCGTACTGCCGATACGCTGGAATGATTTCAACTACATCCTGCTCTTCACAGATATATAAAGCATCGTTGACATTAAAATGCGAATCGAAATCCAGTCCGATGGGCAGCATTTCCAAGCGCCCCACGAACGGCTCGAACTCCCTGAACAAATAGGCCGGTTTGAAGCAGCCCAACCCTATGGTCACATCAGCTTCCACTGCACTGGAGCCGGGCCAGATGAGCCCATCCACGTTGATACCCGAGGGGGCGTCAATACTCACGACCGGACAGTTCGCGCTATTCACCTCTTCAACCAGCGCTACCCAATGCCCATCCAAGGGCCGCACAAGACCAGCCCCGAACAACGCATCCACCACGAGGATCTCTCCTTTACGCAGGACCTCGTTCACCGCGTCAACCGGGACCCGGGGCACGGATGCAGGCAGCCGGCGGGCATTCACTTCATTGTCACCGGTGCAATTCGCAGCTTCGGGTTGGACCACGCTCACCGTGCGACCACAACCGGCCAAGAGGCGCGCGATCGCCAGACCATCACCGCCATTGTTCCCCGGTCCGCAGAGAACGAGGTATTCGATCCGCTCCCCTAGGCCCCAACTGTCCTCATTGGAAGTGAGCCAATGCACGCACCGCACGGCAGCCCGTTCCATCAGTTGTGAGGACGTGATACCCTGGCGTTGAAGCGTGTAAGCTTCGGCCGTACGGACCAGTTGTGCTGTGAGGACCGGTAACATGATCACAAAAGAAGAGCCCCCCGGCTTTCGCCGAGGGGCTCCCCACAAACAACTAGTTGCTTACTGGAAGTAGAAGTTGATACCAACGCTAGCACCGGTCACACCCGTGTCGATGCCGAAGTTGAACTCCTTGCCGGTGGGACCCTCAACCGTGGTGGTCTCAACAGCGTTGTCGGCACCGTTCCATGTCTCGCTGGTGGTCTCGCCGAAGCCCGTGCTGCTCAGCATGAGGCCCCAGGTGTATTCGCCGCTCAAGCTCACTTTCGGAGCGCAGAACCATTCCACACCCACGAAGGCGCCAACACCGAAACCGAAGGTGCTGCCGTACTTCTGCTCGGTAACTCCGTTACCCTGACCGAACTGCTCAGCGTTGTCCTGGTTGTCAGTGGTAAGGGCATTGCCGTACTCGTACTTGTCCTTGCTGGTACCGAGGGCGATGTACGCCTCAGCACCGTAAACACCCACCACGCGGGTGCTGCCAACACGCTTCTCGAGGCCAGCGCCGAGAACGAGGTTGAAGTTGCTGGACGACTTCGTGTCCTCAACGGTCACGTTCGGGTCGCTTTGACCGGCTTGTTGCACCAAGGCCGTTTGCTTTTGGCTACCGAAGCCGATACGCAGCTTCATGCGGTAAGCCTTGTCAGCGGCCACCAGCTTCTTGCCTTGTACAGCGAACCAAGGGTTGGCCCAGGTCAGACCACCACCGATGTTGTTGCCGGTGTGGCCGTTGAACAGGTTGCCAGCGTAGTTCAGAAGGGGATTGGCGTCGAAAGTGAGACCCCAGTCGCCATCTTGTGACAACCAGTTCTCGCCACGGGCCGAGGTGATCTCGCCCGTTTGGGCGAAAGCTGCAGAGCTCACGAGCGCTGCGGTGAACAGTACGGTCTTTCTCATGTTGAACGTTTTGGTTTGACGTGTTCTGACTTTGTTCCGGTTTTGGACTTCTACAGAGCAAAAGTACCCTTAGCGGGCGGCAAACTTATACACAAAGAGCCCTGTTATCAACACCATTGTTGTTAACTAAGGTCGGCTTGTGCATTGGGTTCACCGTGCGACGGGCAGTGCGAAAGTGGGCGCGAATATAGTTTTCGGTACGTTCAGGCTCACTTGACCCTGTCCTCAAGCATGGGCACGAACCGGAACGCACCATGCTCCCTTTGCTCCATCGCCCCATCTGCCGTGCGCGAAATGGATAGCATGCTTTGGTCCGGGCCCTGCCCCACCGGAATGACCATCCTACCACCCGTCTTCACTTGGCTGACGAGCGCCTCTGGCACATGCGGAGCCCCGCAGGTGACGATAACCCTATCGAACGGCGCGAACTGGGGCAAGCCCTTGAACCCATCACCATGGACCGTTGTTGCACGGTAACCCAATCGCTGGAGCCGCTCCCTGGTGCTGAAATAAAGAGGCCGGTGCCGCTCAATGGAGAACACTTTCAACCCCATACAGCTCAGCACTGCGGTCTGGTAACCACACCCCGTGCCTACCTCAAGCACGGTCATGCCGGGTTGTATCTCCAGAAGCGCTGTTTGGAAAGCCACCGTGTAAGGTTGGGAGATGGTTTGTCCACACCCTATGGGAAAAGCCTTGTCCTCGTAGGCATGGTGTTCAAATGCGGTGTCATCGATGAACAAGTGCCGAGGTACGGCTCCAATGGCATCGAGGACCGGGCCCTGAGTGATCCCTTTGGCTCTCAATTCCTCCACCAAGCGCCTGCGCGCTCCTTGGTGCTTGTAAGTGTCCCGCGGCATCATCCGGGCACAAAGTAGAGGCCCTCAACGGGGTTCCTGGGCTTGCCGTGCCGCATACTTTCGCAGCCCTTTTTCAACACCCTATGACGGAACCAGCCTTGCGCATTGGAGTATTGGGCGCAGGCCATTTGGGGAGGATCCACGTGCAGCAATGGCAACAAGTAGAGGGTTGCCACGTCGTCGGTCTGTACGATCCGCACCCGGAAAAACGCGGCGCGGTGGGCAAGGAGTTCGCCGTCGCCCCGTTCGCGGATCAGGCATCCTTGATCGCCGCTGCCGACGTGGTTGACGTGGTGACCCCCACTCCTGCGCACCACGCCTGTGCCACCGCCGCCATGCAAGCCGGTAAGCACGTGTTCATCGAGAAACCGATCACGCACACGTTGGCTGAAGCGCGCGACCTGATCGCCTTGGCCGAGCGCATGGGCGTGAGGGCGCAAGTCGGCCACGTGGAGCGGTTCAATCCGGCTTTCGTGAAGGCCCAGGCTTGGTTGAACGCCCCTATGTTCATTGAGACGCACCGGCTGGCCGAGTTCCAACCGAGGGGAACCGATGTGCCCGTTGTGCTCGACCTGATGATCCACGACCTGGACATAATCCTCCATGTTGTGGACAGTCCGGTGGAGAGCATTAGTGCCAGCGGCGTGGCTGTCCTCAGTGATTCCCCGGACATCTGCAACGCCCGCATCGCTTTCGCGAACGGTTGCGTGGCCAACCTCACCGCGAGCCGGATCAGCCTGAAAAAAATGCGCAAATCCCGGTTCTTCCAACGCGATGCATACGTGGCCGTGGACATGCTGACCAAAGAAGCCGAGGTGGTGCGCATGCGGAATGCCGATGGCCCGGTGGACCCGTTCGCGATGACCATTGATCTGGGCGATCGCGGGACGAAGATCATGGAGTTCGAGAAGCCCACTTTGCTCCCTGCCAATGCCATACACGACGAACTGGCCTCCTTCGCCCGTGCCATACGAACGGGTTCGGCGGTGGAAGTGCCTTTGACCGACGGGTACAGGGCATTGGAACTGGCCCACGGGGTACTGGAGGCCATGGGTCAGCGCAATGTTCTTTGAACATGCACAATACTCTCCCTACCCGGTGCGTTGCCGCCCTTGAGACGATGATCCGACCCTTACGGCAAGGAGCCCTGATACTGCTGCTGTTCGCCTCCTGCGAGGAGTCCGGCACCGTTCCCGCCTATCTCGAACTCTCGAAGTTCTCGGTTTCCTGCGACCCGGTCATTGAGGGTGCCAACACCAGCAACATCCCGATCTCGTGGGTTTACGTGAACGACCAGTTGCTCGGGGTGTGGGAAAGCGCATCAGAGGTTCCGGTGATCCCTAACGGCGCTGTGAACGTGAAATTGCGTGCCGGTGTGTACCGCAACGGGGTCTCTTCGGAGCCGGTCCAGTATCCGTTCTACCGGCTGCTCTCCCTCGGAGCGCAGCTAACACCCGACCGCGGCACACCTGTTCAGGCCGTGTTCGCTTACCAACCTGACCTCGACATCTGGCACGCACCCTTCGATGATGTGGACATGCCCTTCACTTTCGATGTGGCAAGCGACACCGTGCTGCTTCACCGCGACAGCACGGCATACCCGTCGGATACCCAAGAGGGGTACGGTGACGCGGCGGCTTTCTTCCTGGATGCTGACCATCCGAAGATCAGGGCGGTGAGTTTCGAGAACGTTGACCTGGAGGCGGTCGGTACCTGCTGGCTGGAGCTGGACTACCGCACCGATGTCCGCCTTTTGGTGGGCATGTACTACACATCAGGCGGCATCGTACAGGATGAGCCATACGTGTACATAGCACCCTCCAAGCGTGACGACGGCGGCATGCCCTGGAAGAAGATCTACATCGATCTGACGCCCTTCACCGCGCAGAACACCTCCGACCGGAAGTTCTACATCGCGGCACAACTAGAGAGTGGGGCCACAGCGGCCGAGGGATGGATCGACAATGTCAAGCTTGTGCGGCCATGACCTCGTCCATGAACAAACGGAAACAGGTGGCCCGGTACATAGCGGCGGACCTCCTTGGGTCCGCGGCTGCATGGACGTTGTTCTGGATCTACAGGAAAATGGAACTGGAACCGGCGAAGTTCCAGTACGACATCCCGCTCACCTTCGATCAGAACTTCTTCAAGGGCCTTGTCCTCCTTCCGCTCTTCTGGTTCGGATTGTACACGTTGATCGGCGGTTATACGGACATCTATCGCCGCTTCCGGACCAAAGAAGTGGGACAAACGCTTTTGATCTCGCTCATCGGGGTCTCGGTCATCTTCTTCACGCTGCTCCTCGATGATGAGGTGGAGGACCATCTGCGCTCGTTCATCGCCCTCTTCATCCTCCATTTCGGCATCACGTTCACATTGCGCTTCCGGCTCACGAGCCGCACGGTGGCACGTGTTCATGACCGGCGTTACGGTTTCAATACCGTGCTGGTCGGCGGCAACGAGCGCGCTTTGGCCATCTACAACGAGATCGAAGCCATGCCGAAGAGCCCTGGCAACCGGTTCATCGGCTTCGTCCAGGTGAACGGCAGTGACCAACAACTGACCGCGGTCGGTTTGAAGCGGTTGGGGAAGATCAATGAACTCCAACGCATCATACCCGAATACGGTGTGGAGGAAGTGATCGTAGCGGTCGAAAGCGGCGAGCACGAACACATCAGCCGCATCCTCAACGAGGTGGAAGGCACCGGGGTGCGCACGAAGATCATTCCCGACATGTACGACATCCTGAGCGGCAGCGTGAAAATGACGAGCATCTTCGGCACGCCGCTGATCGAGGTGAATCCGCAGATCATGCCGGCGTGGCAGTTCAGCTTGAAGCGGACGATCGACGTTCTGCTGAGCGCATTGGCGCTGGCGGTGCTGGCTGTGCCCATGCTCATCATCGCGCTCATCGTGAAGCTCTCTTCCCCGGGCCCGGTGTTCTTCACGCAGGAGCGCGTTGGTCGTTATGGCAAGCCGTTCCGGATCATCAAGTTCCGCAGCATGATGCACAAAGCGGAACCGAACGGGCCGCAGCTCAGCAGCCAGAGCGATCCGCGCATCCTCCCCTACGGCCGTTTCCTGCGCCGCACACGCATCGATGAGCTGCCCCAGTTCTGGAACGTGATCGTCGGGGACATGAGCCTCGTGGGTCCCAGGCCCGAACGCCAGCATTACATCGACGAGATCATGCGATCGGCCCCGCACTACCGGCACCTCCACAAAGTGCGGCCGGGCATCACTAGCTGGGGCCAGGTCAAGTTCGGCTACGCGGAGAACGTGGACCAGATGATCCGCCGGTTGAAGTACGACATACTGTACATCGAGAACATGAGCCTGGCCGTGGACCTGAAGATCCTGGCCTACACGGTGCTCATCATCCTGAAGGGTGACGGCAAGTAGCCGCAGCGGGATCGGCGCCTGTACATTGGCGCACTTTCCATCCTGCATGAACATTTCAGTCATCGGTGCCGGCCAGATGGGCAATGGCATAGCGCACGTCTTCGCAGCCGCGGGGCACAAAGTCACCGTGGTCGATCTCCAGCAAGCCAACCTGGACAAGGCACTGACCACCATCGGCAAGAACTTCGACAGGCAGATCGCCAAAGGGACCTCGACGGCTGAACAAAAGGCCGCAGCACTGGGCAACATCACCACGAACACGAACACGGCCGATGGCGTCAAGCAGGCCGAACTGGTGGTGGAGGCCGCTACGGAGAACGTGGACCTCAAGCTGCGTATCTTCAAGGACCTCGATGCGAACGCGCCGTCGAAAGCCATTCTTGCGACGAACACCAGCAGCATCAGCATCACGCGTATTGCGGCGGCCACACTGCGGCCCGCCCAAGTGATCGGCATGCATTTCATGAACCCGGTGCCGGTGATGAAGCTCGTGGAAGTGATCCGCGGGTACAACACCAGCGATGCCGTGACCAAGACCATCATGGACCTGAGCGCTGCCATCGGCAAGGTGCCCGTGGAGGTGAACGACTACGCCGGGTTCGTGAGCAACCGCATCCTCATGCCGATGATCAACGAGGCCATTGAGACGCTCTTCCAAGGGGTGGGCGGCGTGGCGGAGATCGATACGGTGATGAAGCTCGGCATGGCGCATCCGATGGGGCCGCTGCAATTGGCCGACTTCATCGGGCTCGATACCTGCCTGGCCATCCTGCGCGTGCTGCAGGACGGTTTCGGCAACCCGAAGTACGCTCCCTGCCCGTTGCTGGTGCAGATGGTGACCGCCGGCAAGCTGGGGGTGAAGAGCGGTGAAGGTTTCTATACGTACATCGCTGGCAACAAGGACCTTGTGGTGGCACCCGCATTCACCCGATGACGATGAGGCCGGCAACGGTGGAGGACATCCCGGCGATCCGGTCCATTGCGCATGCTACCTGGCCCGTGGCCTATGTTCCTTCGATCCTCGACGTGCCGCAGCTCGACTACATGCTGGAGCTTCTATACAGCGAACGCGCCCTCAGCGAAGCAATGACCAAAAAGGACCAACGCTTCATTATGATGAACGACGGGGAGCGCGACATCGCGTTCGCAGGGTACACCCTGCACTACCACGGCAGCCGCGTAACGCATTTGAACAAGCTCTATGTGCTGCCGGGCAAGCAAGGCACCGGTTCGGGCAAGAAGCTGGTGGACTTGGTTGTTAAGGCCGCACGTCAAGCTGGTGACGAAGCCGTTGAATTGAACGTCAACAAGCGGAACGTGGCCATCACGTTCTACCAGCACATGGGCTTCCGCATCCACCGCGAAGAGGTCATTGACATCGGGCAGGGATACGTTATGGACGACTATGTGATGTCGTTGCCGCTCCGCACCTGACCGCAAGCAATGGACGCGCTCCAGCAGTACGTGGTTCCCTGTGCCCTTGGGGTAGGCTTGGCCGCGGCCTGTGGCCTCCGTGTGTTCCTTCCGCTGTTCGTCACAAGCCTGCTGCAGCATTTCAACGTGGTGGACTTCGGCACTCGTGCGGGCTTCGAGTGGATCGGTGACTGGCCCGCGCTCATCTCCTTCGGGGTCGCCAGCGTGGTTGAAGTCCTCTCCTACTACATCCCCGTAGTGGACCACTTCCTGGACACCATTGCCATTCCACTAGCAGCAATAGCCGGGACATTGGTCAGCGCCAGCCTGCTCGCTGACATGCCCCCGTTGTTCACATGGTCGTTCGCCATTATTGCAGGTGGTGGTATGGCAGGGGCCGTGAGCGCCGGGACCGCCACCACACGCCTGGCGAGCACTGCCACCACGGCCGGTTTGGGCAACTCCATCGTTGCCACAGGGGAAACAGCGGGCTCGCTACTGATCAGTTTGCTGGCCTGGGTAGTGCCGCTGCTGGTGTGCGCGGTGGTGGTTCTATTGCTGATGTGGGTGGTAAGGAGGTTGCTACGCTCACGCACCAGTTCGCGAACCCCCTAAGAGCCTGTTTGGGATCTGTTCAAACTCGCTCTCCGGTCTCTTTTCCGCCCATGCTTCGCCGGAAAATAATCCCGTAGGCACCGCTACGCGATGATTTCCCGGATGCGCCTGAACGAAAAATTGCCTCGGATCCCTTCGTTCAAGAGATCCCAAACAGGCTCTAAGGTGTTGCCGATGGCGATGCATGCGTGGCCGGTGGAAGACTGGCTACCGGTAGCTGCACTCCGTACTTCTTGTACAACCGCGCCTTCCTCTTCTCCAGTTTGGCCTGGGCCTTTGCCGTGCGCGCTTGGCGCTCGCCCACTTGCAGTTGCCCAGCTTCAATGCGTGCGATGATCACTTCGATCTGCGCATCGGCCCCAGCGGGATCGTATTCCTCTTTCAGGTTGTTCCCGAAAAGGCGCGCTAGGCCCTGCCAGATCGCAGCCTGCACCCCACCGCGCAGCTTCTTGATGATCTCGTAGCCGGTGCTGCCCGTCTCGCGATCGATGAGCTTCACCAGCACCTTGCCCTGGCTAACGGTAAGGTGCTTCACCTCCTCCTCGAACTCCGCACGCAGCTCGGCCTCGGCCAGCTTGTAGTAAACGTCCTGGTCCTTGTTGCTGCCGATGCTCTCCACCTCATGCGCGTATTCGCGGAGCAAAGAGGCGCTGATCTTGGCATAGGGATACACCTTCACCACGTTGCGCGTGAGCTTGTCGTACTTCTCCTGCTTGCGCTTGTTGGCCTTGTTCCACTTGCCGTATACAAAAGCCGTTGGAAGGTTCCCGGAAAGGACCGTATCGCCTTCCACCACCTCGAACCGTTGCCATGTGCCCGACTGCTCCGTTTGCCCAACGGCAGGCGTTGCCGCACGCGCGACCACGGCCAAGAGGATGGGTTTGTAGTACCTCATTGCTCCTTCAGAACGAATTTACTACGCCGATCCAAGGCGATCGGTGTACTGGAACGGCTCAGCGGCGTTTCAGTTTCCATGCGCTGGGTAGCCCGGCGGTGGAAGTCGTGGCCACGGGGCGCTGTTCCGAAGCTGAAGACAACGCTCCGGCCACCAGCGCTGCCGCAGCCCTTTCGCCTTCGTCGCTGCCCAATAGGAACTCCTGCTTGAAGTGGTCGCGCACGAAATGCGTGTCGTATTGGCCGCTGCGGAAGGCTTTGTGGCCCATGGTGAAGCGGCAGAACGGCAACGTGGTTTCCACACCAGCAATGGCGTAGTCGTCGATGGCGCGCTCCATGCGGCTGATGGCTTCCTCGCGCGTGGCCCCGTGCGTGATCAACTTGGCGATCATCGGGTCGTAGTGGATGGGGATCGTCATGCCCTCCTCGAAACCATCGTCCACCCGCACACCGGAACCTTGGGGCGGACGGTAGGTGGTGAGCGTGCCGATGTCCGGCAGGAAGTTGTTGGCGGGATCCTCGGCATACACCCTGATCTCGATGGCGTGCCCATTGATCTTCAGGTCCTCCTGCTTCATGGGCAGCGGCTCCCCTTCAGCCACGCGGATCTGCAGCTTCACGAGGTCGAGGCCGGTGATCATTTCCGTCACCGGATGCTCCACCTGCAGGCGTGTGTTCATCTCCATGAAGTAGAAGTTGCCCTTCTCGTCCAGGAGGAACTCCACGGTGCCGGCACCGGTGTAATCCACGCTCTTTGCCACAGCAACGGCGGCTTCACCCATGCGTTTGCGCAGCTCTGGGGTCAGCACGGCTGAAGGCGCTTCCTCCACCACCTTCTGGTGGCGCCGTTGCACGCTGCATTCACGCTCGAAGAGGTAAAGCGTGTTGCCTTGCTGATCGGCCATCACCTGCACTTCGATGTGGCGCGGCCCGGCCACGTACTTCTCGATGAACACGCTGCCATCACCGAAGGCGTTCTGCGCCTCACTGATCGCCCGCTCCAACCCCTCCTTCAGTTCGCTCTCCTTTTCCACAATGCGCATGCCTTTGCCGCCACCGCCGGCCGCTGCCTTGATGAGAATGGGGAATGTGATCGTCTTCGCCACCTTCATGGCCTCTTCCAAGCCGCTCACCGCGCCCTCCGTGCCGGGTACCAGTGGCACACCGTGGTTCTTCACGGCCTCCTTGGCGGCTAGTTTGTCGCCCATTACCTTCATGGCGTGTGGTGAAGGCCCGACGAAGGTGACCCCGGCCTTTTCCAAAGCACGGCAGAAGTCGCCGTTCTCGCTCAAGAAGCCGTACCCGGGGTGCACGGCATCCACCTTCAGATCGGTGCAGACCTTGATGATCTTATCGAACACCAGATAGCTCTCCTTGCTCGGCGGCGGACCGATGCACACGGCTTCATCAGCAAAGCGGACGAACGGGGCATGGCGGTCGGCCTCGCTATGAACGGCCACTGTCCTGATGCCCATCTCCTTGGCGGAGCGCATCACGCGCAGGGCGATCTCGCCGCGGTTCGCGACGAGGAGTTTCTTGATCTTCTTCATTCCAGGTGCGTCAGCGGGGCGAAGATGGACAAGCTCCCGTTGCTGCGGCACCCAAGAATTGGGCATGACAAACGACGGATCGTCCTTAGTACGCGCATTTCGTACGGTCCGATCTCGCACCGTGGGCCCATCCCCGAAGCCACCGGTCCATCCTTCGCACCTCTGTGCGGTATTGTACAGCCACTGCACGTGCCGTAAAGCATCATTCCTCTGGCTCCCAAAACGTTGCCAACCGGAGCTCCAAGTCGTCCAGCGCCACACTGTCGATCGGATGTCGGGCGTCCGGTAGGACTTCCACACGGGCATGCTTCAGGGCGCTGGCAAAGACACGAGTATCGTGCGGCACTGCGGTGGTGTCTTGTTCACCCACGCAAACGAGGACCGGACGAACAATGCGGTCCAACAGGGCCTTCGTCAGCAAGGGATCAGCGGCCAATTCCTTCATGTTACGGGCAACGGCATCCACCACGGCGCGCCAATGTGCGGCACCATGCGCGCGCAAGAGCCCATCCGCAAAGGCGGGCACCTTGGCAAGCATGGTATCGGGGTTGAGCATGCGCAACTCCTTTTGCAGGCCCTCGGGAGTCCACAGATATTTGGTGCCAAGGGTAACCACGCTAAGCACCCGTTCGGGGTGTTTTGCGGCGAAGAGCAGCGCCGCATAACCGCCCATGCTGTAGCCGAAGAGATGCGCTCGTTGCCATCCGTTGGCGTCGTAGGCTTCTTCGATGTCGGACACGAACGCATCGAAGCTCATGCTCGCGTGCTCGTGCGCCCGGGTGCCGTGGCCGGTAAAGTGGATGGCCGTGCCGCCCACACGTTGCTTCAGCGGTTCCAGTTGCGCGGTGGTGCCCAATGCGCCGTGCAACAGCAGGAGGTTCATGGTGCATGCGAAGATGGACAAGCCCCTGCGACCAGGCCAAACGACATGTTGATCATGAGCGGTTCAACCCCGGAAGAGCATGCCCCGCGCGGTGCCGAAGAGGATGCCGAGGTCGAGCAGGAACGAACGTTCGCGCACATAGCGCAGGTCGATGGCCAGCTTGGCGGGCATCAGTTCCTGGATGTAAGTCCGTTCCGGATCAGAGCTGCGGGCCAGCAGTTCGTTCTCGTCGATGTAACGAAGGCTTGCCGGACCCGTGATGCCGGGCCTGACGTTCAACACCTGGCGCTGCTCCGCGCTATATAGCGCAACGTACTTGGGCACCTCGGGCCGGGGGCCCACAAGGCTCATCTCGCCCACCAGTACGTTCCAGAGTTGGGGCAGCTCGTCGAGCTTCGATTTGCGCAGGAAAAAGCCGACACGGGTTACGCGCGGATCGCGTCCACCGATGGTCAACTGGCCCTTGGCCTCACTGTCCGGTCGCATTGTCCGGAACTTCATAAGCTTGAATTCATGACCACCTCGGCCTACGCGCACCTGCCGGAAAAAAGCCCCACCCGGGGAGGTAAGAGCGATCGAAAGGGCCACCACCAACAACAGCGGCAGGAGCACCAGCACCAGTACCAGGGAGATAATGATATCGAACCCGCGTTTCATGCCCGGGCAAAGAAGGGCGATCCACGGCCACCATCAATGCCCGCGCGGTAGCTTCGCCGCACATCCCATGCACCGCACCGTCATTGAGCCCGGCCGGGCCGACCGCCATTACTGGCGCGACCTGTGGACCTACCGGAGCCTCTTCGGGTTCCTCGCATGGCGCGATGTGCTGGTGCGCTACAAGCAGACGGTGATCGGCATTGCATGGAGCGTGCTCCGGCCGCTGCTCACGCTGGGTGCCATGGCGCTCATCGGTTGGTTGTTCGGATCGGACGTCCCTGAAGGTGTGCCGCGGCTGATCCTTGTGGCTGCAGCCACATTGCCTTGGACCTTCTTCAGCACGGCGATGAGCGAGGCAGCCGGGAGCCTGATCGCCAACAGCAACCTGCTCACCAAGGTCTATTTCCCGCGCCTCATTGTTCCAGCGAGCACCATCATCGTTTGCCTCATCGATTTCTTCATCTCGCTGGTCATACTGCTGGTGCTCATGGCGATCTACCGGTTCCAACCGGGACCGGAGATGCTCTTCCTGCCGCTGTTCCTTTTGCTGGCCATGGTGACGGCACTGGGCTTGGGCGTGTTCATCGCCGCCCTGAACGTCCGTTACCGCGACTTCCGCTACGTCGTTCCCTTTCTCGTCCAGTTCGGGCTCTATGTCTCCCCGGTGGCCTTCACCAGCAGCGATGTGCTGGACCATCCGAACGTACCGGAAGCGGTGAAGTGGCTGTACGCCATGAACCCCATGGTGGGCGTTATCGATGGTTTCCGCTGGTGCTTGCTGGGCGGTGCCTCCCCCATCATCATGCCGGGCTTCACCGTGTCGGTGGCCATCAGCCTGGTGTTCCTCATTGTTGGTCTGCGGTACTTCCGCCGCACCGAACGATCATTCGCCGACGTGATATGAGCATCGGCCAGGAGATGATCCGCGTGGAAGGGCTCAGCAAGAGCTATACGCTCCACCATCGGAAAACGGAACGGTACACCGCTTTGCGGGATGTCATAGCGGACAACGTGAAAGGGCTCTTCCGGCCGAAGGCGACGGTAGAGACATCGGAAGAGTTCTTCGCGCTGCGGGATATCTCGTTCACGGTGAACGCCGGTGATCGCGTGGGCATCATCGGCCGCAACGGTGCCGGGAAAAGCACCCTGCTCAAAGTGCTGAGCCGCATCACCGAGCCCACGCACGGCCGCATCGTCCTCAACGGCCGTGTGGCCAGTCTGCTCGAGGTGGGCACTGGCTTCCACCCCGAGCTCAGCGGCCGGGAGAACATCTACCTGAACGGGGCCATCCTCGGCATGAGCCGCGCGGAGATCACCGCCAAGTTCGACGAGATCGTTGCTTTCGCCGAGGTGGAGCGCTTCCTGGACACGCCCGTGAAGCGTTACAGCAGCGGCATGTACGTGAGGCTGGCCTTCGCCGTGGCCGCGCATCTGGAGCCGGAGATCCTGGTGGTGGACGAAGTGCTGGCCGTGGGCGACAGCAAGTTCCAGCAGAAATGCCTGGGCAAGATGGAGGACGTGAGCAAGGGTGGCCGCACCATCCTGTTCGTGAGCCACCAAATGGACGCTGTGCAGCGCCTTTGCAACAAAGGATTGTTGCTGGAACAAGGTAAAGTGGCCGCTTCCGGGTCATTGCACGACGTCATCCATGCATACACGTCATCGGGCTCGTCGGGGAATGCGGTCACCGAATTGGTCCAGTACGCTTCCCCTGAAATGGTCGCCTTCACTGAGCGCATCCGCTTGTTGGACCCTGATGGCCGTCCGTTGAACGAGATTCGCATGGGCACGGCTTGGGCCTTGCAAGTGGACTTCATGTTGCGCCGCCCCGTGGAAGGACTTGTGGTTGCGGTGGGCATCAGCACGGTCCTTGACCTTCCAGTACGCACGAGCTGGAGCCTCCCGAATGCGCTCGCGGCAGGCCGTTATTCCGCGACCTTCCGCAACGACCACATCCATCTCACTGCAGGTGTGTACAAGGTGGTGATAGGACTGTCCGAGGAAGGCCGGAACTTCCAGCACCTGGCTGACCATGCCACGATCACCGTGAGCGAGGTGAGCGCGCTGGCGCACGACCCTCGCATCCTGAACACCCGCAGCGGTCTGTTGTTGAACCAAATGGACGTGGAGATCAATCCGTTGGATCGATGATGAAAGCCGGGATACGCTCCATCATGGAACAAGCGAATGAGCAGCCGAGCAATGAGGCCCTGTTCGCCCGCACGCGGTTCCCCGGCCGCTGGTCCTGGTCCCTTAAGAGGATGTCCCGATGAGCACTCCACGCGTGAGCGTGATCATGCCCCTGTACAATGCGGCTCCTTTCGTTGAGGAAGCCGTGCGCTCCGTTCTTGATCAGTCCATCACTGATCTGGAACTGGTGGTGGTCGACGATGGTAGTACCGACCGTTCCGCACAAGTGGTGGCAGGCATGGGCGATGCCCGTGTCAAGCTGATCCGTCAGGAGAACCGTGGGGTTGCGCATGCCCTGAACGCGGCGTTGGCAAAGGCCAGCGCGCCGTACATCGCGCGCCAGGACGCCGATGACGCCAGTCTCCCTGATCGCTTGAAGCACCAACTTGAGCGCTTTGAACAAGAACCCTCCTTGTCCATCTTGGGCGCATGGTCATTGATCACCGATGCGGCAGGCGAACCACTACGCGAACAACACCAGCCGCTTACCGATGCGGCCATCCGTTTCGCGCTCCTTTTCGACACGCCGTTCGTGAGCTCGTCCGTCATGTTCAAACGGACCGCTGCGGAGAGAGCAGGCGGCTTCGACCCCGGACCGGACGTACACGATGACTGGGACATGTGGTCGCGCCTTTGCCGCCAAGGCCGCGCCGCAAACCTTCCCGAAGTCCTGGTCCGCTACCGTGTGCTTCCCACCGGCCTCACCCGCACGATGCCGCGCTTCCAGGAGCGCAGCCTGCGGCAGCGACGGGAGAACATCAGATGGGCCTTGCCCGGACTTCCGCCCGACCTCGCCGTATTGCTGGAACATCTGGGCATCGACTATCCCATTGCCACACCGACCGGGCTGCGTGCGTTGCACGGCGAACTGTTCACCTTCATCATGGACCTGACGACCGACAAGGACGAACGCGCGGTGTTGGAACGGGATCTTCGCGCCAAGTTGATGAGCGCTCGCCTGGTTCCGCACCATAGCCCTGTCCACCGCGTCCTGGACCATCTCCGCAAGCGGTGCGTCCTGGGGTCATTACGGCGTGGTGAGCCATGAAGCCCATGAGGATGGAAGTTGATGTGGTGATCCCGTTGTACAACAATGCGGCTTACATCATTGAGGCCCTCGCCTCCGTGCTCGCGCAAACGCATTTGCCCGCGCGGGTGTTCGTGGTGGACGACGGCTCGACCGACGACGGTCCCGCCCTGGTCGAAGCCTTCATCGCGGCGCACACGGAAGGACATCGGGTGCGCTTGGCACGGCAACCCAATCGAGGACCGAACAGCGCACGGAACCACGGGCTGCGCTTGGGCAATTCACCGTTCGTGGCGTTCCTCGATGCGGATGATGTCTGGCATCCATGCAAGCTCGAGCAGCAGCTCCAGTGCTTCACACCTGGCACATCCGGCGGCACCGTGCTGGTGCACTGCGGTGCCTATGCCGTGGACGCGGCGAGCAGGACCTCACCATTGGCCGCCAGCAACGGTGCAGCCTTGCGCGGCGACTGCTTCGATCGGCTGCTCTTGCGCAACACCGTCCCCGGCGGGTCCAGCGCCGTGCTCATCCGGCGCAGTGCCTTTGGCGAAACGGGGCCCTTCGACGAGGCCTTGCTCACCTCCGAGGACCACGACATGTGGCTTCGGCTCGCACGGGTCGGAGCGTTCGATCACGCACCGCAGGACCTTGTGGGATTGAGGCAGCACACGGGCAACACCTCCAAGAACGCTCTGCGCATGCTGCAGGGTCTCGTCGCCTTCGATGCGAAATGGATGAAGCATGCCCGAACGAGGCCGGACGTGTTACGCTACTGGGGCCACTTGATCGCGCTCTTCGCCGCGCGCGTCCCTGAACAGGAGCTTGCATACTCCACCATCCGGCGCGGACTTACCGCCACCGATGTACGCGCACTTGCACGCCGTGCGCTGGGCTCAATGAAGCTGTACATCCTGCTGAAGCGCCTGCGTGCCACCTTTCGCCCGGATCGCGCATGAGCATCATCGTGAAACTGATGGGAGGGCTGGGCAACCAGTTGTTCCAGTATGCGCTCGGCCGCCGCATCGAACTCGAACGCGGTGTGGACGTGGCTTTCGACCTGGACCACTATGATCGGACCACCGGGCCTGCGACGTACCGTGCGCCTGGGCTTGATGCGTTCAATGTGACGATGCGCACCGCAGATGCTGCCAGCGTTCAACGGGCGCGCTTCGGCGGGCCGCTGCGCAGTGGTCTGCACCGCCTCCATCCCCGGCTCGCACCGGAACGCACCGTACGCGAAGCCTCCATGCGCTTCGATGCCTCCGTCCTTCAGGCTGTGGACGGTAGTTACCTCGAAGGTTACTGGCAGAGCGAACGCTACTTCGACCCCGTCGCACCGGCGTTGAGGCAAGAGATCGTTCTGCGGACACCGCTGCAGGGGAGCGCAGCGGAAGCGGCACAGCGGATCCGTTCCGTACCGGCCATCAGCGTGCACGTCCGCCGCGGCGACTATGTGAACCAAGCAGCCGCGAGCGCGCACTTCCACACCTGTACACCAAGCTACTACCAACAGGCGATGGAGCGCATGCTGGTCAGCTCACCCGACGCGCGGTACTTCGTGTTCAGTGATGATATGGCCTGGAGCAGGGCCCATATCCGTTCGGACCGCCAGGTGCATTTCGTGGAGCTTGGGGCTCCTCCGCACATCGACATGTACCTTATGTCGCTGTGCGACCATCACGTCATGGCCAACAGCAGTTTCAGTTGGTGGGGCGCTTGGTTGAACCCGTCACCGGACAAGCGCGTGATCGCGCCGCTGCGCTGGTTCAAGGATCCAGCCATTGATACCGCCGACCTGCTTCCGGTCGGCTGGGAACGCTTATGAGCAACCGGGTAAGCGCTTCCCTTCCCGCTCGCCTATTGCGCGGCGTGTACCGCGTGCTCACCTATTCACCGCTGGCCACTTGGCGCGAGCAGCGGACGCTGGTCCGTACGCTCCGGGACTGGTCAGGAGAGCACCTCTTCCTCTTCCCCTACTTCGGTATTGGAGGTGCCGAGCGCGTGCATGCCGACATCGTGGCCACGGTGAAGGACAAAGCGCCATTGGTGATCATACATGGCTTCTCCGGTTCGGATGCGAACCGCTCCGCTTTCGAGCGCTCCGCGATCACGATCGAACTTCCACATTTGCTCAATCACCCCATCACACGGGGCTGGGCCCGCACCAGGATCGCCGCCGTGCTGAACGAACGCGATAACGCGGTGCTCTTTGCTTCGTTGAGCAGCACCTTCTTCGATCTGCTTCCTGCACTGCACGCGCGGGTGAAGTGTACATACCTGCAACACGCCTTTCTTTTCCAACCCAGCGGCAACGCCCAACACAAAGCCTGGCTTCACCTCTTCCCAAGGCTCCACGCCATGTTGTTCGTTAGCAGGCACGCCTTGGGCGAATACAGGCGTTTCCTGTCTGCGAACGGCATTTCCCCGGAGGAACAAGGCAAGCTCGGCTTCATCTCCAACGCCGTGGACCGTTTCGTTGAACCCCTTCTGCGCAAGGGCCGGGTCGGCGTGCTGTTCGTTGGCCGCGACTCGAGCGAGAAACGACCGGAGCTTTTCTTGCGGATCTGTGAGCAACTGCATGCAGCAGCACCGGATGGGTTCCGGTTCACCACTGTTGGGATCAACGCACGCAGCAACTCAGCTGGCATCCGTTCCACCGGGCCGGTCAGTGATCCCAGCGTGCTTTCCGCGCTGTACAGTTCGCATGACATCCTTGTGCTCACGAGCGACCGTGAAGGATTCCCAATGGTGATCATGGAGGCGATGGCGCACGGCCTTGCGATCGTGAGCACCCCTGTTGGCGATGTGCCCAACCGTCTGGATAGCGGATACTGCTGCATCATCTCTTCCACGGACCCTTCGATCGTGGTAAACGAAATGACGGACTTCCTGCTCACCATGCAGGCTGACCCAGAAAGGCTGTGGGCCATGCGACAAGCTGCGTTCGCGCGTGCGAAGGTCGTGTTCGAACCCGGTGCATTCCATCGACACTACCGCGAACTCCTCACAAGCCCAGCGGCCTCCACCTCAGCCATCAACCGCTGAACGAAGGCCTCCCAGGTGAAATGCTCTTCGTAGCGCTTGCGCGCCGTGGTGCGCATACGTTGCCAAGTCGCTGGATCGCGCACCAGTTGTTCGATGCGGTCGGCATAGGCCCGGGCACCTTCATCCAAGTTGAATAGGAAGCCGGTTTCTCCTTCAAGCACGATCGTGGGCACACCACCGGTGCGCGAGCCGAGGGCCGGAACGCCATATGCCGCAGCTTCGCAGAAGGCAATGCCGTATGCCTCGAAGCGCGTCGGAAGAATGAACAGATCGGCGGCGCGCAGGTGCTCCTCCAAGCGCGCCCGCTGCCGAGGATCGCTCTTGCTGAGGAAACCCTCGCGGACGACGTTCTTGTCGGTGACCTCCTTCGGCACATCGCAACCGCACACGATCAACTGCGCATTGATCCCCCGGCGTGCCAATTCCCGCAGCACCTCCAGTGCAAGCGGTCCCCCCTTGTTCTCCCATTGCACGCCGATCATGAGCAACTTGAGCACCTCCGGTGGGAAGACCCGCTGCTCCGGGGCCGGGACCTGTCCCAGGTTGGCGCCCATGGGGATCACGCGGATACGGGACGCTGATGAAGGTTCCGACTTCCGTGCACCATCGGCCGCCCAATCCGAGGTGAACACGGTCAATGCTGCGTTGCGGAGGGCTTCGCGCTCAAGTTCCAGGCTTTGGCGCAGCGACCATGCGAACGGGTCCTTGAGGATGCTGTGATAACCCACGGCGCCTGCGATGCTCCGGTCGTTGAAGTGGATGATGGGCACATCGGTCTTCAGCTTCGCGATGGCCGCCAACCCCGCCGGAGCGAGAACGACGTCCGCGTTGGCCGCCCGCAAGCGCTTGGCGATGATCCCCGCGTAAGCCCGGGAAAGGATCGGTGAATCGCGGTAGTGGAAGCGCTTGCCGAACAACCGCAAGGTGATCTGGTTGAAAGCGCGCAGCACGAACAGCAACGGTTGTGGCTGCAACGGACCGATGAGCACCAGGCGATGCCCCTGCTTCCGCAGTTCTTCGGCCAAGTGGTAGTGGATGCCCGACCAGGACCGCTTGTCGTTGGCGTCGTCGGTAGTGACGTAAGCGATCGTGAGGGGGCGCGGCATTCGTCAAGCCATGACTTCGGCAACGCTGTCCTTCACCGCAGCGATCACCATGTCCACCTGGGCGTCCGTGAGGTCGAAATAGACCGGCAAGCTGATCTCCCGGCTGTAATGCAGGTACGCCCGCGGAAAGTCCTCGATGCGATAACCGCGCTTCCGGTAGGCCGTGAGCATGGGCATTGGTATGAAATGCACGTTCACGCTCACTTGGCGGCGGCCAATGGCTGCGATGATGGCATCGCGCTGCGCCTCCGTGGCTTGGGCCACCCGCAGCATGTACAGGTGATAGCTGCCGGTACGGGCACCGTCGCTCAGCAGCGGGACAATGAAACGCCCATCGGAAGCGAACGCTTGTTCGTAACGCGCGCAAATGGCCCTGCGGCGTGGTAGTGTCTCGTTGTCGTAGCGCTCCAATTCCACCAGCCCGATTGCCGCTTGCAGGTCGGTCATGTTGCATTTCCAGCCCGGCTCCTCGACGTCATAACGCCACCCGCCAGCCGTAGTCTTGGCCAGAGCGTCCTTGTTCTGGCCGTGCAGGCTCATGGTGTTCAGCTGCTTGTAGAGCGCGGCATTGTCCAACGGAGCAGGCAGGTTGAGCGCGAGCGCTCCGCCTTCGGCCGTGGTCAGGTTCTTCACGGCATGGAAGCTGAAACCGGTGATGTCGGCTTGCGTGCCAAGCTTCTTGCCACAAATGGCCGCCCCGAAGGAGTGCGCGGCGTCGCTCAGCACAAGAGGACGGCCGAGCATGCTCTGCACGGGCCCGTTCGCCACGAAGGCCTGTCCGGCCTCTTCAGCAATGCGCATCATTTCACCCACCTGTGCGGGCAATCCTCCTATGTCGACCGGAATGATGCATTTGGTCAGCGGGGTCAGCGCACGGCGAACGCCGTCGGGATCGATGGTGAAGTCATCGAGCACGTCCACCATCACCGGTGTGGCACCGACGTGCACCACGATGTTCGCGGTAGCGCAGTAGGTGTAGGCCGGCACGATCACCTCGTCGCCGGGGCCGATCCCGAACCAGCGCAACACGAGCTCCGCCGCGTTGGTCCAACTGTTCAGCGCGATCACATGGTCCACACCGCTGTATGCCGCCAAGCGCCGTTCGAACTCCTTGGTGCGCGGCCCGGTGGTGATCCAGCCCGAACGCAAGGCCTCCGCGACTTCCGCAATGGTGCGCTCATCGATGCGGGGCGGGCTGAAAGGGATCATGACGCGCGAAGATGAGGGGCTTCGTCCTTCCACAGGAGGAGTACCGCGAACACAGCGAAGAACACAGCACCCGCTTGGACCTCGAGCATGCTTTCGACAAGCCAATTGAGCGCAACGAGCAGCACGAACAGGGTGAACAGCGGATCGCGCGCACGGCCCGCGGCCAAGGGCACCAGCACCATGGCCAAGAGCGCAGCAAGCGCAAGAACACCCAGGCAAGCCGCCGATTGCAGGTATTGGTTGTGCGCGTTCAAGCGCCGCTCTGCTGCACCGGTGTACCCCTTGGCGTTGTACACGGCCACCAGTTCATCCTTGATGTCGCCAGTACCCGTGCCCGACCACGGTTGTACCTTGAAGAGCTCCCATGCCGTGCCCCAAGTGAGCCAGCGCACGGCACTGCTGGTAGTGGCGTTCGGGTCATGCTTTTGTTCGGAGGAAGCACGGAACATCTCCTGCACACGATCGCGTGCGTATGGTGACGCCATGACGAGTACCGCAACACCAGCGGCCGCGAAGGCCATCATTCCCAAAAGCGTTCGGCGCACGAAGGCATTGCGTCGAACGAGAACGACCAAGGTCACCAGCAAGGGTGTAAGGAGCAGCCAGCCGATCTTGCTCGCGCTCAACACCACACCCAAGTTCAGCAAGGCCAGCACACCAACCGACCACGAGCGAGGCACCCAAGTGTGTATCGGCAGCAGGCACCACGCGGCAATGGCCAGCGAGAGATAGAGCGCGAAATAGCTCGGGTGCAACAGCAGCGACCAGTACGAGCTGAAGACCTCTTGTGCCGGCGACAGATCGGAACCGGTCGCGATGCGCCAGACCGAAGCAACAGTACACACCAGCACCATGAGCGCGCCCGATAAGCTGAACACGAACGCCAGCAGGTCGCGCCCGGTGCGAACATGCGCTCCGCAGAAGCCTGCAAGCAGCGGCAGTACCAGCAGCGGCAACTTGATCTGAAGGTCAAAAAGACCAAAACCCAAGTTGCTCGTCCATGCAAGGCCAATGATGTGGAGCAGCCCGAACACCATCAGGTACGGGTACGGCGTTCGCCAGAGCGTCGGAAGAAACCAACCGAACTTGTTCTTCGCTGCCAGCCAGAAAAAACCGGCGTAGGCGCAGAGCACAGCGGCCGATGGCACCAACGGCATGAGCACCATGGTGCCGATAAGCAAGAACAGCGGACCGGATCCCCACACGGCGCGCAGCCTTGCCCACTCGGATGTGATGCGTTCGTTCATTGCCGTGCGATGGCCTTCAATTCTTCCCAGAGCCGTGCGCTGATGACCTCACGGTCGAAGCGGGCCCGGGCATACCGCGATCCGCTGCTGCCGTGCTGTTCCAACAAGTGAGGCTCCACAGCGTAGCGGCGCACTTGCATGGCCAGGTTTTCTGCATCCTCCGGAACGAAGGCCAAACCAGCACCACCATCATCAATGAACAACTGCTTGGCTTCTCCTTCAACACCCAACAACAAAGGCTTGCCCAACGCCAGCGCCTCGAAGATCTTGCTGGGGATGGCGCCCTTGAACAAGTCGTTCTTGCGGAGCGGCACCACCACACCGCTCGTGCAGCGCAGCAGACCGATCAGTTCGGGCCGCGGCATCTTGTCAATGAAGTGCACATTGCCTGCGCCCATTGAAGCTGCCATGTCCTTCAACTTGCGAAGTTCCGGACCAGCGCCGATGAGGAGAAAGTGCGCGCGGTCAAGGCGAAGGATCTCAGCAGCGCGCACTATGACCTCAAGGCCTTGTGCGTGCCCGATGATCCCCGCGTAGGCGAACACGAGATCACCTGGGCGGATGCCAAGCGCATCCAACCGCGACCGGTCCAGAGGTGCCCGCGAGTACGACTCCATTGCCGCGAAGTCCACACCGTTCGGTATCCACACCACGCGCTTGCCGGGGCACCGCCGTTGGATATCCGAAACGATGCCTTGTGTTTGGCCGGTGATGAGCGCACTGGACCGGTAGCACTTCATTTCCAGCCACGTGCTCAAGCGGATCATCGTCCTGTTGGTGACAAGACCGAGCTGGACCGCGCTTTCGGGCCATAGATCGCTCACGTTGAAGACGAGCTTCGCCCCTTTTGCCCGCGCCAACAGCATGGCCGTGATGCCCAAAAAGAGCGGCGGTGATTCCACGAGCAGCACATCGCTACGCTTCAGGTTGAAGAGGCCAACGAGGAGGGATGAAAAGACGAACGAGAAGTAATTCAGCAAACGGGCCATGACGCTACGGCCGGAAGGCACATGGATCCACGCGCGGATCACGCGCAGACCGTCCCGCTCCTCCTCCATCTTCCATTTGCCCCGGTACCCATCGTGCACACGCATCTCCGGGTAGTTGGGCATGGCCGTGAGAACGGTCACTTCAGCCCCTGACTTGCGCAACGCGCACGCCGATGCGAAGAGCCGGTTCTGCGGCGCGCCGACTTCCGGGGGGAAGTACTGTGTGAGGAATAGGACCTTCATGCTCGCCGGTAAGTCTTGATGGCTTCGCGAAGCACGGATTCCATCCGGTCCACGCTTTGAGCCCATTCGTAGTTCGCCTGCACGTGGACCCTCCCTGCCGTCCCCCACTGTCGCCGCAGGTCGGAAGAAGCCACGAGTTGGGCCATTGCTTTCGCCGCTGCCTCGTGATCATTGCGCGGCACCACCATTCCGGTCACGCCATCTTTCACCACCTCGGGCAATCCGCCTGCATCGCTCACTATCACCGGCAATGCACAAGCCGATGCTTCGATAACGGCCACGCCGAAACTCTCCTGTCTGCTCAGCGCACAGAACACATCCATGCGCTGCAGTTCCGCAAGGACCTGGGAATGCGGAACGGCACCGGTGAACTCCACCAACCGACCTACCCCTTGATCCACGGCAAGTTCCTCAAGCTCCCGGCGTGAAGGTCCGTCGCCAACGATCCGAAGTCGGAGAGCTGCACCCGGCGAGTGCTCCACCAACCGTGCGAACGCTTTGATGAGCACATCGATGCCATAGACCGGAGCCAGGCTTTTCACCGTTCCGATCACCAGCGTGGGCCCGTCATCTTTCCGCAGGAACGGTGCGTAGATCCGTGTATCAACGCCGAAGGGTACGACAGTTAGCCGGCCCGGCCCGGGAACCAGCTGGCGCGTTCGGTCCGCCATTGCCTCGCTCGTCGAAACCACCCATGTGGCAGCAACCAGGTTCCTACGCACCCACCATTTGTGCAGAACGCTCTTCTCCGGAAAGTCGAAGACATCGCTGCCCCAAACGTTGAGCACCAGTGGCACACCTCGCACCGACCGTGCGAGCGTACCGTAACCGGTGGCGTAGTGCGCATTCACGACATCCGGCTTCAGTTCGCGCAGCAGCCGCGCCAGGCGCGGGCCGTTGAGCAGATAGCCCAGCCCAACGGCATGCGGCAGATCATGCATTGTTACGTCATCGTGATACCCTATTGAGGATGGATGCTGGCCGATCAAATGGACTTCGTGACCCCGCGCCGCGTAGGCGTTCGCCCAGCGCTGGGTATGCACGGAAGTCGCGGCGGAGAGGAGCACGATCCTCATGCGGCACTGGTGCGATGAAAGGCAACGGATCGAAGGTGGTCGAGTGTGCGACGCGCCGGTGCTGCGCCATCCACAGGCACCACTGCCGCATCCTGCGCGCGCCACCACAACCGATCCTTCACATCTTCGTTCACACAAACAATGCCCGCTGCGAAGAAGGCCGCCAACTGCGAGAACAAAGCACCCAAGGGTCGCCTTAGGAAGCCCTTCACACCACGGCGATCAAGGTCATCGCCCATGAAGGTGACGACCACGGGGACTGAACTGCTGAGCACCGTCCACAGGGCAGCCACCGATCCGTAGTGCACGTGCACAACATCAGGCCGCGCCGCACGGACCATTCGCTTCAGTCGCCGCCTACTGCCCACCAAGTGCATCGGGGATGTGCGGCTTTCGAGGTGGAACATGGTCACTTGTGCGCCGAGGTCGACGAACGCCTTCGCCTGGTCTTTCGAACTGCTGTAGACCTGGCCGCTCTCCGTGTCCGGGATCACCACGAGCACATGCACTTCATCCGCACCGCGCATTCCGATGCGGGCTATCTCGCTGCGCACGTGCTGCACATCGCGCCATGTTGCGTACCCGAGCCAAAGCATGGCTGCGAAGAGCACTATGCCCATGGTGAACCAAGGTGTACGAAAGGCCAAGTGAAGAAAACTGCCGACCAGGAGAACCAAGAGCGAGGTCATCAGGTTCACACCGTTCCGCGGTGTCTGGTAGTAGGCATCGAGCAGGCTGCGCATGCCATTGAAGAACGCGAAAGGCAGCGCGGAGAAGAACACCAGCCGCGAGACCGCCACCAGTTTTCCGCCACCATCACCCAAGTAGATGCGGAGAATGGGTGTGGCGAGGAGTTCAAAGAAGAGCACAAGCCCAATGGACGCTCCTGTGATCAGCACCAGCATGCGGCCCAACTTCTGGTCCAGGCCATCGAACTGAGCGCTTGAAAGGCGCGACGAGATCGCTGGAAGGAGCAACAAGGCCACCGGGCTGAAGGCTGCTGCGGCAAGGTTCAGCAGCGTGCATCCGAAGGCGTACTCCGCGCCCAGTGCTTGCCCGAACGTGCGGACCACGACGTACACGGGAACAGTGAGCAGCGCACCCAACGCAATATCCCCGGGCACACGCGGAAGCCCGTAACGGATGATCTCCGCCCGTTCCTTGCCATCACCGCGCAAGCCCCCCGAGAGCAATGCCGGGACACAGCTCATGAGCGACACCGCTGTCCAGAGTGCCCCGGTGAACCACAATACGGCTTCGAGATCCCGGAACAGCACGAACGCCAAGCACGGCACACCGGCCAACGCCAGGAACTGGATCGCATTGGCCTGCACAATGTGCCCTCGACCCCGGAGGAAACCATAGGCGACGCCGTGCAGTGCGATACCCACGGTCATCAGCGCGCTCGGCAGGATCAACCCGGCCTCTGAGTAGTTGCCGAAGCACACCCAAGAGAGCGGCCCTGGGAACAAAGCGCTGAACAACAACAGCAGCAACCCCAAAGGCACCACCCACGACAATGCACCGAACAAATAGCGCCGCTGGGCCACGGGGTCGGTCTTCATGGCCACGAAACGGGTGAGCCCCACCATGGTGCCCATGAGCACCACCGGGAAGATGAACGCGACCGTGCGGCGCACGATCACATAACGGTCGAAGTCGCTGTCGCCGTCGTCCTTGGCCAACCTGAACACCAGGACCATGCCCAGCATGCTCAGCCCTTCGGTGAGAAAGGTGAGCACCGTGTCCCGTCCTTGGCGACTGCGGAGAACGGACGACAGGCGCTCGATCATGGCGGCCGAAAATAGCCGACGGGCTTGGCGCGGACGCCGATGGAGGTGCAGGCCCGTTCATGTAACCGGGACTGCTGGCACCGCCGGTGTCCGACTACATTCACCCCCAGAACAGACAGCAATGGGTTTCTTCCAATGGGAATGGTGGGCAGTGGCAGCCTTGGTGCTGTTGATAGCGGAGATCTTCGTTCCGGGGTTCTTCCTCGTATGCTTGGGCATCGGTTGCATGTTCAGCGCGCTGGCCGCCGGGCTTGGTGCTACGGCCACCGTTCAACTGCTCGTGTTCTCCGCGTTCTCGCTGGCGGCCTTTTTCACGGTGCGTCCTTTCATGCTGAAAACCTTCGTGAAGAACGACTTGAAGACCGGGGCCGATGCACTGACCGGTCGACGTGCCAAAGTCACCCAGGACTTCGACGCCATGCACATGGGCCGCGTGAGCATTGACGGCGACGATTGGCGTGCCGAGGCCATCGGCAACAACACCTTCCGCGTTGGCGACAGCGTGGAGATCGTCCGCGTGGAAAGCAACACGCTTATCGTAAAACCCCTTCAGTAGAACAGCCTGCACCATCCAACTTCATTCCTGCACATGGACCTCTTGAACATCGTACTCATCGTACTAGCACTTTTCGTGTTCTTCCTGATCGCCAAAGGTGTACGCATCATCCAACAGAGCGAATCCATGGTGGTGGAGCGCCTGGGCAAGTACCACAAGACACTTACGGCAGGGATCAACATCATCATCCCCATCATGGACAAGCCGCGGGAGATCATCTTCCGCTTCACCCGTGATCTGCCCGATGGCAACAAGTACGTGCAGTTCGTGAAGAAGGAACGCATCGACCTGCGTGAGACCGTTTATGACTTCCCGCGCCAGAACGTGATCACGAAGGACAACGTGATGACGGAGATCAACGCGCTGCTCTACTTCCAAGTGATGGACCCGGTAAAGGCGATGTACGAGATCGAGAACCTTCCCATGGCCATCGAGAAACTGACGCAGACCACGCTCCGCAACGTGATCGGCGAACTGGACCTTGATGAGTGCTTGACCAGCCGTGACACCATCAACATGAAGCTGCGCCAGATCCTGGACGAAGCCAGCAATAAGTGGGGCGTGAAGGTGAACCGCGTTGAACTGCAGGACATCAACCCGCCGCGCGACATCCGCGAGGCCATGGAGAAGCAGATGCGCGCCGAGCGTGACCGCCGTGCGCAGATCATTGATGCGGAGGGCAGCAAGCGCGCCGCCGTGCTGCAGGCTGAGGGTATCCAGCAATCGCAGATCACCACTGCGGAAGGCCAGAAGCAGAGCCAGATCCTTGAGGCCGAGGGCGATGCCCAATCGCGCATCCGCCGTGCGCAGGGTGAGGCCGAGGCCATCCGACTGGTTACGGAGGCCATCAAAGGCGCCAAAGCCGACCCCACCAACTACCTCATCGCCATGAAGTATCTGGAAACGCTGAAGGAGATGACCAGCGGCCAGAACAACAAGGTGATCTACATGCCATACGAAGCCACCGGCGTGCTCAGCAGTGTGGGCGGCATCAAGGAGATGCTGGACGCCAACAAGGCGTTGGGCAGGTAATGTGCGCTCTGCGCTACACACTCCTCTTCGTAGGTCTGCTGGGTGCACTGCCGGGGTTTGCACGCTATAGTCGCGACAGGTGTCCGACATGCCCGTCCTTGCTTCCGAATTGGGCAGCGGTACTGATCCTCATTGGTGTAGGGTATTTTCTCTTCCGGGTGTTCCGCAAAAAGAAGGGCAAAACGGGCTGAAAGCCCCTTGACGTCTGCGCCGAAGCCGCCGCTCTGAGGACGCACTTTGTCGAGGTCTCCTGCGCGGTTCATCTGCTCGGGCCGTCTGGAGTTGCGAGGACCACGTCGGCGTTAGTAACCAAGGTTGACCCTCTTGGCGCGCTGTGGATCAGGTTGATCCGGGAATTTGGGCGCACGGCTGAAAGCAGCCGAAACCCATGCTCCGGAAACCCATCCTTCTGCTCCTTTCCATCGTTGTTTCCATCGCCTCGTTCGCGCAGCAAGCCTGGGTGCCAGGCGAGGTGCTCGTAAGGCTGAATAAGGGAACGAGCATCGCCGACGTACAACGCGACTTATCGCTGAGCCTGACAAGCGAGGCGGCTGTGAAGAGCCTCTCGCCTAGTGGCCGCGGTTCGGGCTATCACAAGCTCGTGTTCGCTCCCGGCGTCACGGACGACCGCGAACTGGAGAAGCGCATCGCGCGCTTGCCCGGGGTGGAAGCCACCTCGCTGAACTATCGCCTCGTGTACCGCGCCGAGCCGAACGACGCGCAGTACGGCACGCAATGGAACATGGAGGACATCAACGTGGAGCCCGTGTGGGACATCACCACGGGCGGCACCATGGCCAATGGGCAACGCATCGGTGTAGCGCTCTCCGATCTGGCTATCCAAACGAACCATCCTGACCTGTCGGGGAACATCTGGCCGGGCTCGCCTGCACAAGGCGGTGGTGAGGACCACGGTACCGAAGTGGCGAGCGTAATGGGCGCAGTAGGCAACAACAGCATCGGCATCGCGGGCGTGAACTGGGACGTGGAGATCTTCTCCAGCGGCGAGACCAACGACCTCTCCGACGTCATTGAGCAGTTCGAGGCCGCAACGTTCGTTCGTGAGCAGTTCAACGCGAGCAACGGTGCGAACGGCTTGATGGTGGTCTCCATCACCGCTTCTTGGGGAATACCCGATGCCGCTTGCAACGGCTTCATGGCCCCCTTGTTCACGGACATGACAGCGGCAGGGATCATCCTCGTGACCGCCGGCCCGAACGAAACCCAGGACCTGGACGTGGAGTTCGACTTTCCCTCCAACTGCGCATTGGCTGAGCACCTTGTGGTCACGAGCTATGGCCCTTTGAACGAAGTGCCGTTCGCAACGGGTAACAACAGCGTTCACCTGCTCGCTCCGGGCATCAACATTCCCGTGGCCACGGTTGGCGGCAACTACGCTATGGTCAACGGCAACTCCTTCGCGATCCCGACCGTGGCCGGGGCTGTGGCACTGCTCTACTCCGTGCCATGCCCATCGTTCGCGCAACTGGTGATGAACGATCCTGTTGCTGCGCGGCAACTGGTAAAGGATGCCATCCTCAACAATACCACGCCCTTCCCGGGAGGCAGCGCGCTGACCATCACTGGCGGTAAACTGAACGTGCACGCGGCTTACCAAGCGCTGATGTCCGTTTGCGTGCCTACCTGCACTGAGTACACCATCACCCTCACGACCATCGGCGATCCGGTGACGACCTACGCGGTCACCGACTGGAACCTTGTTGAAGTGGCGACAGGTGGTGGCAACACGATCGAAGCCTGCTTGGAGAACGGCTGCTACGCCATCAACCTGAACGGTTCGGACGGGCTGCCGATGGAAGCCGACTACATGGTGGAGGATGTGAACGGCGTGTTGGCTACGGGCAACAGCGTCGGAGGCATCATTACGGTCAGTCTTGGCAATGTGGTGAACGGCTGCACGGTTCCGGGTTCGGGCAACTTCAACCCGCTAGCAAACTGCAACGATGGCACCTGCTGTAGCGGAGCTACGGTGCGCTTGCTGCTCGCACCTGCGGATCTGGAGACCGAGGGCAATGCGCAGATCACGGTTACCTCCAACAGCGCAATACTCTTCAGCGGGTCCGTTCCGGTTGTGTTCAACGCCGAGTACGGTATTCCAGCCGGTGTTTGGGAAGACTGCGTGCCCGATGGTTGTCTCAGCATCGAGGTCACCGGCAGTTCCATGCCTCTTTTCAGCAGCGGCTTCATCTACATGAACGGGACCACGGGTAACCCCATCGAGTTCCAGACGTCAGCCGGGTACAGCGGTGCCATTGGTGGTAGCGCAACAGAGACCTGTGATGGGCTCGACAACGATTGTGACGGCGAGGTGGACGAGGACTTCATCTGGTTCACGGATGCGGACGGCGACGGCTGGGGCGTTATCGGCACCGGCGCGGTGATGTGTTCACCGCCATCATCAGGCTTCTCGCAACTGGAAGGTGACTGTGATGATGCGAACGCGGGCATCAGCCCTGACGCGCCGGACCTGTGCTCTGCACCGGATGGCATCGACAACAACTGTGATGGCAATGTGGATGAAGGTGGTTTGCAGGTATGGTACGAAGACCTGGACCAGGACGGGTTCGGGACAAGTGAGGTGTTCGCGTGCGAACAGTCGCCGACGGTCACGGATCAACCTGGCGATTGCGATGATGCGAACCTGAACGTCTTCCCCGGCGCACCGGAACTGTGCGATGGCCTGGACAACAACTGCAACGGCGAGGTCGATGAAGGCTTCACTTGGTACACCGATGCGGATGGAGACGGCTTCGGCGATGACGCATCCGCGCAATTCTCCTGCACACCGATCCCCGGTGCGGTGCAGATCGGCGGTGACTGCGATGATGTCGATGCCAACATCGCCGCACCGGGACAGGCTTGTGACGACGGCGATCCGGCCACGAGCAATGATGTACTTACCGCTTCCTGTATCTGCTTGGGCAACTCGGGCAACTGTCCACCCGGTGAGGTGGAGGACTGCAACGGAAACTGCGCGCCCATCGATTGGGTCGGTGACGGCACCTGCGATGACGGCAGCTTCGAGTGGGAAGGGAATGTGATCTTCTTCAATTGCGCCGAATACAACTTCGACGGTGGCGATTGCGCCAATTGCGTGGCCGAAGTGTGTGACGGCATGGACAATGATTGCGACGGACAGGTGGACGAGAACTACATCTGGTATGTGGATGCCGATGGCGACGGTTATGGTCAACCTGCAACGGAAGCCATCGTTTGCACCGATCCGGGTCCTGGCTTCACTCAGTCAGGCGGCGATTGCGACGACACGAACGCAGCGGTCTTCCCCAGTGCAATGGAGGTCTGCGACGGGTTGGACAACAACTGCGATGGCATCACCGACGGCACCACGGAAGACTTCCAAACGGGATGCACCGACCCCATGGCCTGCAACTACGACGCTGGCGCAGTTTGTGGCGGCGGCACGTGTGTGCAAGGCAGTACGTCCATAGGCGACGAGGTGTACGCGACGGACTTCACGGCCACCGATGTGAACGGCAACCCGGTGAACCTCTTCGCGCTGCTCGCGCAAGGCAAGAGCGTAGTGCTCGACTTCTTCACCACCTGGTGTACGCCGAGCAACCAGATGAACAGTGCCGGGTTCCTACAGGATTGGTACGCGCACATGGGTCCCGATGGACTCGACCATATCCGCATGGTGAGCATCGAGATCGAGGACACGGCTACGGTGACCGGTTCGCTTGCGCCATTCCTGGCGGATGCGACCTGGCCGTTCATCGCGGACGGTGGCAACGCCATCATGCAGCAATATGCCGCGCTCGACCTGTACAACGGCTTCGTCCCAACGCTCGTGATGATCTGTCCGGATCGTTCTGCCCGGCGCATCTATGCCTTGCCGGATCAACTGCCTTACACGGGCTTCTTCAACTACGACCCTACTGCCGCACTTGAACTGCTCAATGAAAAGTGCGGCTGCCGCGGTACACCGTGCTTCACCAACATCGGCTGCATGGATGCGAACGCATGCAACTACGACCCCGCTGCGACCTGTCCGGGTCCGTGCGTGCAAGCACAGGAGTGGTTCACCGATGCGGATGGTGATGGATACGGCGGGGCATCGCTGGGCATCTCCTGCACGCAACCGGCCAACTCCGCAGGTATTGGCGGCGACTGCAACGACAACGATCCAAACGGCCAGATCGGCTTCGACCTGTACGTGCTTTCCGAAACGGAGAACGACTTCGGCAGCGCACATTATGTGATCACGCAAGGATCCAACGTGATCCAAGGTGACATCCAATTGCCGGAAGAAACACAGGGCATTGGGATGTTGCCCTTCTGTATCGGTACCAGCTGCTTCAGCATCACGATCACGCCCAATGATGTGCCGCTGTATGAGGAGAGCTACATCACGCCACCCGGCAACACCGAGGAGCCCACGTCGTTCAGCACGGTTGATGGTTTCCACGGTTCGCTCTCCGGCTCGACACAGGAAGTATGCGACGGGATCGACAATGACTGCGACGGGCAGGTGGATGAGGACCTTCCACAGCAATTCGCGGACAACGATGGCGATGGTTTCGGCAACGCGCTGGAGCCGCTGCCCTGCGATACACCGGGTGTGGCCAACGCCGATGACTGCAACGACAACGACCCGCTGATCGGTGCGGGAGCCTGTGGCAATTGCACCGCCGCTGATCAGCTCTGGATAGCGCAGAACCAGCAGACCATCGACGATATCATCAGCTCGGTCATCTTCAATTGCATCAACAGCGGCGACCTCGAGGCTTGTCTCGCGAGCGCACTGCTGAACCAAACACCGCTACAGAACTCTTGTGTGACGTGCATCGCGCAGCGGTACACCTGCATCATGGGCACATGCCTTACGGCCTGTATCAACGGCTTCGGGAGCGCGAACTGCCAAGCGTGCATCCAGGCCAACTGCCAGCAGGCGTACCTCGCATGCACCGGCCTGGTGGATGCCGATGGCGATGGTTCCTTCTCGCTGGTTGATTGCGACGATGCCAACAGCGCGGCCTACCCCGGTGCGAGCGAGATCTGCGACGGTCTCGACAACGATTGTGATGGCCTGGTGGACGAGAACGTAAGCGTGACCTATTACACCGACGCGGATGGTGATGGCTTCGGCGAGGACGGCACAGAGTTCACGGGCGACTGCGATCCGCCGACTGGTGCTGCCACGGCAGGTGGCGATTGCGATGATGCGGACAACACCGTCTTCCCCGGTGCGCCGGAGCTCTGTGACAACATCGACAACAACTGCGATGGCGCGGTGGACAACAACGCGGGCATCGCCTACTTCACGGACGCCGATCAGGACGGTTTCGGTGATGATGCAACGGAGACCTTCTCCTGCACGCCGATCCCCGGTATGATCACACAGGGTGGCGACTGCGATGATGCCAACCTGACCATTCATCCCGGCGCAGCGGATCCCTGCGACGCGATCGACCAGGATTGCAGCGGTGGTCCGGTGCTCACTACCTGGTACCAGGACAACGACGGCGATAACTACGGGACCGATGCCGTGTTCACGCAGGACTGCGTCCAACCTGTCGGCTTCGTGCCGGTGAGCGGCGATTGCGACGACACCAACGCAAGCGTCTTCCCCGGCAATGGTTGCAGCGATTGCACGATCACCGAACAACAGTGGTTGAGCACGAACCAACAAACGCTGATGGATGCTATCACCTCTTGCGCCGGTCAGTGCTTCGGCGATCCGGGTTGCACGGAGGATTGCCTGTTGCAGCAAGGATTGCCGGTGGGCGCGCTGTGTTTCACCTGTGTGACCGACATGATGCTCTGCACACAGGCGAATTGCTTCGCTGATTGCCTGAGTGGTCCCGGCCTCTGCTTCGGCTGCCAGGTGCAAGCGGGCTGCATGGGCCAGATGGCCACGTGCATGGGCCAGTCGGATACCGATGGTGATGGCTGGTGGGCAGGCAGCGATTGCAACGACGCCAACACCAGCGTGTACCCCGGCGCGGACGAACTCTGCGATGGTCTGGACAACGACTGCAACGGCCAGGTGGATGATGGCATCAGCATCACCTACTACACCGATGCGGATGGAGACGGCTTCGGCGTGGACGGCACCGGAACCGTGGGCGATTGCAACCAACCCATTGGTACCGCTACGGTCGCTGGCGATTGCGATGATGCAGACGACACGGTCTTCCCCGGCGCGCCCGAACTCTGCGACAACATCGACAACAACTGCGACGGCGAAGTCGACAACGAAGCGGGCATCGCCTACTACACCGACTCCGATGGCGATGGATACGGCGATGATGCGAGCATGACCCTGTCCTGTACACCGATCCCCAACACCATTACCATCGGTGGAGACTGCAACGATGGCGATGCGGCCATCAACCCCGGCGCTGCTGACCCTTGCGATAGCATCGACCAGGACTGCAGCGGCGGGCCGGTCATCACCACGTGGTACCAGGACCTGGACAACGACGACTACGGTAACACGAACGTGACGATAAACGATTGTGTGCAACCCGTCGGATACGTGTCCTCCAACGGCGATTGCGACGACACCAACGCCAACGTGTTCCCCGGCAACGGATGCGGCAACTGCACGCCCCCAGAGCAGCAATGGCTCGCGGAGAACCAGGTGGAGTTCCAAGAGGCGATGCACCAGTGCCTGTTCCAATGCCTCTTCGATGGTCCGGATTGCATCAGCTCGTGCATGCAGAACGCGGGTATTCCGATCGGCGCGGTTTGCCTCACCTGTGTGGAGGACTTCATTGCCTGCTGGCAGGACAACTGCCTACTGGAATGCCTCAATGGCGAGGAGGCGTGCTACGAATGCCAGCTGCAAAGCGGCTGCACGGCACAACTCGTGACCTGTCTGGGCATGGTGGATGCCGACGGTGATGGTTGGTGGCAAGGCAGTGACTGCAACGACAACAACCCGACGATCTATCCGGGCGCACCGGAATCGTGCAATGGCCTGGATGATGATTGCGACGGCACCGTGGACAACGATGCGGGCACAGCCTACTACCCCGATGTGGACGAGGATGGCTTCGGCGGCGACGATGCGATGGTGCTCTCGTGCACGCCCATACCGGGCATGCTCACCGTTGGTGGCGACTGCGACGACACCGATCCGCTGGTGAACCCGCTCGGCACGGAAGTGTGCAACGGCCAGGACGACAACTGCGATGGCCAGGTGGACGATGGACTGCAGTCGCTCTGGTACTTCGACCTCGATGGCGATGGATTCGGGGATCCTTCCACGGAGGTCTTCACTTGCGACCCACCGGTCGGTTACATTCTACAGGGCGGCGATTGCCACGATGGGTTATCCACCGTTCATCCTGGTGCACCCGAATTGTGCGATGGCTTCGATAACGATTGTGATGGCGGCGTGGACAACATCTGCGTCCTCGTGGCCGCTCATCTTCTCCTCGAAGGGCCTTTCAACCTGGGAACCGGCTTGATGAACGACGGCATGCGCGCCCTGGGACTTGTCCCGACCACCGAGCCGTACACCGGCTTGGGTTACACGCACACGGGCGGCGGCGGAAACGAGATCACAACGCCTGTGGTGCTAGCAGTTTCGGGCAGCGATGCCATCGTGGATTGGGTGCTGCTCGAATTGCGCGATGCGGTGGATCCGTCCATCATCGTGGCTTCGCGAAGCGCTTTGTTGCAACGTGATGGCGACGTGGTGGATACCGACGGTGTAAGTGCGGTGAGCATGTTCATCGGCCAAGGCAATTATTACGTGGCCACACGGCACCGTAACCACTTGGGAGCCATGACCCTCTCGCCGATGTTCCTCTTCTCCGGTCCGACCGCAGTGGACTTCTCACAAACGACCACGGCCACCTACGGCATTGAGGCCTGTCGTGTGAACGGCGCCTTGCAATTGTTGTGGTGCGGCGATGTGACCTTCGATGGGGTGGTGAAGTACACCGGCCTGAGCAACGACCGTGACCCGATCCTGATCGACATCGGCGGAACGCTGCCTACCAACACTATAAGCGGTTATCACGACACCGACGTGAACCTGGACGGCACCGTTAAGTACACGGGCGCTGCCAACGACCGCGATCCGATCCTCATTACCGTGGGCGGCACCATACCAACAGCAGTGCGCGTGCAACAACTTCCCTGACCGGTCCTCACGGACTGACCCGTAGAGAAGGCGTGCCCCGTGGTGGGCGCGCCTTCTCTTTTGGCATCACCCCGCCCCTACTTTAGCGCCCCGAATGCGCGCGCTCATCATCAAGGAAGTCAGGGGCTTTGCTGCCTCGCTCATCGGCGCCATCACCATCACGGTCTTCCTGCTGCTCAACGGGCTCTTCTTGTGGGTGTTCCCGCAGAACGTTCTTGAACTGGGCTATGCCGAACTGACGCCGCTCTTCACCCTTGCACCGTGGGTGTTCCTTTTCCTTCTTCCTGCGGTCACCATGCGCAGTTTCAGTGAAGAGCGCCGCACGGGCACCATTGAACTGCTGCTCACCAAACCGCTGACGGAAATGCAGGTGGTGTTGGGCAAGTACGCTGCAGCGCTGGCGTTGCTCGTGCTCGCGTTGCTGCCAACCCTCATCTATTACTGGAGCATCGGGCAATTGGCCATGCCGAAGGGCAACGTGGACAGCGGTGCTGTCTGGGGCAGTTACATAGGTCTGCTTATGCTGGGCGGCTGTTTCGCGGCCATCGGATTGTTCGCGAGCAGCATCACCGACAACCAGATCATCGCCTTCCTGCTTGCGGTTTTCCTGTGCTTCTTCCTCTTCACAGGCTTCGACTTCCTGGCGAGCTACCAGGCCGTGGGCGCGTTGGAAGGTCCGTTGAAGGCGCTCGGTATCCAGGAGCATTACGTGAGCATGAGCCGCGGGGTCATCGACCTGCGCGATATGGTGTATTTCGGCGGTGTCATCGGCATCTTCTTATTGCTCACGCGCACGGCGCTGCAAAGCCGCACTTGGTGATGGTTACCACCGCGACACCCGCCCAACGCAACCGCAATCGCTCGCGCGACCTGGTGGCGTTGTTGCTGGGCATCGGCATCGTTGTGCTGCTGAACGTGGCCGCATCATTCGTCAGCTGGCGCGCCGACCTCACCAGCGAGAAACGCTACACCCTGACCCCGGCCACCGAAGAACTGATGGGCAACCTGCCGGACAAGATGTTCCTGCGGGTGTACCTGGCCGGTGAACTGCCCGCGGACCTGCGACACCTGAGCAAGAGCACGCGCGAGCTGCTGGACGAGATGCGCGTGCTGAGCGACGGCCTGCTCGAATACGAATTCACCGATCCCAGCGCCAGCCCCGACGAGAAGACGCGCATGGAAGTGTACGCGGATCTCACCAAGCAGGGGCTCATCTACAGCAGCCTTCACACCGAGGAGAAAGGCGGGCGTTCGGAACGCATCATCTTCCCGGGAGCGTTGCTCACCTACCGCGGGAAGACCGTGCCCGTGCAATTGCTGAAGACCCAATACAGTGTGGCCGACCCGGAGATGGTGAACCGCTCCATCAACAACCTTGAATACGAGCTCGCGAGCGTCATCAACCAGGTCACCAGCACGTTCAAGCCACGCATTGCTTTCACCGAAGGGCACGGCGAATTGGACGAACTGCAAGTGAAGGACGTGCAGAACGCCATCGCCGAACAATACAATGTGCAGGTCTCGCGCGTGCGGATCGACAGCCAGTTGACCAGCCTGAGCGAACGCTTGGAGGGCGCAGCCTACCGGAGCAACAAGTACGACCTGTTGGTGGTAGCGAAACCCGACAGTGCCTTCACGCCGAAGGAGCTCTACCTGCTCGACCAGTTCATCATGAACGGCGGCAAGGTGTTCTGGTTGGTTGATGCCATGGACCCGCATTTGGACAGCCTGCGACGCAACCAGTTCAGCTTGGCCACGCCGTTGCATCTCGGCCTGTCAGACCTCTTCTTCGCCTATGGTGTGCGACTGAACGAGGACCTTTTGCTGGACAAGTCGTGCGCGCTTATCTCCATTCCAACAACGCCATACGGCGACCAACGCCAGATGGAAGCGCTGCCGTTCTTCTATGAGCCTGTGATCACACCACGCACGGGCCACCCGATCGTCAAGAACATCGACCCGTTGCACATGCGTTTTGTCGGCAGCCTTGACACGGTGGGGACGGACAGCATCGAGAAGACGATCCTGCTCACCACGTCGCCATACACCTGGCTGTTGCGGAACCCGGCTCGCGTGGCCCTCAACCGGCCGGACAATCCTCCTCCGTTCGAGAAGACCACAACGCCGAGCTTGCCAGTGGCCGTTCTGTTGGAGGGTCCCTTCACCAGCGCGTTCAAGGACCGTGTCACGGACGCGTTCAAGGCCAACTCGGGCATGCAGTACCGCGAGCATGGCCGTACCACGAGCATGCTGGTGGTGAGCGACGGTGATGTGATCGCCAACCGTGTGGACCGCGCCAAAGGGATGTACTACATGCTCGGCTACGACCCCACGGCTCGCAGCAAGATCTTCGGCAACCGCGAGTTCATCATCAACGCAGTGAATTACCTGCTGAACGACGAAAGCCTCATCAGCATACGCAACCGCAGTGTAGCGCTGCGCCAGTTGGACCCGGCGCGCGCCGTTAGCGAGCGGAATTTCTGGCGGTCGTTGAACGTCGCTCTGCCCATCGTCCTTTCGCTGGCCTTGGCCGGGGGGCTCCACATCCTGCGCCGCCGCCGCTTCGCACGCGCCTGATCAAGCATGAAACGCAACGTCATCCTACTCGTCGTTCTGGTCGCACTCGGCGTACTCATTTGGTGGCTGGCGATGGAACGCGGCCAGGGCACGCTCGCCGGACCGCTCACTGACTTCAACGTGCAGGACACAGCCCGTGTCACCCGCATCTTCATTGCCGAACACAACGGCCGTTCGGCGGACCTGCGCCGTGCCGAGGATGGTGGATGGACCGTGGACGGCAGTTTCCGCGCGAAGAAGCACCACTTGGACCTGTTGCTGAAGACGCTGCTGCGGGTTGAAGTGAAGTCGCCAGTACCTAAGAGCGCCGAAGCCAATGTGCTGAAGGCCATGGCAGGCAATGCGCGCAAAGTGGAGATCTACGAGAACGGGGCCTCTACGCCGTCCAAGATCTGGTACGTAGGCCATCCTACCCAGGAACACACCGGTACCTACATGCTCCTCGAACTCCCCGGAAAAGGCCGCAGCAGTGTGCCCTACATCATGGGCATGAGCGGCTTCGCAGGGCACCTCACCAGCCGCTTCCACGCCGACCTGGATGAATGGCGCAGCAGTGAGGTGTTCATGTACCCTGATCTGGATGTGATCACCCAAGTGAAAGTCGAACACCCGATGGAGCCCGCTTCCTCCTTCACCGTGAACTACGCGGGCGGGAACACGCTCGAACTCCTTGACGGGGCAGGGACAACGGTGCCCATGGACAGTCTCGCCGTGAAAGACTTCTTGCTGCAGTTCAAACGCATCAACTACGAGTACATCGACCGGCAAACACCGTCGGCCGTGCGGGACTCCGTGCTGGCAAGCTCGGCGCAATCCGTCATCTCCATCACGGACAAGAACGGACGCACCACCAAGAACAGCTTCTGGTACATGCAACCACAGGCCTTCGGGGTGGACGAACAAGGCACCGACTTGAAGTACGACGTGAACCGCATGCATGCTTTGGTCGGCGACACTGTGCTGGTGGCCGTGCAGCGGCATCTTTTCGACCGCATCACGCTTGGGTTGGGCGACCTTCGAGCGCGGTAACCGCCGCAGGTCAGGTATGCCGTCCGGATCGTTGACAAACCCGCGTCCGTGTTGATAACTGCGGAAAACCCGCCATGGGCAAGGTCTAACTTCGCCCTCCCGAAAAACGGAACCCCTACTTCAATGAAGTTCATCGTATCCAGCACGGCCCTGCTCAAGCAACTGCAAATGCTCCAGGGCGTGCTTGCCAGCAGCAACACCCTTCCCATCCTCGATAACTTCCTCTTCGAGATCGACGGCAAGCAGCTCACGCTCACCGCCAGCGACCTGGAAACGACCATCACGGCCACCATGGCCATCGAGGCCAAGGACAAAGGCAATGTGGCCATTCCCGCCCGTCTACTGCTCGACACCCTGAAGGCTTTCCCTGAGCAGCCGCTCACCTTCAGCATCGACGCCAAGAACCACGGCATCGAGATCAACAGCGACCAAGGCAAGTACAAGATGACCGGCTTCAGTGGCGCCGAGTTCCCCAAGAGCCCGAAGCTGGAGAACCCGAGCACCTTCGTGCTGCCCGCCGGCACGCTGGCCACCGCCATCAACAAGACCATTTTCGCCACCGGCAACGACGATCTGCGCCCGGTGATGAGCGGCATCTTTTTCGAGCTCACCGAAGACGGCGTTCGCTTCGTGGCCACCGATGCCCACAAGCTGGTGCGCTACAGCCGCACGGACGTGAAAGCGGACAAGAACGCCAGCTTCATCGTGCCCAAGAAGCCGCTGAACCTGCTGAAGAACTCGCTCTCCGGCACCAACGCCGAAGTGACCGTGCGCTTCAACGAGAACAACGCCAGCTTCAGCTACGACAACATCGTGCTGGTGTGCCGCCTCATCGATGGCAAGTACCCCAACTACGAGGCCGTCATCCCCAAAGCGAACCCGAACAAGCTCACGATCGACCGGGGCACCTTCCTCAGTAGCATCCGTCGTGTGAGCATCTTCAGCAACAAGACCACCCACCAAGTGCGCTTGGGGATCAACGGCAGTGAGATGGCCATCAGCGCCGAGGACCTCGACTTCGCCAATGAGGCCAACGAGCGCCTGACCTGCAACTACGAAGGCGAGAGCATCACCATCGGTTTCAACAGCCGCTTCCTCACGGACATGCTGAGCAACATGGAGAGCGAGAACGTGGTGCTGGAGATGAGCGCCCCCAACCGTGCCGGTATCCTGCTTCCGGGCGACCCCGCAGAACACGGCGAGGATGTGCTCATGTTGGTGATGCCTGTGATGCTGAACAACTGATCGGCACGCGATCGGCCAACTCGTTCGAAAAGCGACCCAATGAAAAGGATCACACTAGCGGCTGTCATTTTCACGGTGATGAGCGCTAACACATGCAAGACCGGCGATGCGGCTGCAACAGCCGCCGACCTCGCCGGGAAACAATGGAACCTGCAGAGCCTGGCCGGTGAAGCCGTGAAGCTGGCCGAAGGTCAGCAGCCCTGGGTAAAGGCCGAGCCCGATGGTGCCTTGAGCGGCTTCGGCGGATGCAACAGCCTCATGGGCAGCATGAAGCTGGAGGGTTCAAGCCTGAGCTTCCCGGGCCTGGGCAGCACGAAGAAGTTCTGTCAGGACACCAACGAGGTTGAAATGAAGTTCAAGAGCGCCCTGAGCAGCACCACGGGGTTCAAGCTCGATGGCAATACGCTCACCCTGCTGAACGGGGCCACTGAATTGGCCAAGCTGGTTTCGAACTAGTCGTCGCGCTTGCAACATGTTGAAGCCCTGGCTGAAGGCCGGGGCTTCTTCGTTCACAGCGGCGGATAATTGATGGTGATGTCGTCGTTGCCGAGCGTGGTGTTGCGCCGGGCACGTTCCTGCATTTCGCGCATCCAACGGGCGCGTTCAGCATCCTGTTCGTCGTCGTGCTCTGCTGCGGGCACTGGCACATCATCGTCCACCTCATCTGCGAAGTACATCGGCGGCGGTGGCACCGCGGATGGTTGATCACGCAGCCACCAAGCCAGGGCAAACCCCGTGATGCCGCCCCAGAGGTGGCTCTCCCAGCTCACGCGCTCCTCGATGGGCAGCACGCCCCACACCATGCCTCCATAGAGGAAAACCATGAGCAAGGAGAGTGCAAGGAGCGGACGCAACCGCCGTAGCACCCCACTGAGAAAGATGAAGGCGGCTAGTGCGTACACCACACCGCTGGCCCCAATATGGATGTCGGGCCTTGCGCTTGCCCACACCAGCGATCCCGTGAACAACCACGTTCCAGCCAGCGCCCACCACGCCGAACGTGGATAGAAGAAAAACAGGCACCACCCCAGGAAGAGCATGGGGATTGAGTTGCCGACCAGGTGCTCCAGGCTGCCGTGCAGTAGTGGGGCCGTGAATATGCCAATGGCCCCATGCAGCGTGCGCGGCAGAAGACCGGACCGGGCGGCATCCCAGCTGAAGTAGGTATCCAACCAGAAGACCGACCACATGAAGACCAGCAGCACGGCTGGCACAGCCAAGGCAAGGAGTGCGCGACGGAAGACGATGGATCGTTCCTCTTGGTAGGTCATGCGGCCCCCAAGTTCGTCAACCACCGGGCCGGAAAGGCGCACCTGACGGATCGGCCGATGGGACTACATTGCGGCATGCGCAAATGGTTGATCGTTCTGGCCATCGCCAGCGTGCCCGTGCTCATGGCCTGCATGGATGGCTCCTCTCGTGCATCGGTCGCGGAACCCGGCGGCCAACAATTGAAGGAGAAAAGTCCGCTGGCCAAGCTCATGCGGCACATCACAGCACATGCCGATAGCGTGCGTGCGAACCTGAAACGCGGCGAAGGTCTACCACGTTACCCGCAGATCGACGAATTCCTGACGGCCGCGTCAACGGATAGCCTCATGGACCGCCAGACGTACAATGTGTTCGCTGCGGACTACCGTAAGAAGTTGGACGGGCTTTACGCGGCCGCTCCTGCCGATCGGACCCAAGCGTACAACACCTTGGTGCAGAGCTGTGCCACGTGCCACAGCACCATGTGCCCCGGCCCGTTGGTGCTGATCAAGAAAATGTACGCGCCGGTGCCGGAGCGAATTCCTTGATGCCGACCTTCAGGCGGCGCACGAATTCGTCCATCGAGAACGAGAGCTGACCGCTTTGCACACGGGGATCCTCCAGGGCACGCAGGATCAACTTGGCCGTGGCTTCCGCATCGGCACCCGCATCGTGGTGCTTGAAGGTGATGCCGTGCAGGTTGCACAGGTTCCCCAATCCGTAGCTCCGCAGCCCCGGCCAAGCCTTGCGCGCCAACCGCACGCTGCACGCGTAGCGCATGTTCGGCGGTTCCATGCCGTAGCGCTCCAACGTGCTGCGCAGCACGCCCATGTCGAAGGCCGCATTGTGGGCGAACACCAGCTGATCGTGCAGCAAGGGCTTCACCTCGTTCCATAGTCCGCGGAAGTCGGGGCTTTTCGCCACATGCTCCGGCCGGATGCCGTGCACCTTGATGTTCCAGTAGTCGAAGTGGGGGAAGCAATGCGGCTTGATGAGCCAGACCAGTGTTTCCGCAATGGCCCCACCCCTCACCACGGTGATGCCCAATTGGCACGGACTGTCCGGGTGGCGGTTGGCGGTCTCGAAGTCGAGGGTGAGGAAGTCCATGGAGATGCGAGGCGCAAGCTATGCACGGATCCCGCAGGGTCGAAACGTCTGGTGTTCAGGGCCCGGATTGGTGGAATATCGCCATGTCATGGCGATATTCGCACCATGAAGCAGCGAAATATCCGCCATGCGGTTGATATCGCACTCGCCGATACGCCTGTGGTACTGGTGAACGGCGCTCGTCAAACGGGCAAGACCACGATGGTACAGGACATTGCCCGCAAACAGAAAGGGGCTTTCATATCGCTGGACGATCATACCACACTTGACTTCGCACTGAACGACCCACCCGGGTTCATTGCGGGCCTGGGCCGATTTGCGGTTATCGATGAAGTGCAGAACGCGCCCAACCTGTTCCGCGCCATCAAGGCATCCGTTGACAAGGACCGCAAACCCGGCCGCTTCCTGCTCACCGGCAGCGCCAACGTTCTGGTACTGCCCAAGATGGCCGACTCGCTCGCGGGCCGCATGGAGATCATAACCATGCACCCGTTCGCCATGGACGAACTGCGCGGGCGACGGAGCAGCTTCATCGACAAGATTTTCCAAGCGCGGTTGCCAAAGCCCACGTCCACGAAGCCATTGAGCAGAGCCCAACTCGCTGCACTGGTTTCATCCGGTGGCTACCCCGAAGTGCTGGGGCGCAAGGACAGGGCACGGCGCTCGGCGTGGTACCGGGCCTACATCACCACCATCCTGCAACGCGATGTCAGGGACATCAGCAACATCTCCGGGCTCACCGAACTGCCCAAGGTGCTGAGCGCGCTGGCCGAACGCAGTAGTGGTCTGCTGAACCTCGCCGATGTGTCGCGTACGCTGCACGTTCCTCACAGCACCCTGCGCCGCTACACCGATCTGCTCGAAGCGACTTTCCTCAGCACCCCGTTGCCTGCATGGCGCACGCACCGCATCAGCCGACTGATGAAGACACCCAAAGTGCACTTGGAGGACACGGGCTTTGCCTGCCATCTGTGCGGCATCGATGGTCCCGATCAACTGCACAAGAGCAACCGGTTCGGGCACCTGCTGGAATCGTTCGTAGTGAACGAGCTTCGCAAGATCAGTGGCTGGAGCAGGACCGTGGTGGACCTGCACCACTACCGCACGGAGAAGAACAAAGAAGTGGACGTGGTGCTGGAGGACAGCAAAGGCCGCGTTGTGGGCATTGAGGTGAAGGCCAGCGCCGCCGTGAACCACCACGACCTGGGCGGATTGCACGACCTGAAGGAAGCCGCTGGTGAGAAGTGGGTACGAGGCATCGTGCTGCACAACGGCACGGAAGCCACCACCATGGGCAACGACATGCACATGCTTCCCGTGCAGAGCTTGTGGGAGTGGTAAGCTGTTGGCAAATGGCGGAAAATCGCCACGACGTGGCGATATTCCCACCACGTCTCGGTGGATCACGGTTACAACTTCACCAACTCCGCATCGGCCATGCACTGGTAGATCCGCTTGGCTGTGGCCTCTCCGACGTTCACCAACGGAAGGCGAAGGTGCTTGTCGCAAATGCCCAGGATGGAGAGCGCTTCCTTGATGCCTCCCGGATTGCCCTCCGCGAAGATGGCCGACATGAACTCCAGCAGTTTGAAGTGCTCGCGACGTCCGGTGGCCAGATCACCGGAAAGCCCTGCGGTGACCAGTGCGCTGAATTCCTTGGGTAGCGCGTTCCCCACCACGCTGATAACGCCGTGACCGCCGAGCGCAAGGATGGGCAACGTGAGACTATCGTCGCCGCTGATGACCAGGAAATCCTTGGGTGCATGTTTGAGGATGGTGCTGATCTGGTCGAGGTTGCCGCTGGCCTCCTTGATCCCAACAATGTTCTTGAAGTCGCGAGCGAGCCGCAGGGTCACCTCGGCGCTCATGTTGCTGGCCGTGCGGCCGGGCACGTTGTAAAGGATGATGGGCAACAGGCTTGCTTGGGCCAGCGCGCGGTAGTGCTGGTAGATGCCCTCTTGCGTGGGCTTGTTGTAATAGGGGCTCACACTGAGGATGCCATCCACGCCGCTGAGGTCGTAGCTCTCGAGCGCGTGCACCACCTCGGCGGTGTTGTTGCCGCCCACGCCCAGCACGATGGGCACGCGGTGGTGAGCGAACTCGATGACCTGCGCCAGCAACTGTTTCTTCTCCTCGGCGTTCAGCGTAACGCTCTCGCCGGTTGTGCCCATCACCACCAGATAGTCGATGCCGCCGGTGATCTGGTGTTCAACCACCCGCTCCAATGCGGCGTAGTCGATGGCACCGTTGCTGCGGAAAGGCGTGATGAGCGCGACCCCGAGGCCACGGAATTTCTCGTGCAGGTTCAATTGAGTGAGGGTTGGTGTTTGGCGTTGACCATCAATAGGTAGCGGTCCACCTGCGCGATCAGCTGCGGAAGGCTGCGGCTGCCGGCCATGTCGATCATCATGTCCAGGAAGCGCTTGTTGTGGTCGCTGAGGCGGCCCACTTTGAAGCGGGCACGGCTGCGCGCCATGATGTACTGCGTGGGCAGGCGGTCCTCCAAGGTGAGATCAATGAGGACTTCGTACTCCTCGGCAATGAAGTTCTGCACCGTATTGCCGCCGGGGATGCGGTACCAGTTGAGGTCCTTCTGCGTGAACTGATCGAAGTTGAGGCGGCTGCTGAGCCAGTGCGGCAGCACTTTGTTGTCGTAGTAGCCCAAGGCCATCACCTTCACGATGCCCAGCTCCTCCTTGATCTTCTTTACATAGTTGCGGACGTGGTTGTGCATTTGCTCGTCCTCGACCAGGTACACGATACCCACCTTGGTAGCCTCGGCCAGGTTGCGCACCACCGGCTTGCGGTCGGGCATGGTCTCCTGGAACAGCTTGCGCCGCCCGAGCCATTCCTTCAACCGTTCGAGGATCTTCATGCGATCATGGCGGCAAAGGCGTCCTCATCGATGACGGGCACGCCGAGTTCATCGGCCTTGGCGCGCTTCGCGGGCCCCATATCGGCACCGGCCACCACGTAGCTGGTCTTCGTGCTGATGCTGCCGCCCACTTTCCCCCCGTTCATCTCGATGGCTTCCTTGATGCCGTCGCGGCTGAAATTGCGGAAAACACCGGAGACCACGATGGTGAGGCCCTTGAGCTTGTCGCTTGTGGGCGCGGCGGAGGCCTCCGCCACCATGCGCAAACCGGCGGCCCGCAGGCGTTCCACCACTTCCCGGTTGCCGGGCACCGCGAAGAAGCCGATGACGCTATCGGCGATCACCTCCCCTACTTCCCCGACACCCATCAACTGCTCTTTGGTGGCCATCATCAAAGCTTCCATGCTGCCCAAGCTCCGCGCGAGCTTCTTGGCCACCGTTTCGCCCACATGCCGGATACCGATGGCGAACAGCACCTGTTCGTATGGGATGGCCTTGCTGGCTTCAATGCCCGCCACCACTTGTTCGGCGCTTTTTTCGCCCCAGCCCTTTCCCAGGCCGAGCAATTGGTCCTTGGTGAGCGAGTACAGATCAGCGACATCCTTGATGAGCCCGGCGGCGTGAAGCTCCGCCACGGTTTCACCACCCAGCCCATCGATCGCCATCATCTTCCGGCCCACGAAGTGCTCGATGCGTCCGGTGATCTGCGGCGGACAGTGGTGTTCGTTGGGACAGTAGTGCTGAGCTTCTCCATCCTCCCGCGCGAGCGGGGTTGCACATTCAGGGCACGTCTCCGGGAACACCACTTCCCGGTCTCCACGTCGTTCCTCATCCACGCCCACGATCTTCGGAATGATCTCGCCACCCTTTTCCACCTTCACGAAATCGCCGAGGCGCAGACCGAGCTTGGCGATCTGATCGGCGTTGTGGAGGCTCGCTCGTTTCACCGTGGTGCCCGCAAGCAGTACCGGCTCCAACTCGGCCACGGGTGTCACGGCACCGGTGCGGCCCACTTGGTAGCTCACGCCGTTCAACCGGGTGATGGCCTGCTCCGCTTGGAACTTGTAGGCAATGGCCCAGCGCGGGCTCTTGGCGGTGAAACCCAGTTCCACCTGCACGTTCAGATCATCCACCTTGATGACGATCCCGTCCGTGGCCAGTTCGATGCGGTGGCGTTCGGTATCCCAGCGCTCGATGAACCGCATGATGCCCTCGGCATCGTCGGCGGTTGAGATGAAACCGCGCGCTGGATCGGGCGTCTTGAAGCCCCATTCATTGGCCTTGCGCAAGTTGGCGCTATGGCTGCGCGTGGGCAGTTGCTCGCCGTACATGGCGTACAGGAAACAATCCAAGCCGCGCTTCGCCACCAGCTTGGGGTCTTGGTTCTTGAGCGTGCCGGCCGCCGTGTTCCGGGGGTTGGCGTAAAGTTCATCGCCAGCCGCAGCACGTTCCGCATTGAGCTTCTCGAATTGCTTCGTGGTGAAGAAGATCTCACCGCGCATCTCGAAGCGCTGGGGCCAATCACCGGCTTTCAACTTCAAGGGAATGCTGCGCACCGTGCGCACGTTGGCGGTGATGTCCTCACCCTTCTCCCCGTCGCCGCGGGTGACGCCGCGTACCAGCTCGCCGTTCTCGTAGGTGAGGCTGATGGCCACGCCGTCGTACTTCAGCTCCATGGCAAAGGTGGTGGGTCCCACTTCCTTCTTCACGCGCTCCACGAAGGCCACCACTTCCTCCTGACTGTAGCTGTTGCCCAGCGACAACATCGGGTACTCATGCTTCACCTGCGCAAAGTCCTTGGTGATGTCGCCGCCCACGCGCTGGGTGGGGCTGTTCGGCGAAGCATACTCAGGATGTTCCTGTTCCAGGACCTCCAGTTCCTTCAGCTTGAAGTCGAACTGCTGATCACTGATGCTCGGCGCGTGGAGCACATAATACCGGTGGTTGTGCTCCTCCAGTTCGCGCGACAGGTCGCTGATGCGTTGGCGTGCTTCCTCCTTCGTCATTCCCGTTGCTTGCGTTTTTCCTTGATGGTATCGCGTGCGCTGCGCACCAATTGGCCGAGGCGCACCATGATGCCAATATCGTACGTCCAAGCGCTGTAGGTGCGCTGGATGCGGTCATCTCGGCTCAATAGCAGCCGATAGCCCGCACCGGTGTCGAGGTACAGCCAGCTGAAGAACTTGAAGTCCACCTTCACCATCGGTTCAAGCGATACCACTTCGTTCTTGCTCCACGGCACGGTGGTTCCGTCCGCGTTCAGGTAGCGCGTACTGGCCGTGCCCAGACCGATCATCATAGGTGTGCTCACCTGCCACCAGCGCGTATCGACGAAAATGTGCTGGTAAGTGAAGCCCGCGTAGTTCAACTCCGCCAACGTGTTGCGCACACCCACGCCTTCGAGCCGCACACTATCGCGCCGCAGTGGATCACCGATGCCGTAGAAACCGATCGCGAGGATGTCGTTTCCCTTCTGCGCGCCCAGCCGCATGCCGAAGAACTGCACACTGCGGCCGTTGATGAACGTGTAGCGCGAATCGAACTGGAACAGCGGACGGAAAGCGGCCTTCACCTTGGTGCGCGTGCTATCCTGTGCGAGACAGGTCACTGGCACCAATGCGGCCAACAGGAGCACCTGCACAGCGATGGCACTAGCGGACCGCATGCACGAACCGGGTGTTGCCGCTCATGTCCGCCATGGCCTGGGCCGATCGGTAGCCTAGCGTTCCGAGCAATGCGGGGAGTTCCTTGCCCCGCTCATGGTGCACTTCGAACCATAGCTGACCTTGGCCTCGCAGCGCCTGCAGACCGAACTCGGCAATGGTCCGGTAGAAGAGCAGCGGATCGTTGTCGGGAACGAAGAGCGCCGAATGCGGTTCGTGGTCAACCACGGAAGGCGCCATGCTTCCAGCATCAGCGCTCGGCACATAAGGTGGATTGCTGATGACCAGGTCGAAGGCACCGGGCGTCGGCCATTGCGACCTGTCGAGCATATCCGCGCAATTCCAATGCACTTCCAGCGCAGTACGAGCACCGTTCTCCCTCGCCAACGCAAGTGCTTCTTCGCTGGCGTCGAGCCCAAGGACTTCTGCATCCCGGAACGCCTTCTTCATTGCAAGGGCAATGCAACCTGAGCCTGTTCCAATGTCGATGATGCGATGCGGCGCAACAGCCTGTTCATGGATGATGGCCTCGACCAGTTCCTCCGTTTCAGGCCGTGGTATGAGCGCACGCTTGTCGCAGAGCAGATCCAAACCGTGGAAGCGCACCGTGCCGAGCACGTACTGCAGCGGCTCGCCGGACCGCAGTCGCTTCAGGGGCATGTACACCTTCAGAAGTTCGCTCTCGCTGAGCTGCTCGTTCTTTCGTTGCTGTAAGTCCCCGTTGCGCCAGCCCAAACGCTCTTGGAACACACAGGAGGCCATGGCCAACGCCTCGCGCTCGCCGTGCAGCGGTGCCAATTCCTGCCGATAGAGTTCGAGCAGGCTGCTCACGTGGTTGTCCGCAACGCGCATGTTGGCCGAAAGGGGCCGTGAAGATGGGCAGGCAGCGCCTCTGCCCGGCTGGCTTGACAAATCCGGGTCGAAGGGGGGCCAGCGCCGGTGGGTGGCCGCTGGCTGTTCATCTACATTCCTGAACCCCTTGTGGGCCTTGGCGTTGCGGTGGTCAAACACGCACGCCATGGAAAAGCTCTGCCGCACTTCCCTCGTTGCGATACCGTTCCTGTTGGGATCCGGACTTCCGGCCCAAGCTCCCGTTCATTTCTGGCCGCTGGACGAGACCAACGGCACCACCGCACCGGACCTGAACGGTGGGGCACACGGCACCCTGGTGAACGGCCCTGTATGGGCCATTGGCGATGGCTACCTCGGCAACGGGTTGGAATTCGACGGAACGGATGACCGCGTGGATCTTGGGCCGCTGGACATCACCACGGGCACGGGCTTCAGCCTGGCGTGCTGGATAAGACCGGGATCATCCACCATGCAAGAGCAGTTGTTCGCTGCGAAAGCCTATGACCCGCTTTTCGGCGATTTCGTTTGGAGCATCGGCACCACGTTGCACACACGGCTCCAGTTCCGGTTGCAGACCGTGAGCACCACCACCATCCAAACTCCTCCCAACACCATTTTCCCCGGCGCGTTCTACCACGTTACCATCACTTACGATGGTTCCGCCATGGACCTTTATGTGAACGGCGCGTTGGCCGCAAGCACCCCCAAGTCCGGGGCCCTGGGCTTCCACCCGCAAGCACTGGCAGCGATGGGCCACTTGGACATTGGCCCGGGTGTGGTCCCTTTCGAAGGCGTACTGGGCGATGTGCGGATCTGGGACCGCGGCCTGGACCAATCGGAGATCATCGACCTGGTGCTCGAACAGGACATATCGATGGCTGTGGTTCCGCCCGCGCCAACACCAACCCCGAGCGGTCCGGTAACCGTCTTCGACCCGGCCGGGCGCATGTTAGCCCGCTATGAACAACCGCCAACCGCAGAACAACTGGAAGTTCTGCCCGCTGGTCTCTTCGTGCTGGCCTGGCAAGCACAAGGCCGGCAGTTCAGTGTTCTGCGGAGCAATGCGGTAGGAACGAAGCCCTGAACTTGCTCCCTCAGGGCTTCAAAAGCGAAGGCCCCTCCTGCTGCACCTGCGGCGGAGGGGCCTTCCGATCCCAGTTGATCAATGCAGCACGGTGAAACGCTGTTCAACGCTTCCACCTTCCCAACGCAGACGCACCACGTACAAACCGTCGGCCCATGACGACACATCGAGGACGCCTGATGCCGACCCGGCCGCCAAACGTTCCGAGCGCACGACTTGTCCCAGTGCATCCATCACTTCCAAGGTCATCGAATTCCCTTTACCGTCGAAGCGGATGTTGACCATATCGCCCGATGGCGAAGGGTAAACAGAAACGAGCTCCGGCCCGGAGACTTCGCCCACGGCGTCGAAGCCGGTGTTGTCCCACAGTTGGATATCGTCCACCATGGCCTCGATGAGCGACCCACCATCGAGGTTCTGGCCGATGTGCGTTGAGTCGCTCGCGATAAAGCGCAGTTGCACGGTGCTGTTGGGGGTAACGTAGTCCTGCACCCGGAAAGCCTTCCGCCGCCAGTTGCGTTCGCTGGTCTTGCTGTTCTCCACGAACACCCAGTTGTTGCCGTTGTTGGTGATCTCCACCTGCCACCAATCGGCACCCGGGTTCGCGCCGCCTGGCGGGTTGTTCGTGTACCAGCGCCAGTAGGTGAACGTCGGGTTCGTGTAGTCCGTGAGATCGATCGGATCGGTGATGAGCGTGGTGTGCCCACCATCCACATCGTTCTCGCCGGGACCGGCACCATTGGCAGCCTGCCCGGTGAAGTAGCAGAACTGGCCGCCGGGCGTGTGCTGATCTCCGGACTGTATCTCCGAATTGTCCACTGTGCTCAGGCTCGGGTTGGGATCGTTCAGCGTCCAATCTCCCGTTGTGTTGTTGTCGGTCGGTAGGCCCATGGTGATGTCGCCGAGCTCGTTGTTGTTGTCAGCGTCCTCGGTCTTCTCCAGGTCATAACCCACGAGGATGTAGTACGGCAGGTTGGGGTCGGCTTGCGCTGCACCAATGGGCTGCACGCCACTGAGGAAACCGAACACGTCCTTCGCTCCGATGTAGTACGCCACTACGGTGCCCACGGGCTGACCGGGGATGTTCGCTTCGTAGTTGTTGCCCCCGGTATTGGTCATCACCACCTCGGTCCAGGTACCACCGTCGTTGACCTCGTAGAACAGCGAAACGCCGCCGAGGTACTGTTGGTCGGCACTGAGAATGGTGAGGTCGGCCTCGATGGTGATGTCATCGTTCTGGGCGTTGGAAAGAACAGGCGTGTGGTCCAGCTCGATGTTGCTCAGCAGCGTGATCCCGTGCTCGGCGAAGGCTTCGATAATGGCCGTGCCGTTGGGGGTGCCGTTCAGGATGTTGGCATCATTGTCGTCGGCGGAAAGAACGTCCAACAGCACATCGCGGAACGCAGTGCCCTCGTCGCCGTTCGGCACGTCTGCCTGCAGCCCGCCGAAGGCGTCGGCAAAAAGCTGCAACAGCATCGCTTGGTCGTTGAGGTTCTCGTACAGGTCCCACCAAGCACCGGCGATGATCTCACCATCAGCGTGCACCTCACCGACAATGTCCACGGGATAGACCTTGGGCGCTTGATCATAACGGCGTATGTAATCGTTGGGGTCGGTGAGCGAATTGCCTTCAGCAAGCACGGGGTCCCAAGTGATGGTAAGCGCCCATATGTCCGCGTAGCCCTCGTTCATCCCACCGTTCTGGAAGGAGCCGCCGTTGTCCTGGTAGTAGCGATTGTTGATGTTGTGTCCATACTCGTGATACACGACTTCACCGAGTTGGGCCCAGCTGTGGCAATCGTTACCCTCGCTGTAGAAATTGATGGAGCTGCCATCGTAAAAGGCATTGCAAGTCCCGTTGACGTCGACATTGGTAGGGAGCGCGAAGTCGACCCCGGTGTACCCCGGAAGCACGGCATTGCAATGGTCGTGCACGATGTTCACGTGGAAGTAGGCGCTCAACTCCCGGATGTTCGCCTCGCCGTCGAACGAGATGTTGTTCTGCCCATCCTGGAGCATGGCCGAGAACTGCGGCACTACGCCACCGGTGCGCACACTGCTCCATGCGCCTTCCAACCTGAACGTTCCGTTCACCGGACCAACGATACCCGTAGCAGCGCTCCCGTTCGCGTCCGTACCGAACGTATTGCCGTTCACCGTGAACTCGAGGTTGCGCAAAGGCTGCACCGTAGGGGCGATGTAGGGCTGCTCCTCGTACACCGTGGCGGTGACAGTAACGTCGCTGCTCATGTCCTTCTCACCATGGCCATGGCCGCAACGCATCACACGGTCGTGACGATAGAGCAGTTCGCCGGTGTGCGCATCCACCAGGCACTCATATCGCCCTGGCATGCCTTCGCCTTCGATCGTGGCGACTTCCACTGTGTACACCAACTTGTGATCAGTATGATGGCCACTGGGCACGCCCAGCAACGATAGCCCAGGCATCACCTCAACGTTCTGCACGTTGGCAAGCCCGGATATCGCTGCGTTGTGAGCCGCTCCCGCAGGCAGGCTGGGTGTCAAGGCAACCTCGATACCGCGCTGCATTTCAACGCCGAACGCTACCACGCGGTCCGATGCATCAAGTTTCACGGTAACCCGGCTGAAGAGAACCGGCAAGTCCTCATGGCGTTGCTTGAAGTGCACATGCGTGATGCGGCGGCCGACGTTCACCGACATCAACTCCAATTCATCGAGCGGAAGGTTAAGGCCGGTGAGCGATGTTGCCAGGAAACCCATGGCGCGTTCCTCCGGCGTGATCCCGCTGGTCGCCACACCCTGCCCGTAGGCGCGGTGGGGCAAGCCGGTGGCCTCGTTGAATTCAACGGCCCATGCTCCATGGAGCGCTCGGAACTGCCGCCACGCAGGAGTATTCCGCAAAGCCGCCTGCCGATCGACGTCGGGGAGGCGCTTGTTGTTGGTGATGAACGTGACTTCGCGCGGCACTGGCCTGCCGGACGGACCGGAGGCCATGGCGGTGGAAGTGATCAGAACGCAAAGGAGGAACGAAGCTCTCATGTGCAACATGGGTTCAAGGGTCCCGAAAGTGGTGAAAAGACGGATCGCAATGGCAGGACGACCATTAAGCCCCTGACGTGGCGCGCTTGGCGGGACGTTCTTTACAGGTCTGCGACCAGTCCGTCGTAACCCAATTGGACACCGTTCGGAAGGGAACGTTCCATCTCGGCATGCAGGCCAAGCCCGTGGCTGACATGCGTGAAGTAGGTCCGGCCCGGCTTAACATGTTCAACGATGGCCAGCGCTTCGGCCAGATTGAGGTGGCTTATGTGGGGCTCGTGGCGGAGGGCGTTCAAGACGAGCACTTCGCAGCCCATGGCTTTGGCCAGTTCAGCATCGCTGATGGTCTTGGCGTCGGTGATGTACACCAATCCCCCGAAGCGGAAACCCAGGACGGGCATTTTCAAGTGCACCACCTCGATGGGGACCACGGGGACGCCTGCTACCTCGAACGGTCTGGGCCCAACCTCGTGCAGGACCAGTTCGGGCGCCCCGGGATACTTTTCCTCGGCAAAGGCATAGGCGAACATGCGGCGCACCGCTGCACACGTGGCACGGTCAGCGTATACATGGACGGGTGCCTTCTGCAGGAAGTTGAAGGACCGCAGTTCGTCGATGCCGGCGATGTGGTCCATGTGGGCGTGGGTGAGCAGTACGCCATCGAGGTGCTCAACGCCGGCCCGGAGCATCTGCTGCCGGATATCGGGCCCAGCGTCGATGAGCAGACGCTTTCCGGCGGTTTCCACCAAGGCAGATGTGCGCAACCGTTTGTCCCGATCGTCCGCACTTGTACATACCGGACAGTGGCACCCGATCATGGGAATGCCCGCGCTGGTGCCGGTGCCGAGGAGGGTGATGCGCACGCTGGGGCTCTTGGGATGCTTGACCCCGGGGTCCGCCGGGGGAACAGCGAGGCTTTGGCGGAGAGGGAGGGATTCGAACCCCCGGTACCCTTGCGAGCACAGCAGTTTTCAAGACTGCCGCAATAGACCACTCTGCCACCTCTCCTGTTGCCGATGGCCGGGCGAAAGTATTCCAAGGTGCCGGTCAACGGCGGCAATGGGGCCAGCAACGGCGAGCGGGCCGCTCCGCGCAGGGCTACCTTTGGTCACCATCGGTGAACCATGCGCCACTTCTACCCCGCCCTGTTCCTGCTTACCGCAACCCCGGCCTTGGCCGCTGTGGATGCCTTCGTGGAAACCAAAACCTTCTACACCGCGGACGGCAAGGCGCAGGTGGGCGTGCATTTCTCCTTCAGCGGGGCCAGCGCCGTGCACCTCTCGAACGAACGGGGCTTCCAGCAGGCGCGCATCGAAGCGCTCACCATCATCGAGCAGGGCGGCGCGATCGTGGACTTCCGCAAGAGCGTGGTGCAGGGTCCTGAGCGCATGGACGATCAGCGCCAAGACTTCATCCACAGCGAAGCCTTCATCCTGTCCCCGGGCAACTACGACCTCTACTTCGAACTGCGCGACCTGAACGGTGCCGATACCACGGTTGGCCGCTACAGCCAGCCGCTGGCGGTTGCTGCCCCGGGGGCAGGCATCTACTTCAGCGATGTGTTATTGGCCGAGCGCTTCGATAGTGGCGCTGACGGCAACAGCGTGGCCGTCCCCTTCCTCGGTGCTTACTACCCCGCCGATGTGGACGTACTGAACTTCGTCGCCGATATCTACGGTACCGACCAGGCCATCGGGCAGGATTCGGCCTACCTTCTTTCCTGGGAGATCGAAGTCTTCGAGTCCAAGAACGTCTTCGGGAACTTCAAAGCCGTGAAGCGGGCCAAGGGCAGCGCGGTGGAAACGCTGAGCAGTTCGTTCGACATTGCGGCATTGCCCAGCGGCAACTACCTGCTGGCCATTGAAGCCCGCGATCGCAGCGGGCAGCTGAAAGGCCGCAAGGAGCACTTCTTCCAGCGCAACAACCCCATCGCGTACGACCTGCAAAGCATGCAGAGCATGGCCATGGGGCACACCTTCGCTGATGCCATCACGGATGCCGATACGTTGCTGGAGCACTTGAACAGTATGCGTCCAATCGCTCAGGACTTGGAGCGGAAGATCATCGACGACCGCACGAAGGACCGTGATGTCTCGATGATGCAACGGTTCTTCTACGGCTTCTGGTTCAACCGCAACGGTATGGACCCACAGGCCGAGTGGGAACAGTACCGGAAGGAGGTCGTGAAGGTGAACGCACTCTACGGCTGCCGCAACCGCAAGGGCTACTCCACGGACCAAGGGCAGATCCGCTTGAAGTACGGCGCACCGAACACTGTCACCGACCAGGCCATGGACAACGATGGCTACCCCTACCAGATCTGGCATTACTACCGCTGCGGCCGGTACAACGACAGGCGGTTCATCTTCTATCAACCGGAGCGCGTGGGCCAGTGCTACACCTTACTGCACAGCGATATGCCCGGGGAGATACAGAACAAGCACTGGAACCAGATCCTGCACGGGCGCAACACCCCGAACGGCGATGTGACACGGCCCCAGAGCAGCAACACCACGCACGGCACCCAGGTGGACGATCTGTTCAATCGGCCCCGCTAGGCACCGGCGCCCATCTTTGGCGCCGTCTTTCGCGGACAGGTTCGCATGCAACGCTTAGCGGTCGTCATTCTCAATTGGAACGGCAGGAACTGGCTTGAACGGTTCCTGCCGACCGTGTTTGAGCACAGCACGAGTGCCGATGTGATCGTAGCGGACAATGCCAGCACCGATGGCTCCGTGGAGTGGCTTCAGGCCGCGCATTCCGGTGTGCGGGTGATCACGATGGCGAAGAACACCGGGTTCGCGGGTGGATACAATGAGGCGTTAGCGCTGGTAGAAGCGGAGTACTACCTGCTGCTGAACAGCGATGTGGAGGTGACGCCCGGCTGGCTCGATGCGCTGACCGCATACATGGACGCCCACCCGCGCATGGCTGCTTGCCAGCCGAAGGTGTTGAGCCATGCGCGACCCGACCATTTCGAGCACGCTGGCGCCGCTGGAGGTTTCATGGACCGCAACGGCTACCCGTTCTGTCGCGGGCGCATCTTCGAGCTCACCGAAAAGGACGAAGGCCAGTACGACGATGAGCGCGAGGTGTTCTGGGCAACGGGCGCTTGCCTGATGATCAGGCGCGATGCCTTCCGCGAGGCCGGTGGCTTCGATGCTTCGCTTTTTGCGCACATGGAGGAGATCGACCTCTGCTGGCGTTTGCGACGGACCGGCTGGCGCATCGGCTACACCTGCGCAAGCAAAGTGTACCACGTTGGCGGAGGCGCGCTTGGCTATGGCAGTCCGCTCAAGACGTATCTGAACTTCCGCAACAGCATGATCGTGCTCACCAAGAACCTGCGCTCACGGGCATTGTTGCTGCGCGTGCTGCGGCGGTTCATCCTCGATGACTTCGCAGCGTTGAAGTTCCTCCTGGAGGGCCACGCCTCACATGCCTGGCAAGTGGGCCGCGCGCACCGGCACTTCTGTTATCGGCTGCCTTCCATTCTGAAGGAACGCCGCAGACTGATGGCTCTGGAACGGAATGCAGACCTCACCGGCCAATACCGCCGCAGTGTGGCCTACGACCGCTTCATACTCGGCTGGAAGAAATTCAGCGAGCTGGACAAGTCGGCGTTCTGAGCACGGGGCCATGGGTTCATGTGACCATGGGTTCATGTGGCCATGTGCCCATGTGGCCATGTGCTCCTATGGCTCCATTCGCAGCAAGTGGTCAATGGCCAGCCGATAACCATCAAGGCCCAAGCCACTGATAACACCCTTGCTCACCGAACCGGTGAGGCTGTTGTGCCTGAACTCCTCCCGCGCGTGGATGTTGCTGATGTGCACCTCCACCACGGGAATGCTCAATGTGGCGACCGTATCGCGCAGGGCCACGCTGGTGTGCGAGTAGCCGGCAGCGTTCAGTACAACGGCATCGTACTTCCCAGGCGCTTGTTGCAGGGCCTCCACCAGTTCACCTTCGATGTTCGATTGCAGCAACACAATGCTCGCCTGCGGGAACATGGCCTGCAATTGCGGCAGGTAGGCGTCGAACGAGGTGTTGCCGTAGATGTGCGGCTCGCGCGAACCGAGAAGGTTGAGGTTGGGGCCGTTGAGGATGAGGATGCGCATGGGGCGTGCAAAGATGGCAGCACATGAGGATGGCCTTCACAAAGGCTTCGCTGGGACCAAGGTCACCAGTGGACCCTCGCCTGTACTTTCGCGGCCCGCCATGGGTTCCACGCGCACCGCCGCCTTCCATACACTGGGCTGCAAGCTCAATTTCGCCGAGACCAGCACGCTGGCCCGCTCGCTGGAGGAGGCTGGTTACGCCCGCGTGAAGGTCGAAGAGCGCCCGGACGTGTTCGTGCTGAACACGTGCAGTGTTACGGAGAACGCTGACAAGGAATGCCGCCAGTGGGTGCGCCGCTTCCAACGCATCAATCCGGAAGCGTTCGTAGCCGTGGTGGGTTGTTACGCGCAGTTGAAACCACAGGAGATCGCCAGCATCCCCGGCGTGGACCTGGTGCTGGGCGCCAACGAGAAATTCGACCTGGCCAAGCACATTGCTGATGTCCGGTCGGCGGGTCTCTCCTCTCCATTGGAGAGGGGAACAAGGGGTGAGGCCCGATACTCCCCCATCAAGGACGTCAAGCAGTTCGTTCCGTCGTACAACGCCGCGGACAGGACGCGGACCTTCCTGAAAGTGCAGGACGGCTGCGACTACTTCTGCTCGTTCTGCACCATTCCCCTTGCGCGCGGTCGCAGCCGCAGTGCCTCCATTGCGGAGACGGTTGCCATCGCTGAGCGAATTGCCGCATCGGGCGTGAAGGAGATCGTCCTCACCGGGGTGAACACCGGTGATTTCGGTCGGTTGAACGGCGAAGACTTCCTCGGACTTGTCAAGGCGCTGGACGGGGTTGACGGCATCGAACGCTTCCGCATCAGCAGCATCGAACCGAACCTCTGCACCGATGCCGTCATTGACTTCGTGGCCGGTAGCCGCAAGTTCATGCCGCATTTCCACATGCCCCTGCAAAGTGGAAGCGACGCCATCCTTGACCGCATGCGCCGACGGTACAACACCGCACTCTACGCCGATCGCGCAGAGCACATCAAGCGGGTGATGCCCCATGCCTGCATCGGTGCAGATGTCATTACCGGCACACCGGGTGAGACCCACGATGAATTCCTCAAGACCCACGCGTTCCTGCGCTCCATCGCCGTGGATTACCTGCATGTGTTCACGTACAGCGAACGCGCCAACACCACGGCCGTGCGGATGGACGACGGTGTGCCCATGGAAGAGCGCCGGGACCGCACGAAGCAGCTACGGATCCTTGGAAGCAAATTCCAGCGCGCCCACTACGAAAGGCATGCGGACACGCTTCGACCCGTCCTGTTCGAGTCCGAAAACGTGGATGGTGTGATGCACGGCTACACCGACAACTACATCCGGGTTTCCATGCCTTACTCGGCTGCGATGACCAACACCATTGGGCCAGTGCGTTTGGAGCGGATCAACGGTGACGGGCACATGATCGGCGCCAGCGCCGAAGTTGTGCCGACCTTGGCGGCCATCTGACCGATGTACCCGACACTTTACCACGCGCTCTACGACCTCACCGGCATCGAATGGTGCTTCCTGAAGTTCCTCAACAGCTTCGGGTTCTTCGTGGCCCTGGCGTTCGTGGCGGCCAGTTGGACGCTCACGGTGGAGATCAAGCGGCGCGGAAAGCTGGGGCAGTACCAGAGCACCAAAGCGAAGACGCTGGTCGGTGGTGCACCCAGCACAGGTGATCTGGTGAGCACGGGCATCATGGGTTTCGTTCTCGGCTGGAAGGGCTGGCCCATTCTGCTCGACTCGTGCAAAGTGACCGACGACGCGCCGGGCTTCCTGCTCAGCTTACAAGGGAACTGGTTCGTGGGCTTCGCGATGGCCGCACTGATGGTGGGCTATTCGTGGTGGCGTGGGCGTGGCAAAGGCGCGCCGAAGGAGGAAGAAGTGGAGGTACACCCCTACCAGTTGGTGGGCCGCATCACCATTACGGCAGCGCTGTGGGGCATGATCGGCGCGAAGGTGTTCCATTGGCTGGAGAGCCCGGAGGACTTCATCAGCTTCGTGAAGCAACCCAGCGCCGAAGGCTTCATCACAGGCTTGACCATGTACGGCGGTCTGCTCGTGGCGGGCTTTATGGTCATCAGGTTCTTCCGCAAACACAACATGCCCGTGTTGCCGAGCATGGACAGTGCGGCACCCGGCCTGATGCTCGCCTACGCCATCGGGCGCATCGGATGCCAAGTGAGCGGCGATGGTGATTGGGGCATCATCAACAGCGCCTACGTCAGCGTGGGCAACGGCACCATCACTGATGCTATGCCCGGCGAGATCGATGAGCGGATCCGCATGAACGCACCCTATTACGAGCGTCATTTCGGTTCACTCGATAAGGTGCCGATGGCCGCGTTCAAAGCGCCGTCCTTCCTGCCGACGTGGATGGTGGCCTACTCCTACCCGAACAACGTGAACGGCGTGGGCGGTAACATGATCATTGGCGGCACCTGCTTCGCGGACCATGATGCCGATGGCCGTTTCAAGTACTGTAGTTTCCTCGACCCTCCCGTCTACCCTACCCCGCTCTATGAGACGCTCATCTGCGGCCTTTTCTTCGTGGTGCTTTGGTTGGTGCGGAAGCGGATGAACATTCCGGGCACTCTGTTCTGCCTCTACCTGATGTTGAACGGCTTCGAGCGGTTCTGGATAGAAAAGATCCGTGTGAACGCGCCATGGCTCGGCGACATCACCCAGGCCGAAGTCATATCGACGGTGTTGTTCCTCGTTGGGCTTGCCGGATGGATCTGGTTGTCACGCAACGCCAAGCATGAACGAGCTGCATCTGCTCACTGAACAAGTCGCGGCGCTGTGCGGCCAAGTGGCGGAGTTCATCCGCACGGAAAGCGCGCGTTTCACGGAGGCCAGCGTGGAGAGCAAGAGCCTCAACAACCTGGTGAGCTACGTGGACAAGGGCGCCGAGCAACGCCTTGTGGAAGGCCTCGGAAAGTTGCTTCCGGAAGCGGGGTTCATCGCCGAGGAAGGAACCGGCACGCGTAGGAACGGCGCCAACTGGATCATCGACCCGCTGGACGGCACCACCAATTTCGTGCACGGCATCCCGTGCTATTGCATCAGCGTTGGCCTGCACGATGGCGAGCGCATGGCGGTGGGCGTGGTCCTGGAAGTGACGCGGAATGAATCCTTCACAGCGTGGCACGGCGGTGGTGCATTCCTCAATGGTTCTCCCATCCGCGTTTCGGCGCGCAACACACTGCAGGAGAGCCTGCTGGCCACCGGCTTCCCGTACGATGATTTCGGGCGCGAAGCGCAGTATATGCAGTTGCTGCGCGAGTTGATGCACGGTAGCCGTGGTATACGGCGCCTGGGCAGCGCGGCTGCGGACCTTGCTTATGTGGCTTGCGGGCGTTTCGAGGCGTTCTACGAGTACGGGCTGAATCCTTGGGACGTGGCTGCTGGCGCACTGTTGGTGGAAGAGGCTGGTGGACAGGTCACGGACTTCCGCAGCGGTGACGACTGGCTCTTCGGCGAAGAGATCGTGGCCAGCAACGGTGCCATCCATGGCGGGTTGATCGGGCCGATCGGCAAGTTCTTCGGGCGGAGGTGAACACGGGCGCGCGCATCTTCGCGCCATGAAACCACCACCGAAGTGGAAGACCGCGGTGCTGATCTGGGTGGCCATCTATCCGAGCATCACGCTGCTCTCCATGCTGTTCGGCCCGCAGCTGCAGCGCATTGCGCTACCCATGCGCACGCTCATCATGACCGCTCTCCTGGTGCCGCTCATGGTCTTCGTGCTGTTGCCGGCACTGAACAAGCTCTTCAAGCCTTGGCTGCATCGATGAAGCCCCAGCAACCATGATCATCGGCATCGCAGGCCCCTACTCCGCTCCCACCGCCGAACAGCGCCAGGCCAACCTGGACGCACTCAACGCAGCAGCCGCGCACCTGTTGGAACTGGGACACGTGCCTGTGATCGGTATGAACGCCGCGTTGCCCGTCCTGGAACACGCCGATGTTGCCGATCGCTACAAGGCCGTCATGGACATCTCCCTTGCCGTCATCGGTGCCTGCGATGCGCTGTTGTTGATCGGTGAAAGTCCAGGCGCCAACAAGGAACGCGACCTCATCCGTTCGCAACGCAAACCCGTGTACATGCGGATCGAAGACGTGCCCGCCCCATGACCGCCGCCGCCGCCAACCGCTTGACGTTGCGCGCGCTCGAGGAGCGTGATGCGGAGAACATCTTCCTGCTCAACAACGACCCGGAAGTGTTGAAGTACGTGCACGACGAGCCGTTCCGCGATGTTGGCGCCGCACGGAATTGGATCGCTGATATCGCGAGGCAGTTGCCGCACGGCATCGGCCGGTGGGCCATCGAAACTGTTGATGGCACCTGGGTCGGTCGCTGCAGCCTGCGTCGCCTGTCGGACGGCACGGTGCTGATGGGCTACCGCCTCTTGCGCGAACACTGGCGCAGAGGCTATGCAAGCGAGGCCGTCCGCCTGATGCTCGACCAAGCGTTCAGCGTCCACGAGCTGCCTTTCGTCGCCTCCAAAGTGGCACGCGAGAACATCGCAAGCCAACGCGTCGTTGCCAAGAACGGCGGCGTGTTCTGGAAGGAAGATGCCTGCGGCCACTTCAGCGATGCGCTGGTGTACCGCTTCAGCAACCCCTCGGTAACGGGCTAAACCAGCGCCGCCGACAACGTGATCGGCACGCTCATGAGCTTGCTGATCGGGCAGTTCGCCTTGGCGTCTTCGGTGCACACCGTGAACTTCTCCGTGTCAATTCCGGGCACCTTCGCCTTCAGGTCGAGGTGTATGCCGACCACGAGCATGGCTTCGCCCACTTTGTCCATCGTCACGATGGATGTGCATTCCAGCTTCTCCGGTGTGAAACCATGGTTGCCGAGCACGAAGCTCAGCTTCATGGTGAAACAGCTCGCATGCGCAGCCGCGATAAGTTCCTCGGGGTTGGTGCCTGCCTTGCCATCCTCGCTCACGAAACGGGTCAGGAACGAATGCGGGGTGTTGCTGAGCACGCCGCTGGTGGTGGTCACCTGGCCAGAGCCTTCCTTACCTGAACCGCTCCATGTGGCGGTTGCTTTCCTGTTGATGGGCATATCTATAGGGGTGTTGTTGGTTACTTCTTCAAGAGCTTGAACGCGTGCGTCCACTGGTTGCGGGCAAAACCGGGGATGCACCAGAGCATGCACAGGGGTTCGATGGCGCGCGCACCTTCCACGCCGCCCATGTCCTCCGTTTCCCAGCCGAACTGGGTGAGGATGAGGCCGACCTCGTGTTTGGCGTCGGCATCGTTACCGCAGATGAACATGGTCGGCTTCACACCGCCGAAATCGGGGTTCACCATGAAAGCATTGCCCACA